>CAMLMI010000249.1 GCA_946480965.1 uncultured Verrucomicrobiales bacterium | reverse complement strand
CGTTCAAACGCGCCACGCCCGCCGCGTATTTGCCGAGCAGGAACGACAGCAGCGCCACGATGCCGAGCACGGCCATGCCGACGCCGGCCTTGGCCGTCACCACGGTGCCGGTGGAGCCGTCCAGCCAGCGCCAGAGGAACACCACCGCCGCGATCTCGCCGATCAGCAGCAGCACGGTGAAAGCGCGGACGAAATACTTCTCGAACGATTCCCGGGACTGGCGGGCGGCGAAGGTGTCGGCCTCGTCCACGCTGAAGAGCGCGCTCGATCCCTTCTGCTTGTTCAGCTCGTCGAACTCCAGCCGCTCCAGCCGCTCGCGCTCCTCCAGCCGCATCTGGACCCAGCTCACCAGCGCGACGAGCGCGCCGATCAGGAGAGGCACCGCCGCAACGAGGCCGGCGGCGGAGTTCACGTAGCGGGAGATGCCGAAGCAGACGCCGGTGCCGACGAGCAGCGCCAGCCAGTTCACCAGTCCGATCTTCAAATGGTTTCGTTCCATGTCAGCTCAGTTCACGGTCTTCAAACAGCATCAGGGCCAGCGCCAGCGCCGCGCCCGCGTAGGCGGCCACGTAGCCGAAGGCCTTCGCGACATAGGCCCACGGGATGATCTTGGCCTTGCTCGTGTCCAGCGCGTCCACCGCCCAGAAGAGCTGCCAGTTTGGCGTCACGGCATACATCACGTTCGCCCAGAGCGAACCCTCGCTCGCCGGGCGGCCAAAGAGATAGTCGGACATCAGCCCCAGCAGAAAGATGCCGCTGCACAGCGCCAGCGTGGGGATCACGTCCAGCCGGGTGGAAAGCGCCAGGGCCAAGGCGGCCAGAATCCAGAGGGCGAAGAGGATCAGGACGGCGCACGGCACCATCTGCCAGTTCACCATCGGCTTGTCCGTGAAGATCCGGGCCTCCCGCTCCAGCGCCCAGATCAGCCCGAAGGCGAGGGTTAGCAGCACCACGAGGGCGAAGGAGGCGTCGGCCACGAAGTTGCGGCGCAGGAAATAGTTGCTGAACCCGCCCACCACGTAGGCCCCCACCACCGCCGCCACGAAGATCGAGAGCGAGCGGTAATCGGTGGAACCATAGGCGTCGAAGGCCATCTTGGAGGCCGAGAGGCAGCCGAGGAGGTTGATGTAGGTGATCAGGGCGAGCACCGCAGCCAAGCCCACAAACTTGGCAATGAGGAACTGGGCTCGACCGACAGGCTTGGAGAGGACGGCCAACGCCGTGCCGGTGCGGATCTCCCGGGCCACCGAGGCCGAGGCGCTCAGGACCGCGCCGAACAGGCCGGAAAGCAGCATCACCGCCAGCACGCTGTTGCGGACCAGCTTCGGTTCGTCGCCGAAGCCGAAGTAGTTCACGCAGGACAACGCCACGCAGAAGACCGTGGAGGCCGACATCAGCAGCAGGAAGACCGGCTGCCGCACCAGCTCCATGAAGGCATTGACTGCGATGGTCAAAAATTGACGCATGGTTCCTGAGTAAAGGCCGGGAACGTAGTGAACACCGGTCCATTTGCCAACGGTTATCCCCGGAACAAATCGGAGACGAAGATGGGACCACCTCGGCCAGAGGAGGTTCAAACCGGACTGTGGGCGTTTTCCGGCACAGACGCGGGCTCGGCGGCGGCAGGCCGGACCCCGGTGGGCGACGCCCCCTGCCCGGCCGGGCCGCCCCCACGACCTTTCGCTCGACCGCCGCCCGGTCCCCCGTTCTACTCCACGGCCAATGAGGTTCCTGCCGATCATCGAACGCGAGCTGCGGGTCGCCGGGCGCAAGCCGCGCACGTATTGGGGCCGGGTCGGCGCGGTCGCCGTGCTCACCGTCATCGCCTTCTGGGTTCTGCTCGCCTCGGTCAATGAAGCGCCCTTCAACATTGGGCGCATCCTCTTCGGCGTGCTGGGCGGGCTCACGGCCTTCATCTGCGCTTTCGCCGGACTGCGGCTCACGTCCGACTGCCTGAGCGTGGAGAAACGCGAGGGAACGCTCGGCCTCCTGTTCCTCACCGATCTGCGCGGGGCCGACATCGCGCTCGGCAAACTCGGCGCCGCGACGGTCCAGGCGCTGTTGAGCCTGCTCTCGGTCTTCCCGCTCTTCGCCCTGCCGTTCCTGCTCGGCGGCGTCACCTTGAAGAGCTTCGGGCTGCTGCTGGTGGCGCTGCTCGGGCTGCTGGCGCTGTCGCTCGCCATCGGCCTCCTCTGCTCCGTGGTCTTCCGCGACGACCGCGCTTCGCTCGGCGCGGCCGTGCTGCTGATGATCCTCTCGCTCGGCGGACCGTTGCTGGGCCTGGCCATCGGCCACGAACTGGGATTGGTGGGGAACTCCGAAGCGGAATCGCTGCTCGGCCTCAGCTCTGGCGCACCGGTCGTCGTCGCGCTCTCGGGGGAATACACCAAGCCCGAAGCTTGGTGGACCTTCCAGCTCGCGCTCGTCACCACCTCCGTGGAGATCGTCGTCTGCCTCGTCGCCGCCGCGTGGATCTTGCCCTCCGTCTTCCGGCGCGAAGCGATGGGCGCAGGCTCTTCGCCCAAAGCTGGAGCCGCGTCCACGCCCGGTTCAACCGGGACCACCGCCGGATTCACCCTCTCCACCCCGCGCCGCTTCCTGCTGGAGATCAATCCCGTGCTCTGGCTCTGCCAACGGAACCGCCTCCAGCAAGCCATGCCCTGGATCGTCTTCGGCGTGCTGGGCGCGCTGTGGTTCGGCGGGCTGCTGCTCTGGCCCAATGATTGGCTCGACGCCGGTTGGTGCCTCTTCACCGCCATCATCCTCCACACCTCGATCAAGCTGCTCGTCGCCTCGGCCGCGTGCCGGCAGTTCAACCAGGACCGGAACAGCGGCGCGATCGAGCTCCTGCTCTGCTCCGCGATGAGCGTGTCGGACATCCTCCGGGGACAGAAGCAGTCGCTCGTGCGGCAGTTCCGCGGCCCGGTGCTTTGCCTGCTGCTGGTGGATGTGCTGCTCTTCGCGCGGTTCATGGGGGAAATGTCCGGCTCCGAGCAGGGGACGATGGCCCTCGTGTGGATCGCGGGCTTCATCGCGCTCGCCGCCGATCTCGTCGCGATTCCCGTGCTGTCGATGTGGCTCGGCCTGACGCATCGCCGGGCCAACGCGGCCGTGACCAAGACCGTGACCCGCATCCTGGCCCTGCCCTGGGCGGTCTTCATCGCCGCCATGTCCTTCACCGCGATCCTGCCCTTCCGGTTCCGGGGAGAACTCTCCGGCATCGCCGTCATCCTCTTCTGGCTCGCCCTGGCCGTCGGCAACTCCGTCGGCTGGTATGCGTATGCCTCCACGCGGCTGCGGCTCCGGTTCCGCAGCGAAGCCATCGGCCAGCGCAAGGACGGAGGCGGCCTCTTCGCCCGGATCTTCTCCGCGATGCGCCGCAGCCCGCCGCCGCTGCCGGGAGGAGCGAGGTAGCTCACGGCGCATGGTTCAACTGCCGCCAGTGATCGAACGCGAACTTCGCACCTTTGGCCGGAAAGGGTGGGTTTTCACCATCCGTTCGTTGCTCGCGATGGCTGCGTTCCTGGCGGTGCTCTCGGCCGAATCCGCCAGCGCTTCCACCAACCCCGGCCAGGGCGGATTCTACTTCATGCTCTGGGTGGGCTTCATGCTGGCCCAGTTCTGCGGAGCGGCCCTCACCGCGCCGTCCCTGACCGATGAACGCCACCAGGGAACGCTCGCGCTGCTTTTCATCACGCCGCTCCGTCCAATGCAGGTATTGCTGGCCAAGCTGGTCGGCCAGTTGATGCTGCCCTTTTCCCTCCTGCTCGTGATGGCGCCCGCGTCGGGCATTATGGTGTTGGCAGGAGGGGTTACCGGGCTAGACGTGCTGCTGTCCTCGATGGCGATGGTCAACCTCGCCTTCTGGTCGCTTGCGGTTGGGTTGCTCGTGGCGGCGCTCAGCCGCGAAGACGGCAATCCCACGGTCGCGGCGGCGTGCTTTCTCCTGGCGTCGGCGATCGCCAGTTGGGTCGCCCTTGCTTGGCAGGGGGCCGGCGACAGGCCAGAAGCGGTTCGCCTGGTCCGGTGGTTTCTGCCCGGATGCGGCATTCCTCTCTCCGTGAAGGTCCAAAGCGCCGATGAATGGATTGATTTTCTCGCGAACATCTCGGCCACGCAAACCGAGGCGTGGGCGATGATCGGGATCGCAGCATGGCAATGCCGTCGCTTGGTCCGCGGTCGTGTCGCCGATCATCGGGCAAATGCCTGGACTCGATGGTTGCAATGGTTGCGCTTCGGTGGCCGGAGCCGTCGCGGCTCGTTATGCCGGGTGCTGGAACAACGCCCGACCGAATGGCTGGTCCGCCGAAACCGTTCGACCTCGCTCAACGCCTGGGCCGTTGCCGCCTCGGCCATCGGTGGAATGGGGTGGGCTTTCACCTTCGATGCCGGAACGCAGATGACCGCGACCTGGTTCTTCACCTGGCTTTGCTTCAACGGCATCAAGCTCCTCGCAGCGACCTCGGGCATCGAACGGGCCCGCTCGGAGAGAACTTCCGGCGCCCTCGAAATGGTTCTGACCACCCCGTTGACCCTTGCGGAGCTCCGTGTCGGGTTTGTCCGTGGGCTGGGGCTGCCATTGTTGATGCCGTATCTAACGGCACTCGGGACCGCCGTTGGTCTATGCCTGCTTCGCGGTTGGAGCGATGGACTCGTCGAGGGCGAACGGCTCGAAACCGCCGCTCTTCTCGTGCTCTTCGGTCTCTGCGGCGCCGGCGAGATCTTCGGGGTGGCGATCATGGGTTTCGCCTTTGGACTGCTTCGGCCGAATCGCCTGGTGGCGCTCTTTTCCACGTTCGGCTTCGGATGGGCGTTGCCGGGCTGCATCTTCGCCATATCTCTCTTTTCGGTGTTCGATGAGCACTGGCTGATTCCGTTTATGGTCGGAGGAATGTTCGCCTTCATGGCGGCTGCAGCCTGCTGGAGCATCGGCCAGAACCATCTCAACGAAGCCTTGGAATCGCTGGCCAAGAACCCCTGCGAACTCGCGTTGCCGTTTCGCGAAGCCAGCGAGGAAGAATCCGGTGGAACCGCGAAGCCGGACGGCCCGCCTGTCCCTTCGACTCGGGGCTAAGAGTCTTGTTGCTGGGTTCCGAACGAAGGAAAACAGCCTGCGCTTCCAAAAAAGGCGCGGTTCTCCGGACAAGCTCTCATCCGGAGAGGCGCCGTGAAAAGAAGCGCGCACGGCCACGTCCGAGAGACCAGCCTGAATCCAAAGAAGGGTTGGTCGGCCGCGTGGGACGAACACCTTTCTGCGCGGAGAACGACCGTCCCGGAATTACGCTCTTGCTAGCTTGAAACGCGGCCGCGTGAACGTGACCGCCCGGGCTCCCACCACATCGTTCCAGCTCAAATCTGCGCCCGGGGCCGCAGCTCGGCGCGGGGCTTCGGGGCGCGGTGCGACGCGCGATACATCGGCCACTGGCCCCGGATCGCGCGCAGAGCCCGCAACGTATCTAGCGCGGACTGCAACTGGACCTTGTTCATCAGATAGCTCGGCGCGTGCTCGCCGTCGCGCTCGGCCGCGATCAGATCCTGGAGCCATTGCTCGTAGTTACGGTCGCCGTTCTCGGCGTGGTCGATGGCGTTGAGCAGCTGAGTCAGCGACTTCTCCTGTCCCGCCAAGTAGGCCCGGAGCCGAATCCACCGGTGATTGTCCCACGTCATCACCTGGCCGTCTGCCGGATGGTGGAAATGCTCCAAGAGCGCGTCCGCTGCCTGTTCGCCCCGTTCGGTCAACGCCTCGATCAAGTGCTTCGGCATGTCGAGATTCAGGCCGCCTTCGTCCGGCGTGAGCGGCACCCGCACGATCCGGTCGCGGAAGCCCGGCAACCGCCCCTGCGTCGCGTCCGTCCAGTTCTGCATCGTCTGGATCAACGCCATGACAAAGCTGGGGAACCGCGCGGCCACGGGCTTTTCCCTCGGCGGAATCCCGGGGCGGAACGGCGTCTCCGTGTCGAACCGGTTCCAGCGTTCTTGGAGCGGCAGGTTGTTCGTGGTGTCCATCTCCGGCCCTAGCTCCGCCTTGGGCGTGCCCGCCGGTTTCTCCGTCAGATCGATGCTGAACGTCGGCCGACGCGGCACGGCGGCGTCGAAGAAATGCAGCGGGAAGTTGCTGCACAATCCGCCGTCGGAGAACCAGCAGCGCTCCGGCAATTCGCCGTTGCGGAAGCCCGGATGAATCCAGTGCAGCGGCACCGTCCCCAGCAGCACGGGAAAGCTCAGGCTCATCCGCGTGGCCACGATCACCGGCAGATCCGCCGGCGCTGGCAACGGATGGTAGCCGAGCCGGGCCAACCGTTCGCGGCGTGCGATGCGCTCCGGCTTGTCCTCGTGGCCGCGCGGATTCCGGACCATCCAGTCCACCACCGCCTCGGGGAAGAGCTTCCGGAACTCGTCCGGGCGAAAGTAGAAGAGGTGGTTCTCGTGCAGGTCCGCATCGTCCCGGAACGGCAACCGATACGGCCGCCCGTGCGAGACGTTGCTCGTCATCATCTCCAGATTGATCCGGCGCGGCTCAATCTCGGGATCGCTCTCCCGCGTGCCCCACAGATCGCCAAAGGTCAGCGGACGCTCCGCCGCTTCCATCCCCGCCGTCTTCCGCAGATACGCCTCCAGCCAGACCGTCAGCGCCGGCGTTTCGGCATCACGGGTGTCGGCCCCGAGACCCCGGCAAAGCCCGTAGTGGTTCAACGGCAGCTCGCACAGGACATCGCGCACCACGCCCGCCGCCGCGCCAATGAACGCGCCGAGCAACGCCAATCCCGCCGCCACCGCCATCCAGACCCAGACGATCCCGCCCGCGCCCCAGTGCCACGCCGACGCCCCCAACAGCACCAGGCCCGGCAACGCGCCGACGCTCGTCCACGTCGGATACTCCGCGAACGCCGCCCGCACCGTGCGCCCGACCGCTCCGGCTCCACCTCCCAATCCAGCCGTCAGCACTTGGAAGAGCCGTCG
>CAMLMI010000248.1 GCA_946480965.1 uncultured Verrucomicrobiales bacterium | reverse complement strand
ACCACCTTCGACGGCGCGGCCCGTCCGCGGATCGCCGGCCTCTACGGCACGCCCACCAGCCTGGCCTTCACCAATCCGCCGTTGGCCGGCGCCTTCAATGTCGGCGGCAGCGCCGTCCTGACCGCCGGCGCTTGGTCCCGCACCGGCGCGCCGCTCACCTACCAATGGCGGAAGAACGGCGTGAATGTCCCCGGCGCGACCGGTCCGACGCTCACGCTGAATCCGCTGCAAAGCACCGACGCCGCGAACTACTCCGTTGTCGTGAGCGACGGCACCACCAGCGTGACCAGCCCGGCCACCGAATTGGTCGTCCTGGCCGGACCCGACTTCCTCGCCCAGCCGACTAGCCTCTCCGTCACCCAGGGCGTGAGCGTCACCTTCCGCGCCAACGTGCGTGGTCTGGCCCCGCTCACCTACCAGTGGAAACGCAACGGCGTGAACGTGCCCGGCGCGACGAACCTCAACCTCACGCTCCCCTCCGTCTCCGGCGCGGACGCGGGCGCCTACACGCTGGCCGCGCTCAACCCGCTCGACGACGCCACCAGCGCCCCGGCGTTCCTCACGGTCGCGTCGTTGCCCGCAGGCACGGTCGATCCGGCCTTCGCCACCGGCCAGGGCGCGAACAACACGGTCTATGCCCTCGCTGAGGCTCCGGCCATCGACCGCCTCTATGCGGCCGGCCAGTTCACCAGCTTCGACGGTGTCTCCGGCACCTTCGCCAAGCTGAACCCCGACGGTTCGCACGGGACCAACACCATCGCCACCACGGCCAACACCGGCATCCGCTACGCCGTGGCCGCGCTGCCCGACGGACGCGCCTACTTCGGCGGCAACTTCAACTACACCTCGGACAGCGTGAACAACATCGTCTCCCGTCGCGGCCTCGCGCGGGTCCTGACCAACGGCCTCCGCGACACCGCCTTCACCAATGAGATCGACTCCGGTAGCGTCCAGGCATTGCTGGTCCTGCCCGACGAGAGCCTGCTCGTCGGTGGCTCGTTCAACACGCTCGGCGGCGTGCTCCGCACCAACCTCGGCCGGATCAAGCCCGACGGCACGACCGACACCGCGTTCGGCGCGCCGAACTTCGTCCAGGGCGGCACCGTGACCGCCTTCGCCCGGCAGAGCGACGGCAAGATCCTCGTCGGTGGCAGCTTTACCGGCGTGCTCGGCACGGCGCGCGGCCGTCTCGCCCGGCTCAACGCCAACGGCACGCTCGACACCGGCTTCGCCGCCGGCGCGGGCGCGAACAACAGCGTGGACGCCGTGGCCGTGCTGCCCGACGGCAAGATCTTCGTCGGCGGCAACTTCACCCAGTTCGACGGCCAGTCCCGTAACTACCTCGCCCGGCTCAACGCCGACGGTTCGCTCGACACGGCCTACACGCCCACGCTCAACAACTCGGTGACGGCGCTGGCCGTGCTGCCCGACGGTCGCGCCTACGTGGGCGGCAACTTCACCAGCGTCAACGGCCAGTCCGCCCAGCGACTCCTGCGCCTGAACGCCGACGGCACGACGGACGCGAGCTTCAGCCTGCTCGGCGGCGCTTCGGCTGCCGTCCTCTCGATCCTCGTGCAGCCGGATGGCGGCGCGATCGTCGCGGGCGGCTTCACCAGCATCGGCGGCCAGAGCCGCAATCGCCTCGCCCGGCTCCTGGGCGACGGCCAGCTCGCGCCGGTCATCGCCGCGCAGCCTCAGAGCTTGCAGTTGTTGTCCGGCGACACCGCGCGCTTCAGCGTGGCCGCCGGTGGCCTGAACCCGCTCCGGTTCCAGTGGCGCTTCAACGGCGCGAACCTCGCCGGGCAAACCAACGCCCTGCTCACCTTGGCCAACGCCTCGACCAACAACGCCGGCGGTTACTCCGTCGTCGTGACCAACAGCTACGGTGCCGTGACCAGCGTCGTGGCCACCTTGAGCATCGAGGTGATCGGTGGCGGGGGCGGTGGCTTCTCCGACTGGGCCACGTCCTCCGGACTTACTGCTGGCAACAACGGCCCGGGCGACGACGCCGACAACGACGGCATCCCGAACGCCGTGGAATACTACTTCGGCTCCGATCCGAAGGGCGCTTCCTCCGGCCTGCTGCCCGTCGCGCAGACCGTCTCCACCGGCGGCCAGGACTACCCGGCCATCCAGTTCATCCGGCGCAAGAGCGCCCCGTTGGTCACGCCCGAGATCCGCGTTTCGAGCAACGTGCAGTTCACCGACAGCCTCGGCTCCACCACCGCGACCACGACCGACCTGGGCGACGGCACCGAACTGGTGACCATCCGATCCAACACCAGTCGGGCCGCCCAACCGGCGCAGTTCCTGCAACTGCGCCTGACCGTGCCGTGACACGTTGACGAACCGGAGCGCGGAGCATCGCTCCGCCAGGACGACCTTCGTTCCAGAACCCATCCGCTGGGCCAACAGAAAATGGCCGTCTTGGATGGAAGCCTGCCGGTCCGGCAGCGGCGGAGCCATGCTCCGCGCTCCGGCCCGGCCCGAGAATTTTTATGAAGAGAACCCAGTGGTTGAAACGAACCGGAGCGGCCCTCGCCGCCGCTGTCGGACTGACGACGCATCTTCCAACCGCGCAGGCCGCCTCGCCCTCCGCGCTGCTCGACCAGACCTTCGCCATCGGCCACGGCGCGAGCGATCCGCTCGCCCTCCCGGCCTTCGAGCTGGGCCAGATCCAGGCCGTGGCGGTCCAGCCGGACGGCAAGGTGCTGGCCGGTGGGCAGGCGCGGTTCATCGACTTCAATGGGACCGCCGTCCGCTTCTTCGTCCGGGTCAACGGGGACGGCTCGCTGGACACCGCCTTCGTCAACAACGTCGGCAACGGTCCCTCCACCTCCACGGGCTTCGGCGAGATCAACGACATCGTGGTCCAGCCGGACGGGAAGATTCTCGTCTGCGGCGTGTTCACCACCTTCGCCGGCGTGTCGCGCAGCCATCTGGCCCGCTTGAACGCCGACGGCACGCTCGACACCGGCTTCCTCACCGGTGGCGGCGCCGGGCCGGCCAACAGCAGCTACCTGACCGACATCGCGCTCCAGCCCGACGGCAAGGTTCTTGTCGGCGGTTTCTTCACCTCCTTCGGCGGTTCCTCGCGCCGGGCGATTGCGCGGCTGAACAACGACGGCTCACTCGACACGACGTTCAACGTCGGCTTTCCGGGCGGCCTCGGCACCTCGTCCGTCATCCGCTCCATCGGCGTGCAGGGCGACGGCAAGATCTACCTCGGCGGCACCTTCACCGAATGGAACGGCCTGCCCGTGCCCGGCATCATGCGGGTGAACGCCGACGGCTCGCAGGACACCACCTTCCTCCCCTCGCACACCGATCCCTATCCCAGCGTCGAGACCCTCCATGTCGTGGGCGACGGCTCGGTGCTGGTCGGCGGCTTCATCGAGGGCGCGGCCAACAGCACCACGCGCTTCTTTGCCCGCTTGAAGGCCGACGGCACGCTCGACACCGCTTTCGCGGGGGACGACGCGACCGACGGCTGGGTGTCCGACATCCAGCCGTGGCCGACCGGCGGCTATCTCGTAGCCGGACGCTTCCGCGAAGTGCTCGGCCAGCCGCGCGGTCAATTGGCCCTGCTCAAAGCCGACGGCTCGTTGGAGACCGGCTTCGCTCCCGTGCCCTACCCGAACGAGAACCAGACCAACGACCTCGTCCACATCTACTCCGCCGCCATCGCGCCCGACGGCAAGATCGTGGTGGGCGGCTGGTTCACGAACTACCCGAACAACTCCCTGCTCAATGGCCAGACCTTCAGCGGCCTCGCCCGGCTCGTGGGCGGCCACACCGGCGGCGCGGGCACGCTTCAGTTCACCGTCGCCAACACCGTCGCGCCCGAGTCGGGCGGCGCGGCCACCGTCCACGTCGCCCGCTTCGGCGGCACGGCTGGCGCGGTCTCGGTGAGCTACGCGACCAGTTCCGGCACGGCCGCGAGCGGCACCGATTTCACCGCCGCCAACGGCACGCTCTCCTGGGCGGCGGGTGAAGGCGGCGCAAAATCCTTTACCGTCTCCATTCTGCCCGACGCGCTCGCCGAGGTGAACGAGACGGTCCAACTCGCGCTCTCCGGCCCGACCGGCGGCGCCACGCTTGGCTCTCAGTCCACGTCGCTCATCACCATCGCGGACGACGACTCCGCGCCCGCGGTCACGACCGATCCGCAGCCGCAGTCGGTCTTCCTTGGCTTCAGCGCGCGCTTCACCGTGGGCGTCGTCTCCGGTCTGCCCGTGACCTACCAGTGGCGTTCCAACGGCGTGGACATCGTCGGCGCGACCGCTCCGATCCTGAATCTTTTCAACGTGCAGACGAACCAGGCGGCGCTCTACTCCGTGGTCGTCAGCAACGCCGTCGGCTTCGTCGAAAGCCTCGGCGCGCAGCTAACCGTGACCATCCCGGCAGGCCTGCCCGATCCGTCCTTCACCACGCCCGGAACCGGTTTCAACAACGACGTGTATGCCGTCCATTTCCAGGCCGACGGAAAACTGGTCGTCGTCGGAACGATGTCCACCTACGGCGGCACCGGCGTCCAGGCGAGCCTCGTCCGGCTGAACCCCGACGGCACGGTGGACGCCACGTTCCCCGCCGGCGGCGTCGGTCCGAACGGCGCGGTCTTCTCCGTCCGGCCCTATCCCGACGGCCGCCTCCTGATCTCCGGCAACTTCAGCCGCTTCGGCACCTTCAACCGTTCCAAGGTCGCCCGCATCCTCGCCGACGGCTCGCTCGATCTCACCTACTCGAACGCGAACATCTCCGCCTCCTCCGTGCTCGCCACCTGGCCGCTGCAGGACGGCGGCGCGTATCTCGGCGACAGCGGCGCCGTCCGCCGCGTGCTGCCCGATGGACGGACGGACACCAACTTCGTCAGCGCCGCGCTGGCCGGACAGGTCTATGGCATCGCCGTCCAGCCCGATGGAAAAGTGATCGTCGCCTCCCATCGCAGTTCGTCGCCCTCGGGCTCGGAAGTGGTGCGGCTGAATCCCGACGGCCGCCGCGACAACACCTTCACCAACCCCGGCCGATTCACCGGGCAGATCCAGGCGCTCAGCCTGTTGCCTGACGGACGGATCTTCGTCACCGGAGCGTTCGGCGCGATTGAGACATCCACCGGCTTCGTTTCGCTCGGCTACATGGCCATGCTGCGGAACGACGGCTCGCACGACCCCGCGTTCCCCGTCGGGCTCGGCACCGGCACGATCATCACCCACTTCATCCAGCCCGACGGCCGCATCGTCCTCGGCGGCGACCTCGGCACCTGGGACGGCCAGTCCGTCGGACGGTTCGTCCGCCTCCTGCCCGATGGCACCCTGGACCCCGATTTCATCACCGGCACGGGCGCGAACAGCTTCGTCCGCGCGATCGGCATGGACGCCCTTGGGCGCTTCGCCGTGGGCGGCTCCTTCACGACGGTGAACGGCCAGAGCCGCGGCCGGATCGCGCTGCTGACGGCAGGACCGGGCTCCGTCCAGTTTACATCGGCAGAACAACAGGTCGCTGAGTCGGTCGGCAGCGTCACCGTCACGGTCGAGCGCGTGGCCGGTTCACGGGGCACGCTCTCCGTGAACTACGCCACGGCCAACGGCACCGCGACCACCGGCAGCGATTTCACCGCCGCCAGCGGCACCCTGAGCTGGGCCGACGGCGAAGCCGGACCGAAGACCTTCGCCGTGACGATCCAGAACGACGGCGCGGTCGAGGCCGACGAAACCTTCACCGTGAACCTCTCGGGCCTCGTCGGTGACGGCGAACTTGGGCAGTTCACCACGCAGACCATCGGGCTGCTCGACGACGAGTCGGTTCCGCGCTTCAGCCTGTTGCCCCAGCCCGTCGCCTCGGCCGAGGATGTGCCCGCGACCTTCACCGCCGCCGCCTACAGCCCGCTCGCCATCACCTGGCAATGGCTCTCCAACGGCGTCGTCATCGCGAACGCGACCAACGCGTCCTTCACCGTCGCCAACGTGAAGTCCAACACGGCCGCGCTGTATTCCGTCCGGGCCATCAATTCGAACGGCTTCACCAACAGCCCGGCTGCGGCCCTCACCGTTTATCCCCAGCCCAGCCAGCGCGACTCCTCCTTCGTCGCCAGCCCGGCCTTCAACGGCGCGGTCCGCGCGATCCATCCGCTCGGCGACGGGCGCGTATTGGTCGGCGGCGACTTCACCCAGCCGCGCGCGAAGCTCGCGCTCATCCAGAGCAACGGCGTGGTGGACACCCTGTTCACCAACGTCGTCGGCACCACCGGGACCGTGCAGATCCACGACATCGAGCGCGATCGCTTCGGCCGTTGGCTCATCGCCGGCCAGTTCTCGCAGTTCAACGGCGTGACCGTCTCGAACCTCGTCCGCCTGAACACCGATTTCTCCGTGGACGAATCGTTCCTCGTCGCGCTGGGCAATCCGCCCAACGGATTGGTCCGCGACGTGACGGTCGGCCCCGACGGCAAGATCTGGATCGGCGGCGACTTCTCGTCGGTCGGCGGTCCGTTCGGCCTGCGAAACCTCGCCCGGCTTAACGACGACGGCACGGTCGATCTCACGTTCTATCCGCGCGCCGGCAATCCCGTGTATCGCGTGCTGCCTTTGGAAACCGGCGGCGCCCTGGTCGGCGGCAGCTTCAGTTCCTACGACGGCTTCGGCGGCTACTTCCGCCGGATCTTCGCCGACGGCTCGGTGGACCGGACCTTCAGTCCGTCGGTGCCGGGCACGGTGCAGGAGATCGTCCCGCTGCCCGATGGCGGCTGGATCGTGGTCGGCAACTTCAACAACCCGTCTCCGCGCATCCTCAAGATCACGGCCGACGGCGAGCGCGACACGACCTTCCTCGAAGGGGTCACGGCCAGCGGCAACGTGAACAGCGTGGCGCTCACCCCGACGGGCAAGCTCGTCGCGGTCGGAAACTTCGCGACGCTCGGAATCCACTCGAACCGGCTCACCCAGGTGAACCTCGACGGCACGCAGGACACGTCGCTCAACGTCGGTGCCGGTTTCCCGGCCGAAGCCTA
>CAMLMI010000247.1 GCA_946480965.1 uncultured Verrucomicrobiales bacterium | reverse complement strand
CTCGGAATCAAGCCATCTGGGCCTCACCGCTCGTCCGGGGCCAGTTCCAGTTGGCCGGCGTCTTCGAGTCGTTTGATCTCGGCGGTGTAGCCCTGGCGGAAGGTCGGGTATTTGAGCTGCACGCCCAGCTCCATCTTCAGGCGGCGGTTGGACACCTTCTTGTTCGTCAGGCCGCGTTTGCGTTCCGCCGCCTCGGCCTCGCTCGCCACGGGCGGCATCTGCTTTCCGAGGGTCTCGGAGAGCCAG
Organism: uncultured Verrucomicrobiales bacterium; assembly: GCA_946480965.1. The sequence goes on along the minus strand of CAMLMI010000247.1, from coordinate 6,763 downwards.
CGGTAGAAATGCACCTGCGCCACCGGTTCGTCGTCCACCGCGTTGTAGGTCTCGCCGGGACGGCCGCTTTTGAGCGCGGCGACCAGACAGTTCACCACGTCGTCGCGGTGGATCATGTTGATGATGCGGTCGCCCTTGCCCTCGATGCGGGCCTCGTTGCGGCAGAATTTCTGGAAGTGGTGTCCGCGTCCCGGCCCGTAGATGCCCGCCACGCGCAGGACGACGGCGGGGAAGCCGCCCTTCGCCGCTTCGGCCAACAGCGCCTCGGTCTCCACCAGCAGCTGGCTGGTCGCGCTTTGCGGCGCGGTGGGGCTGGATTCCTTCACCGGCAAACCGTCGGTCTGGCCATAGACGCTCGTGCTGCTGGCATAGACGAACTTCTTCGGCGGCGCAGGCTGGGAGCGCAGCCAGGCGACGAGGTTCTTGGTGCCTTCAAGGAAGACCTGCCGATAGACGTCGGCACCGCCTTTGCCGGAGGAGACGAGATTGACCACCCAGTCGAACGGTCCGGGCAGGGCGGCGAGCTGCTCGGGATGGCAGATGTCGGCGCAGAGCGGCTGGATGCCGGCGGCGGTCAATTCGGCGGCTCCGTCGCTGGAACGGCGCAGGCCGAAGACTTCATGGCCTTGTTGGGCCAGCGTTTCTCCGAGGGGCAGTCCGACGTAGCCGCAACCGACGATCAACACGCGCATGGGCGCAAGCTACCGGACGGCCCGGCGGTTCCGGAACAAGGAAAGTGGCGAATCAAGGGACGGTGGGAGCGGAGACGCGAAAAAGCAGGGTTTCACGCAAAGAACGCGATGCGCACGATCTGTGAGATCTGAAACGCCGATCCTTTCCCCTTCCTTTGCGGCCTTGGCGATCTCGGCGTGATGCGCCCTCTGCCGTGTCCGGCTCAGGCGAACCGGGGCAGGGCGAAGGCCGTTTGGCGGCCCGCCGGGGAATGGCTCTCTGCGGGCTGGGCGACCGTGAGATCGGTCGCGCCGGCGCGGCGGAAAAGATCGCAGGTGAGGACAAAGCGCGTCGGCGACGCGGTCCGGACCGCCAGCAGCACCTGGCCGTCTTCCACTCGGGCGAGGAGCCTGCGGGCATCGCCTTCGACCACGTTCAGGGATTCCAGCGCCGGGAGGAGGCCGCCGGTGCCGGCCGCATCCAGCAGATCACCCAAGGGACCGCCCGCGATGGCCGGAAGCCCGAGCGCGCAGGGCAGCTCCACCAGGGAACGCAGCCAGCCCAAGGGACCGCTTTTCGCGATGGAAAGAACCGTTCCCAACGGGCGGGCACTCGCGCCCGTGGCGGGCACCGGGACCAGCACCGACACGTCGCCCGCCGACACGCCTCCGGCGCGCAGACGTTCTACGACCTGCTCCGCGTGAAGACGCGAAGTCGCTACGGCAAAGACCCAACACTGCTGCATAGTCCTTAATGGACAGCCAAAAGCGGGCCACCGCTCGAAATTTCCCACCCCCGATTCTGGCGGGCGACCATGCCGGACGAACCGCCCCCGGGCCTTCGCCACCCGGAAACGAGCGGTCCTAACCCCTTCATTGGCAGTGCCAAGGCCGGGACGGAGGATTCGTTGGGGCGTGGACCTAGGACTCCGTTTCCCTAGGAGGATGAAGAGGCTGCGGCACCGGAATGGCCGTGTGCGGAATGCCCGCTTCTCCCCGCTGGCGGCGGGCGAAACGCGGCAAGAACTACCGCAGGAAGGCAAGAATGGCCACGCCCAGCGCGATCCGATACCAGCCGAAGACGTTGAGCGTGTGGGTCTGGACGAAGCGCAGGAGCCATTTGACGACGACGAAGGCGGTCACGGCTGAGACCACCGTGCCCAAAAGCACCAGCCCCCAGTCCTCGTTCGCCGCCGTGCCGTCGCGCAGCGCGGAAACGATCTTCAATCCGCCAGCGGCAAGAAGCGTTGGAACTCCGATCAAAAAGGAGAACTCCGTGGCCGCCGGGCGGGCCAAGCCCAGAGCCATTGCGGCCAGAATGCAGGCCCCGGACCGGCTCGTCCCGGGACACGTCGCCGCCAACAATTGGGCACCGGCCACGGCCAGCGCGATGGTCCAGGTGAGCCGGTCGTCCACGCGCCGTCCCTTGAGCCAGCGTTCCACCGCGAGGATGACCACGCCGCCGATCACCGTAGCCCAGGCGACGGGCGCGGCCGTTTCCGGCAGCTCGAAGTCGAGCTTCTTCAGGACCAGCCCGCCCGCCGCCGTGACGAGGAAGCAGACCGCGAGCTTGGAGAGGTAGTCGGAGTTTTCCGGCTGCTTCCAGCGGAGCGCGAGATCCTTCGCCCGTTTGGCGAAGACCACCAGCACCGCGAGCACCGCGCCGGATTGGATGACCACGTTGAAGAGGTCCGACTGTTGGGGCAGCCAGCCGCTGTTCTGCGCGAGCAGCAGGTGGCCGGTGGACGACACGGGCAAAAACTCGGTGAGACCTTCGATGATCCCCAGAACGACGATGGACAACCAGTCAGGCACGGCCGGTGTTTAGACCCGCTCGAGTTGGCGAACTCAAGCTCCGTGTCCTGGAACCGTCGTGACGATCCCGTGCCAGTCCGGTGTCGATCCGTCGGCGGGAGGCCGAAGCGTTCCTGTTTCTGGGGCGATTTCTGATCGTTCCCGCCTAGGAAACGCTCTCCGTGGGCGCGGCTTCTCCGGCCGTGGACGCCGCGCGTGCGGGACGTTTCATGGCGAACACGAAACCCGCCGCGAACAGCCCCAGACTGCCCAGCACCGCCAAGAGACCGGTGGAACCGGTTTGTTGCAGCGAATTCCCGGGACCGCTCAGCGCCACGGCCAGCGCCGCGACGGGCACCAGCTTCGTCACCGGATGCCCGCGTCGTGTCCACAGCACCCAGAGCAACAGGATCACGGCGGCGGAAGCGCAGGTCGCCCCGACCGGCGTCCATTCCGCGCTCCGCGTCCAGACCACGGCGTTCAACCACCACCCGGCCAAAGCGCAGCGTCGGAGCCAGATCGCGCCGGCGGAATCCGCATCGTTCCACCGCAGGCTGTGCGCGACCAGGACGAGGAGCGCCGTTTGGACCACGCCATGCGCCGAGCTCGCCAGTCCCAGGTTCTCGACGCCCACGGCCACCATCAGAGCCGCCGCGACGCCGAAGCCCGGATGGCTCCTCCACAACGCGCTCGCGACCAGATAGAGACCGATGCCGATCATCGGCACCTCCGCCGTCGAGAGCCGGGGGCCGAACCATACGGGCGTCCATCCGGGCGCGATGCACGCGACCATGCCCGAGAACGACGCCACCGCGAGATGCTGCGAGAGCCTGCGGATTTCCGCGTCCTTCCACGCCATCGCCAGCAACGCGACCCCGTTGAACCCCATCAACAGCGCGCACAATCCCGGTCGCGCCAGAGCCAGCAGCGGCAAAGCCGCGGCCAATCCAAGCAGCATCTGTTTCCCGAACCGCGAAGGCGTCGCCGTGCAGTCGCCCAGCCGCAGAAACGCCGTCCACGCCGCCACCCACAATGCCGGGGCCAGGTGCCGCGCCTCCAACGGCAGCTTGCAGATCCACGCCACGCACCACACATGCACCGCCGTGCCCGCCATCCACAGCAGCGCGATCAGCAGCGGCAGCCATGGCCGTTCCGGTTCCGCGCCGCCATGCGCCACGGGCTTCGGCAACAGGTTCGCGCCGGCCACCAGCAGCGGCAACAGCAGCGCCCAGACGAGTTCGTTCGGCCGCTGCCAGTTCTCGAACGTGGTCTCCATCACGTGCCGCGAGACAAAGACGAGCGCGAGGTTCGCCGCCAGCACCAGCGCGCCCAGGCCGACGAGCCCGCGCGGCAGATTGAAGCGCGGAAACCACCGCCGCACCGCCGCCATCCGGGCCAGCGCCAGCAACGCCGCCACCACCGAAAGCGCGCTCGCCAGCCGCCGGTCGATCAACGCCGCCTGCGTGATGAAGAGGAACGGCACGAGCAACAGCCCCTGCTCCACCACGACCAGCAGCGACGAGTCATACCAGATCCGTCGCCGCGCCAGCACCAGCGCCGTGCCCACCACCAGGATCTCGTAGCCCTGGAGCGCGCCGAAGTTGAAGAGCAGCTTCGCCTCCTCGCGCTGGAGGAAATTCGGATCGACCGACAGCCGGTTCAGTCCGAAGAGCAGCAATGCCGCGCTGAGCAGGAAGAACGGGTTGCAGACCAGCAGCCGGCGCAGCCACTGCCGCCAGTTGAAGGGATCGGAGAACTCCCCGTCGGTGGTCCACGCGACGGACGAAGCTTCCTCCGGCACGAACGAGCGCTGGGGAGAATCGGGCGAAGATGCATCAGGATTCATGGTGGCCTCCGGGTTGGATGGGGATGTCCCACGACTCCGCTGCGAGCCAGCGAACGGCCACTTCGCGCTCTGCTGGCCGGACTTTCCTGCCCGGCAATTCCACGCCCACCTCTGCACCGACTACCGGTGCGTGAACCTCACCCCTTCTGCGCGAACCCGACGCTTTCTCGACTGGAAACAGGGTCTTCATGGGATCTGCCTCCAAGATCGCATCGCCCGTGCCAGCGCCCCGTAGCGGCGGGTGTCCCACCTGCCGTAGAGGCGCGGCTTCCAGCCCGCCGGATAGGAACGTTCCTTCTGTCATGGGATCTCAATCCACCATGAACGCCTTGCATCCGGGCGCGGGACGCCCGCCCTCTACGGCAGACGGGACGTCCGCCACTACGCGGCCGATTTCACAAATCCCTGACAACTCCTCCGGCTTGCCCTGCGCATCGTCCCCGGCACCATGCCGCCGCCGATGAGCCGCCGAACCTCCAACCGCAGTCCGAGCTTTCTCTGGCAAGGCGTGCTCATCCTGCTGCCGGTCGGGCTGCTGGTCGGCGCCTCAGTCTGGGCCATCCAGCGCGACTATCACAGCGTGGAGGACGATGCCGTCCAAGAAGCGCAGATCCTGGCGGAACGCTGGGCGAAGGATCTGGCGCACCATCTCGGTGAGGCCGCTAATCCGCCGGTCGCCTCCATCCTAAACGGCTCGCGTGCCCCGCGCGTCTTTGCCGGGAAGGTCGCTGTCCACGAAACAGGGGCAAAAATAGGGATCCGCCCTGAGGCTCATATTGGCCGACGTGATGCGGGCCCATTCTTTACCGAGACGGTCGTTCTGGATGAACGAGGTCTCCTGCCACTGGTCCTCTGGCCGGACGCCGTGCCGGTTCCTCCCGCATGGCACTCCGAACTCTCCGGTGAATCGCTGCGTTGCTGGGACCGGGCCCTGACGGAACCGGCTGCCTCCACCAACGCAGCCCGGCTCTGGGATGAGTTCTTGGCGACCGCCCCATCGGCTCCGGCTCGGGCGAACGCCGAACTGCGCCGACTCCTCGCGGAGAAACCGGATGTAGCTCCGCTGTTGAACGAGCTCAGACGGATTGGTCGGGTTCCCACCGAGTCCGGACTCCCCTTGGCCGCGCTCGGCTTGGCTCATTTGGCCGAACGGTTCGAGGGGGATGATTCACGGCTCACCGCCCAGTTCGCGTTATGGGGCGAAGCCATTTCACCCGAGCTTTTCGACCATGTTCTGAGCCGGACGCGAAGCTCGTTTCCGCAACTGCGCTACATGGTCGAGAAGGAGCGGAGACGGCTCGCCATGATTTTCGCCCTCTCGGGTCGGCTCGGTGGGCGTGGCCCGGTCCAGTCTTCCGCATGGATTGAAGTTTCTGGGCAACGGACCTTCGCATGGGCGGCTTCGCCCGAGGAAAACCGCCGCTCCGGAACATCGCCCGCATGGTTGGCCGATGCGGTCATTTTCGTTCCAGCGGAGACACTGAAAGCGAGTCTCGGCGAGTGGGCGACTGACAACGGCCTTCGGAAAGGTGGGCCGTTCAGTCTGGGGGTGACGTTGGAGGGAGAATCGCTGGGGCCGATTTTGGTGAGGAAGGGCGGGGAAAAGACTCCTCGCGTATTGGCCTCCGCGACCGCTCCGTTGATGTTTTCCTCGCTGAAGTCCTCCCTCTCGGTTCGAGCGCCGTCTCCCACGGCCAATTCCATTCCGACGAACGTCGCGGTGTTTCCTGCGGAAATGAGCTTTGAAGTTCCACCCCCAACGATTCGACCGGCAAGCGTGGGGGTGACAGTTTTCTTAGCCGATCCGGCTGCGCTGTTCGCGCGTGCCCGGAGCCGGGCTTGGCTCATGGGATCGATCACACTGGGAGCGGCAGCGGTCTCCGTGCTCGGATTCCTCCTCGCCCGCCGCGCCTTCCATCGGCAGCTCGCGCTCAACGAGCAGAAGTCGAACTTCGTTTCCGCCGTTTCCCACGAGCTGCGCGCGCCCATCGCGGCGGTGCGGCTCATGACGGAAAACCTCACGCGCGGCGCCCCGGCCGAACCGGAACGGCAGCGAGAATACTTCGGCCTCATCCTCCAGGAATGCCGCCGGCTCTCGTCGCTGGTGGAAAATGTCCTAGACTTCTCCCGCATCGAGCAGGGCCGGAAAGAATACGACATGGAGCCGACCGACCTCGCCGCGTTGACCGAGACGACGGTGCGGTTGCTGGAACCGGTGGCGGCCCAGCACGGCGTGAGGTTGTGCCTCGCCGGTAGCCGCCGAGGTGACGAGGCGGAGGAGCCGTCCAAGAGGGAGCATCAAGTCCGCCGTTTCACAACGGCGGCTACGGTGATGGGAGACGCCCGCGCGATCCAGCAGGCCTTGGTCAACCTGATCGACAACGCACTCAAACACGCGCCCGCCGGAACGGAAGTCTCGGTGGAACTCAGTGGCCAACCCACCCCTGACCCC
>CAMLMI010000246.1 GCA_946480965.1 uncultured Verrucomicrobiales bacterium | reverse complement strand
CAGCGGGCGATGAGCGGGCGTTCGGTTTCGGTCGGCACGCGGTCGGTTTAAGACACCGGGGCGTGTTTGGCGAGAAACTGGTTTCGGCGCCACGAAAACTCTTCGACCGAAGTTCGGTCTTCGCGGTCGGCAGGCCATGTCCCGGCTCCGGCCAACCCGCATCGTCGCAGAGCCGGGCCATGGCGCGATCCAGACATCGCCGCAGGGGACCGGTTCATGGATCGGACTGATCCACCCGCAGGCGCAGGAAAAGCGTGTCGCCGGATGGCAGGTTGGTTCGGACCACTGTCTCGGGGCCGGCGGCACCGTGGATGGGGGAAGACCAGACCGACCAGTTCGTGGAGGAGAGGTCGCTGCTGCTTTCCAAGTGGTAGAGGGCCCCCGGATCCGACTGGAACGAAACCAGGATCTCATCCCCGCTTCTGCGAATCTCACGAAAGCGAGGCAGGGAACCGGGATCGGCGGGATTGGCCGCCGGAACGCCGCCTGTTCGAATGAAAACCACCTGATCCCGGCTGCGGAACGCGAACCGATCGGCACCGCAATGGAGCAGGTCCGCGATGTGAGGCGAAGGGAGCCTCAACTCGTGTTCGGAACGCAGCTGCCGATCAGCCACGGAGTAGACCAGCAGGCGGGCACGCAGCTCATCGGCGGGACCAACAATCAAAAAGGCCGCCCGATCGGCCTCCGGGAGCAGCGCCATGCCGACCCCCAAGTGGGGAAGCGGGAATTTGGGTTCGGCGCCCCAGGTGGACGTCTCCATGATGTCTCCATTGGAAAAGAACAGCCGACCGTCGAAGTAGGCTGTTTCCTCGCTTTGTTCGTCGAACCGGTCCGGAAGGGTCTGCCCCTCCGCAGTCAATCCCGAGTCGGAGACGCGGAACCGCACCACATCGCCCGTGAAGCCGCCTCCGGGGTTGGGCCCATAGGAGTAGAGCGTTTCGCCCGACGGGCTCGGCTCCAAGTCCCGGGCCTGCAGGCCGGAGATTGAAAGGCTGCGGGGGACTCCGTCGTCATACACGACCGTTTCCCAGCCGGCTGCGGTCCGGTAGTTCACCACGATGGCCCCCGGATCGCCGGGAAGCACGGCCATCGCCGAAATCGATTGGGAAAACGGCAGGTCGAACCGCAGATCCGTGGACAGGGTCGTCAGGTCGATTCTTCGCACCGACCCACCGGACAACGAAGCCACGTGGAGATGGCGGCCGTCATCGGAGACCCTCATCAGGCCCGGCACCTCCGCCACATCGACCACGGCGGTCTGCGAAGCGGTGCCAGGATCGATGAAGACGATCCTGCCGCCATGGCCGGCGATCGCCTGACCCGCCACGACCCGGCGGCGCAACCGGTCGTAGGCAAGGCAGGTCGTGGGCCAGTCGCGAACGAGCACGCTCCCCGCTCGCTGGAAGTAGAGGGCATCGACGGAGGCATCGGCCCGGTTGTCGGTCGGGTTTGGATCCGGCTGCACCGACGAGACGCTGGCGAAGGCGGAGAAGGTGGCGGTGTTGGTGATCCCGACGGCCAGTTCGACCCTGCGCGCGCCTCCGGCCGGAAGATCTCCGAGATCCGACAAGAAGCCCCCTGCAGCCAGGCTGCCCTTGGTGGGCTCCGGAACGAGCGCGGCGGATGTAACGGACACCGGAGGGCGTATCGCCAGGACCACGTTCGAAGCGGAGGCCGGACCTTGATTGGTCACCGTGAAGACAAAGCGCAACGTCTCGGACGCTCCGTGAAAATCCTGGTAGGCGGCCAGTCGGACGCCGACATCGGCCTGCGCCAGCGGAGCCACCCCCGCAGCAGGACTGGTGACGATGAAGACCTGGTTGCTGGTGGTCCGGAACGCCAGCCGGTCCGGACCGCACAGGATGAGCGTCTCCGGCTGCCCCTCCACTCCGTGGACCGGGGCTTCGGCCACGACCCGCAGGCTGGCGGTGTCCACGACCGTCAGACTCACCGGACCGCCCCCCGACGACCCAAGGTAGAACGCCCGCCCCGTGCCACGGTCCAAGACATGCAGACCCGGGGCCGGCAGAGCCCCGATGGCGAGCGGAAGAAAGGGGTCCACCACTTCGCCCGATTCGCCGTAGAGGCGGCCATTGTTTTGCAGCACGCGGCCCGGATGGCTGGTGAAGCCCGCGACCCGCTCGGAGAGGGCGATGCCGCCCGGAGCGAGCACCATGCGGGAAAAACCCGGGCCGAAGGCGTCCTTCGGGTTGCCTCCAAAGAGCACCTGGCCGTCGTCCGAGAAGCTCAGTCCGACCACGGGACCGCCGGAGCCGGAGAGTTGGATCCCGTCCCGGTAGAGAAGGACCGATCCCGCCGGCGGCGAGCCGCTGAACAAGCCACCCACGGCCAGGGCGAAGACTTCTGGATCGGTCGGACTCGCCCGCATCTCGATGGGGTAGAGGACGCCCGAAGCGTCGAAGGGGTGGTCCTGGTCCGCTGCTCCGGTTTCGAGATCGAATCGCTTGGTGCCCGCTGTGCCCTTCAAGGCCACGCGCAGATGCCTGCCGTCCGGCGACACCGCGATCCGCTCCGGCTGCGATCCCACGGGGAAGCGGTCCAGCAGGTTTCCGGTCGAGGGCGAGATCGCCGCGACGGCGTTTCCGCCGAGCCCGCTTTCCGTGGGAATCGACGCGTAGATCCGGTGTCTAACGGGATCGAAGGCCAGGTCCGTGGTCGCCAGCCGGAGCCGGATGGAGGCCGGAGCCGAACCGGGAGGAACGACGTTCACCACAGACCAACATGCATTGTCGGCCCACTTGGCGTCGTTGGCCACATGGCGCACCCACGCCTTCGACATCAAGGATCCGGGCTCGGCCGGCTCGGTCGTGACCACCGCTGAAACGGCGGTTCCCGGTTCCAGCCGGTCCACCGTCCACGTCACGCCATCGGCGGTGATGGTCGCGGATCCGGCCGTGGTTGAAACGACCGTGCCGCTCACGGTCCCAACAAACGCCTGGGTGACCACGAGGCCGTGGGCGATGGAGGTTCCGGCGTTGGTGAGGGACAGGGCGAAGGAGACGGGAACGTTCGCGGAAGCGGTCTCCGCCGAGGCCAGTTGATCGAGACGCACATCCGTCTCCGGCCCTCGCGGCAAAACGTTTCCTCCCACAAACAGCAGCTGCCCTGCGGAGGTGCAGACCGCCAGGCCCTCTGCGCCCCAGCGCACCAGCCGCAGCGGAGTGCCCACCAGGCCCGGCACCCGGAGCGCACCGATCTCGATCGACTGGCCGGCATCGTAGATCCGGAGGGTCCACACGACGGGCTCCCCAAACGCCCCCGGGTCCTGCGTCAACCGGAAGACCCGGCCGGATGCGGGGGCCGCCTCCACCAGCGAATTCGCCTGGGGGCCGGGGGCAACCGCGATCACCCGCCTCGTTGCGGGATCCCATTCCATGCCGCGTTGGAAGTAGAGCCGTCCGCCCGCGGACTTGAGTTCCGCGGTGCTGGAGGGGCTAGCCGGCAGCTGCTCGCCGCGAACCAGCCCATCGGCCTGGGAGACGATCCGATAGAATCCACTGGCTCCGGCGAAGAGTTCCCCGGTGGTGTCGAGATACGCCAGGGCGGCCATGCCGGTCACTTCCCTGGGCGCCTTCACGCCGTGGTTGTAGCGGGCGATTCGCTTGTCGGAATCGAGGACCACGATTTCGGAGGCGTTGGTCGGATTCACCCGCATCTCCGCCACCGGCTTCCCGCTTTGGACCTTGAACGCCTCCGCAGTGGTCCGCGTGGCCACGTCGAACCGTCGGATGCTGCCGATCCCGTCCAACGCCACGAAGAGGGTTCCGCCGTCGGAGGAAGCCGCCAGCCGCTTTGGATCCTGTCCGACAGGAAACGGACCACCGACCTCGCGGGTCGCCGGATCCAACCAGAACAAGGAGTTGGCGAAACGGCCGGAATCGGCGGGCACGCTTGCGTAGAGCCTTCCGCTCGCGGGATCGGAGGCGATGTCCGCGACCCGCAGAAGGGAATCGGCGCTGGACCCGGCATCGCCTCCGCCGACCCAGGTCAACCACCCGACGCGGTTGTTCGCGTTGGTCCGGTCCAGGGTCGTCGCCTCGACACGGGACGCGAAGCCGAACAGGCCGTTCGTGGTCGCGGCGACGGTGAACGACACTTCAACCGAGTTTCCGGGAGCCAAGTCTCCCAAGGCGCAGCGAACCAATCCCGGCTCATTTGTCCAGGAGCCCTGGCTCGGGGCCGCTCCCACGAGGGAGAATGGAGCCGGGATCTCCGAGGTCAGCACCACGTCCAGAGCCGTCCCCGGGCCGGTGTTGGTGACGCTCAGGGTAAAGGCGAAGTCGTCCCCGGCCGTCGCCGAACCGTCCTTGGCGACCACCGACAAAGCGAGGTCCGCCGCCTCGCTGGTGGGAACGAGCGAGGTCCGGAGAAGAAACAGCTGGTCGCCGGACGTCCGAAAGGCGAGCCCGTCCGCCCCCCAGCGAACCAAACTGCCCGGCACGCCCGTCGCTCCCGGCAGGGCCACGCTTCCCAGGTTCAACAGGGAGCCCGCTTCGATCGCGGTGATCATCCAGTGGGTCCCGGGCCGATGGAGGTAGAAGAGCCGGCGCGTTCCAGGATCGAACACGATGGAAGTGGCGTTTGTCATTCCGGGGACTTTTCCAAAGTGGGACCGGGCGACCGGGTCCGCCACGTTGCCCGTCGTGCCATAGGCGAGCCCTTCCGCCATCACGAGGACATTGGAGGTCGAGCTTCCCATCAAGGCGGCGTCGGAATCGAGGTGGACCACCCCGTTCTCGTTGATCGAAAACCGCGAAAAGCCCGTGGGGCCCAGGTTGTGCGCGTAGAGGACCGAACTGTCCTCGCCGAACACGAGACTGTCGCCATAGGAGTAGGCGTTCTCCGGGCGGCCGGTCGTCGGCCGCGCCACTCCGTCGTCATACACGGACATGGCTTCAAACGACAGCGACGATCCCGGAGCGGTCCCGGTTTGCCGCAGCCGGGATACGGCCACCGCGTTCGGGTTGCCGGGAAGCACCACCATGTCTTCGACCGACAAGGGCCTGGCCGGGACACCGCCGTCTCCAAGCGGAAACGCGAGCTCAGGCGTCCCGCTGGCGACATCTACCCGCCGGATCCACCGGTTGGTGTTGATGGCCACGTAGAGGAGACGGCTGTCCTCCGACAACGCCATCTTCCCCGGCCCTTGGCCCGCGTCGATCATGCCATCCTGGAGCCCTCGGGCCGGATCCAAGCGCAGCAGCCGATCTCCCCTTCCTCCCGCTCGGCCAGGCACGCTGGCGATCAAGCGGCCCAATCCCGGCACGGAGACCAAATCTGTCGTGGGCAGCCGGAATTCGCTGATCCCTCCCGGCGGCGGCTCGGCGCGGATGAAGACCTCGGGCATGGCCACGTTGTTGTGATAATCGGGGTCGAACTCGTCGCCCACCGCGAAGACATGGTTCGAGTTCCAGCCCCCGAACGGGACCGCGAACGTCGTCCGAACGGCCCTGCTTTCTCCGGCACCCAATCCCCCGAGCCGCACGACGATCCGTCCGTTCTCGTTCGCCCAGTTCCCTTCGTCTTCGGCGATGGAGACCAATGTCCCGTGGACCGGAACCATGCCGGTCAAAACGATGTTCCTCGCCGCGTCGGGGCCCCGGTTGCTGACCGTGACCGACACCTCGAAGGGCTCGCCGGCATCGACGGCCGGCACCCAGCTTTGGCTAACGACCAGATCGGCCCGATCGGCCCCCGGAAACAGCAGGGGCGAGTTGACGATGTGGACCTTTCCGTCGCGCGTGGGGTAGGCCAGTCCGTGGGGGCCGCAGCGCACGAGCGTCTTGAACGCGGACGCCTCGGAGAGCGCCACCCCCGACAGCGGGATGCCCGTCCCGATGTCGAACGGTTGGACCCGAAGGCCCGAAGGGTCGAAGGCGAGTGTGAACACCCGGCCGCTTGCAGGGTCCGGAGCCACCAGTCCACCCTCGATCGGCAGCCGGGCTCTCACCGTCTTGGTGGCCGGATCCAACACGATCCCCTGCGAGCCGAAAACCAGCCCTCCGCCGAAGAAAATGTCATGCCGCAACCCTTCCAACAGCCCGGTGCTCTCGTCGATGATGGTCGCCCCGGAGGCGTTGACCGCCATCCGGACAAACTCACCGGAAGCGTCCCTCGAATTGTATCCGTAGAGGGTTTCGCCGTCCGCCCCGAAGGCGATCCTGCCCACCTTCGAGGGAGAGCCGGGTGTGCTGATGGCGCGGGGAACACCGTGGTCATAGACGGCGACTCCTCGGAGAGCGGAATCCTCGGTTCTGGCGATTGCCACACTGGTGGGAGATCCCGGCACCACCGCCATGTCGCTCACGCGCAGAGCGCGGTTGAACGGGGTGCTCAGCCCCAGCGAAAAGCTGGGGCCGACCGTCCCGGAGGCGATGTCGTAGCGGGACACGGTCGTGGCGTTGCTCACCGCCACGTAGAGGAACTGGCCGTCGGTGGATCGCGCCAACTTGCCGCTCTGGAAGCTCACCAACACCTCGTGCTTCTCGATTCTTCCCACTCGCACCGAACCGACCACCGTGCCCGAGGCCGGATCGATCGCGACAATGCTGTTCGAAAGGAAGCCTCCTGCCTCCGACACGCTCGCAAAGAGGCGGTCGGTCCCGGGATCGTAGACCAGGTCCTCGGCCGCCACCTCGACCGAACGAATCGTGGCGGCGCCCAGAGCGGAGACGCCCAGCAATCCGGCCGCGCACAGGGCCAAACCGACAAACAGAGGACTCGGAAGCTTCATGGTTGGTTTTCTCTCCGGAAGAATGGTGGTTTGAACGGGTCTAACCCTCGCTTGGGACGCAGGGTTAGTGCCGGTTGATGGGCCGGAAGGCAAACGAGAAAACTGCGGCCGGCGGTTGGCCCCCCTTGCGATCCCGTTTGTAACCAACCCGCCATCCGCTAGCGTCCTTCCACCATGAAGCTCCTGATCACCCTGCTCGCGATCGGCTCGGCCATCCGCACCTTCGCCGGCGTCGCCGACAAGACGCTCGACTTCTACTGGATCGATTCCGAG
>CAMLMI010000245.1 GCA_946480965.1 uncultured Verrucomicrobiales bacterium | reverse complement strand
CTTCACCGGCCCCTCGGCCACGCTCGGACTCTACACCTACCACACCAATGCCGCGCTCGGGCCGATGCTGCGCAACGTCGCCTCTTTCCGGCTCAAGCGCGGGTATTCGGCCACCTTCGCCCGGAACGCCGACGGCTCCGGCGGCAGCGAGGTGTTCGTGGCCCAGGACGGCGATCTCGATGTGGGCGTGATGGCGACGAACCTTTCCCGCGCCAGCGCCTTCGTCCGCGTCTTCCCCTGGCGTTGGACCGGCAAAAAGGGCTGGTCCGGCGGCGTGCAGGATCTCGTCCGCCCCGTCTGGAGCTACGACTGGGACAACGCCGCCAATTCCACCGCCGACGCCGAATACATCCCGATGCGGCACAACGGGAGCTGGAACACCTACGGCAACATCAACGCCAAGCAGCGCACCACCCACGCCCTCGGCTTCAACGAACCCGACCGCCCGGACCAGGCCAACATGACGGTGGAGGCCGCGCTCGACCAATGGCCGAACCTGCTGCAATCCGGCCTGCGCGTCGGTGCTCCCGCCGTGTCCGATTCCGGCAGCGCGGGCATGGGGCTGGACTGGCTCTACACGTTCATGGACCAGGCGGACGCCCGGGGCTACCGGGTCGATTTCATCCCGGTCCACTTCTACAAGTGCGACTGGACCGCTTCGCAGTATTACAACTACCTGCTCGGCGTCTATCAGCGCACCGGGCGGCCGGTCTGGGTCACCGAGTTCAACAACGGCGCGAACTGGTGCGGCACCGCGCCGACGCTCGCGGCCAACGCCACGCGCATCGGCCAGTTCCTCGACATGCTGGAGGACGCGCCCTTCGTGGAACGCTACGCGATCTTCAACTGGGTCGGGCCCGAACGCGCGATGGTGGCGGACAACGGCTCCCTCACCCCCGCCGGCGTCGTGTATCGCGACAAGACCACTTCCCTCGCCTACCAGCAGGCGCTGCCGAACGCGGGACGGCGCGGCTTGGCCCAGCTGGCCTTCGACGGCTCCCCGCTCGATGTCTCGGGCTACGGCCACAACGCCATGCCCGTGGGCCTGCCCGCGTATGTCGCGGGCCGCAACGGACAGGCCATCGCGCTGGACGGCACGAACGCGCATCTCCGCCTGCCCGCGACCATCGCGCCGTCCGCCGCCTTCACCTTCGCCGCCTGGGTCCAGTGGCAGGGCGGCGGGAACTGGCAACGCGTCTTCGATTTCGGCAACGACACGTCGCAGTATCTCTTCCTCACGCCCAGCTCGGGCAGCGGCACGCTGCGCTTCGCCATCAAGACCAACAGCGCCGCCGCCGAGCAGATCGTGCAGACGACCGGTCCGTTGCCCGTGGGCCAATGGACGCATGTCGCCGTCACCCTCGGCTCCGGCACCGCGCGGCTCTACACGAACGGCGCGGTCGCCGCGACCGCCACCGGCATCAACGCCCTGCCCGGCAGCTTCAAGCCGAAGAAAAATTTCCTCGGCCGCAGCCAGTTCTCCGCCGACCCGCTTTTCCGGGGACGGTTGGACGATGTCCTCGTCGCCGACACCGCCTACACGGCCGCGCAGATCCGCGCCTTGCTGACCAACACGCCCCCGGCCTTCGCCACCAATTTCCTCGTCCGTTCCACGGCCGTTCCCGGAATCGCCTACTCCGCCACGCTCGTGGGTGAAGCCACTGATCCCGACGGCGACGCCCTCGCCTACAGCAAGGCCTCCGGCCCGGCGTGGCTCACCATCGCCGCCGATGGAACCCTGGGCGGAGTGCCGACCGGACGCGACGGCGGCACCAACCACTTCACCGTGCGCGTGGCCGATTCCGCCGGAATGGGCGGCTTCGCCACGCTGGCCATCGTCGTGCCGCAGGTCTTCAACGACGGCGTTTGGATCGCCGATGCCGACGGGGCCTGGAGCGAAACCAACCGCTGGAGCCAAGGCGTGGTGGCCGACGGTGCGGGCTTCACCGCCGACTTCGGCACGATCAATCCCACCGCCGACCGCACCGTGACCCTTGATGCACCCCGCACGCTCGGCGCGCTGCGCTTTGGCGACACGGCCGGAGCCCAGCGTTGGACGATTCAATCCTCCGGCACGAATGGCCTGAGACTCGACACCGGTTCGGCCGCGCAGCCCGTTCTCTCCGCCACCACCGCCACGACCTTGGCCGCGCCGCTGTCCGGCACCAATGGCTTCGCCAAGACCGGTGGCGCCACGCTCGTTCTCGCCGCCGCCAACACCCTCTCCGGCACGCTGAATCTCGACACCGCCAGCACCTCCGCCGCCGATGGCGTCCTGCGCGCGGCCCATCCCTCCGCCTTGGCGCAGGTGACCCGGCTCCAGCTCCGCAACAACAACTCCGGCAGCTCAACGCTGGAACTCGACGGCGCGAACGGCTCCGTCCTCGTTTCCGGCGCACTCGTGGCGAACTGCCGCAACAACTCCGTGCCGACGCTGCGCAATGTCGCCGGCACCAACACGCTCTCCGGAGCCGTCACGCTCGACGTCGGCGGCAACCTCTTCAACGCGCAGTCCGACGCTGGCCGTCTCGTCCTCTCAGGCCCGGCGCAATACACCGGCTCCCTGACCGGCGGACGCACCTTCGTATTTTCCGGCGCAGGCGACATCCTCGTCTCCGGCCAGATCCGCGCCTCGGCCAACGGCGCGCCCATCGCGCTGACCAAGTCCGGGACCGGGACGCTCGTTCTTGCCGCTGCGAACACCTACACCAACACCACGACCGTCAGCGGCGGAACATTGCTCGTGAACGGCTCCACCGCCTCCGGCCCCGTCGTGATCGCTTCCGGCGCGACCCTCGGCGGGCGCGGCACCATCGGCGGTCCCACCACGCTCCAGGCCGGTTCCCGTCTCGCGCCCGGCGACGAGCTGCTCGGCCGCCTCACCTTCAACCAAAACCTTGCCCTCGGCGGAACCGTGGTGTTGGAAATCGACCGCAGCCTCGGCGCGTTCGACCAAGTCCGCAGCCTCGGCCAGCTCACGCTCGGCAGCGCGCTCGTCGTGACCAATCGCGCTGGAACCTTCTCCGCCGGGGACAGCTTCACGCTCTTTCTCGGCAACGCGATCACCGGAAATTTTGCTTCTGTGTCCTTGCCGGAACTGGCTGCGGGCTTGGCGTGGGACACGGACGAACTCACCAACGGCGTTCTTCGGGTGGTGTCCGCCACGCCACCGCTGCTGACCGGCTTCACGCTGCTCGGGCTCGAAGGCTTCCGTGTGACCGGCACCGGCGTCGCGGGCCGGACCTACGTGCTCGAAGCCGCGACCAATCTCCTGCCGCCCGTGGTCTGGAGCCCCGTGACCAACACCGTGGCCGACGGCACTGGCCAGTTCTTCCTCCACGACTCCGCGCCGGCCACGTCCCCCCTGCGCTTCTTCCGCATCGCCGCGCCTTGAACGAAACCAAGGAGCGCGGACGGTCTCGTCCGCGAGTTCAGCCACTTCGGAATATACGGCAGCAATCGTCGTTGGGCGCGGCTTGGCGGACGAGATCGTCCGCGCTTCTGTCACATCGTCCCTCCACTTCGGCTGCCTGCTTGCCCTCGACCCACCTTCCCCGACAGTCTCCGCGCGTCTATCTGACCGCTTGAAACGATTCCAACCATACTACCGCCATCTCTGGGCGGTGAAGACGCCGTTCCTGCTCGGCCTGCTCTGCGGCTTGATCTACGCCGTCGCCAGCGGCTTCGGCCTGCCCTTCGTGACCAAAGCGGTGTTGCCGCAGCTCTTCAAGCCGCAGGGTTCCTGGCTCTTGGCCGAGAAGGACCTGGCCGAACCCGCCGAGCTGGCGCGCAAGCTGAAGACGGACACCAACGCTGTCTCGGTCCACCTGCGATCCCGGCTCTCGGCGGCGAGCACCACCGCTCTGGAGGCTTGGCCCAGCACCAATTCCACCCTGCCCCGCGCGGCGATGGAGCCGCTGGTGCGGAGCCTGAACCAGATCATCGAGGACGCCCCGCTCTGGGACGAACAGCGCTTCCAGGACGTGGCCCTGCGCGACGCCACCAAGTCTCTCACCCAAGCGCCCGCGAGCCCGGAAACCACCGCGCGGCTGAACCGGATGCTGCTCCAGGACGCCTATCCGCAGGAGCTGACCCGCAAGAGAACCCTCATGGACTGGGTGCGTGAACAGCTCGGCACGATCTCGCCGTCGCGGCTGCTGCTGATCACCTGCCTCTGGATTCCAGTCGTCTTCGCCATCCGCGGGGTGGCGGGCTACGCGAACACCTGCCTCACCACCTACACCGGACTGCGCGTGCTGGAATCGATCCGCCTGGACCTCTTCGCCAAGCTCCAGTCGCTGCCGCTCGCCTTCTTCCACCGCAACAAGTCCGGCGACCTTCTGGCCCGCTTGATGAGCGACACCGAGCTATTGCGCCAGGTGGTCGTGCAGAACTCGAACGAGCTGATCAAGCAACCGGCCACCCTGTTGGCGGCGGTGGGATTCCTCGGCTACCAGGCCTGGGAGGACCGCAGCCTCATGCTGGTGCTGATCGCCGTCGTCTCCATCCCGGTCTGCGTGTCGATCATCCGCCTGGTCGGCAAGCGGCTCACCCGCCGGGCCCGGCAGCTCCAGGCCCACGGCGGCGACCTCACGGCCACGCTCACGGAGACGCTCCAGTCGCCCCTGGAGATCCGCGCCTACAATCTCCAGGAGCGCCAGATCGGTCTCTTCCGCCAGCGCATCCGCGAGCTGCTCCGGCTTTCCATGAAGGTCGTGCGCTACAAGCAGGCCATCTCGCCGGCCATCGAAACGGTCGCGGCCACCGGTTTCGCCCTCGCGCTCTACGCCGGCGTGAGGCAGGGCATGGACCTGGAGACCTTCATGTCGCTGGGCATGGCGCTCTACCTGGCCTACGAACCGGTCAAGCGCCTCGGCATGATCCATTCGCACCTGCGCCAGGGCGAAGCCGCGCTGGACCGCATCGAGTTCATCCTGCACGAGCCCGACACCCTGCCCGATCCGGCACAACCGGTGAAACCCGCCGTGCCGCGCCAAGGGCTCCGCTTCGAGAACGTCACCTTCGCCTACGACCAGGAACCCGTGCTGCAAGGCATAGACGTTTCTCTCACCGTCGGCCAGGCGGTCGCGCTGGTCGGACCGAGCGGAGCGGGCAAGACCACCTTCGCCCAGTTGATCCCGCGCTTCTACGATCCGGGCTCCGGCCGCATCACGCTGGATGGAACCGATCTCCGGGCCTTGGCCAAGACCGACCTGCGCTCCCTGATCGCCGTGGTGCCCCAGACGCCCTCGCTCTTCCACGGCACTCTCGCCGACAACATCCGCGTGGGCCGGTTGAACGCCACCGACGAAGAAGTCCGCGCCGCCGCCCGCAAGGCGTTCCTCGGCGACTTCATCGACAGCCTGCCGCGCGGCTACGAAACCTTGGTCGGAGAACGCGGTGCTTCGTTGTCCGGAGGCCAGCGCCAACGCGTGGCCATCGCCAGAGCCTTCCTGAAGGACGCGCCCATCCTGATCCTCGACGAGGCGACCAGCGCGCTCGATTCCGAGAGCGAAGCGATGGTGGGCGAGGCCCTGAAGGAACTGATCCAGGGCCGGACCACCATCATCATCGCCCATCGCTTCAGCTCCATCGGGCTAGCGCAGCGCGTGCTTGTCTTCGAACAGGGCCGCATCACCGGCGACGGCACCTCGGAGGAACTGGCCCAGACCCATGCGGTCTATCGGCGCATGGTCGAACTGCAACGGCTCGGCTGAAGCCCGGCCTTTCCCTCACCCGGTTCCCTTCTCACCCCGCCCGCGCCGCGTCGTCCGCCGCCCACTTGCCCCGGAGCCGACCGGCGATGGCCCGGGCGAACTCCCGTTCGCGCCCCTGCCAGCCCCGCAGCGCGCAGTAGTGCCGCAGCAGGCGCAGCGCGGAGAACCACGCCGCCCGGCGGAATCCGCGCACATGCCGTGCGAACCGGTGGAAATCCTCCACCGCCCTCAGCCAACCCATCGGCACGATGACGCGCCGCGCCCGGTCCAGATCGATGAACCACGGCCTTCCCTGCGCATCGAGCAGGACGTTGTTGATCGTCAGGTCGCCGTGCCGCCAACCCGCTTCGTGCAGCCTCGCGATCGCCTCGGCCACGAGCCGCACGCTGGTCGGCGAGATGGAGCACGCGGGATCGGCGGCGCAACGGGCCAGCGTGACGGCCCCGGGCACCTCCTGCACCACGAGATACCCGACGACCGGAAGCCATCCCTTCCGCACCACTCCGGCGGCGAAGACGCGCGGCGACGGAATCCCCGCGCGTTCCAGCGCGACGGCGCAGCGCAACGCCCGCATCGGGGCCGCGCCGCGCACCGCGTCGCGCCAGCGGGCCGACGGCTTGGCGTAGTTGGTCCGGCGCAACAGCACGGCGGTCCCGCCGGACAGCGTGAGACGGACGAGCGTCACCAAGGGAGTGTCGCGCAGCAGCGCCTCCCGCCGCGCCAGCATCCGGTCCGGCCCTTCCAGCACTTCGCGCAGCCCGACCGGTTCCGGCGACCGGACCCGCCAACACACGGGCCCCGTCCGGAGACTCTCCAGGCGTTCGGCGGCAGCGGACGATGGCGGACGTGTTTTGGTTTCGGGCCTCAAGACCGCGACCTGATACCGGGTTGATTAAAGAAAGTCGTTCCCCAAAAGTTCGTCCGTGACCGAAACGACCGCACGAAAGCCCAGCCCGCCCGTGGCGCGCTCCCGCTCCCGCCGATGGCTGCGCGAGGTCCGGCACGTTTGGCTGGGCGGCTGGACCCGTTTGCGGCGGCGTCTCTGGCTGGTCGTGGCGGTCTATCTGGCGGGGTTGGGACTGGTGTGGTTCGCGGGCGACACCGACCGGTCCATTCTGGAACAGATCCACCGGGAAAACCGTGAATCGCTCACCGTGAAAGCCGCCTTCATCAGCGACCATAGCGATCTGGTGCTGGCCGTTCCGGTGTCCGTCGCGCTCTGGATCTACGGCGTGGCTCGCGGCCGGGTCCGTTGGAGAAAGCTCGGCTTGGCCTGCCTCATGGCCGCGTTGATGGGCGGGCTGCTTGCCCAGATCGGAAAA
>CAMLMI010000244.1 GCA_946480965.1 uncultured Verrucomicrobiales bacterium | reverse complement strand
GCCGCTTCGAGCTGGCCCACGGCGGCACCATTCTCCTCGACGAGGTCAGCGAGGTCTCGCTCCAGGTCCAGGCCAAGCTGCTGCGCGTGCTCCAGGAACGCGAACTCGAGCGCGTCGGCGGCAACCGCACCATCAAGGTCGATGTCCGCGTCATCGCCACGACCAACCGTCGCCTGGAGGAGAGCGTCGAGCGCAAGGAATTCCGCCAGGATCTCTACTTCCGCCTCAATGTCGTGCCCGTGCCCGTGCCCGCCCTGCGCGAGCGCATGGAGGACGTCCCCTACCTCGCCCAGCAGTTCATGCAGCGCTTCAACCGCAAGCACGGCGTCCGCGTGAAGGGCATTTCCGACGAGGGCACCCGCTCCCTCCTCGCCCACCACTGGCCCGGCAACGTCCGCGAACTCCAGAACGTCGTGGAACGCGCCGTCATCCTCTGCGGCGACGGCGGAATGCTGGACCGCGAACACTTCGGCCTGGCTCCCGGCCCCACGCCCGCCGGGATCGCCACGCCCCATCCGTCCGCCTCCCCGTCCGCCACCAGCACGGTTTCCACCCCGGAGGTCCCGACCTCCGACGCCGACGGTCTCCTGACGCTGGCCGAACTCGAGAAACGGGCCATCCTCTCCGCCCTGGAGCACACGAAGGGCAACCGCACCCATGCCGCCAAGCGCCTCGGCATCAGCATCCGCACTCTGCGGAACAAGCTCCACGACTACGGCGTAGCCGCCGGGGCGGACGCCAACGGCCTGGCCGAAGCGGGCGACGAGTGACGATTCCGCTGTAACAGCGCCGCCGCCTCATCTGTCTTGGGATGGCGTGAACCCAGCGCCCCGTCCCGGGAAATCCCCGTCCCACGCCCCAGCCCGACGATCCGCCCTCGTGCTGGAACTGGCCACGGGCAGGATTCGCCCCATGAGGCCGCGCAGCGCCCCCGACGGGGCTCGCCAAACTCCGGGCCACGGCTTCGTTTTCGAGGAACACCCTCCCGGCCGCAGCTCCGCCGATCGGATCAGCTTGCTGCAACCGGTGGTCTTCCTGGTGCTCTCGGGCCGGACCGACGTCGATTGGACCGACGGCCGCTCAACGGCCTCGCGCGTGGTCGGCCCCGGCGGCTTCAGCCTGCTGCCCGCCCAATCCCCCTACAGCGTCCGCCTTCGCTCCACCGGCACCACCGCTCTGGTCTCCTTTCCGGACTGGGAGCTTCCGCCGGAGCAATGCCCGGCCCTTCCGTGGGTTCACGGGGCCGAAGACACCAGCGTTCGGGAACTCGTGATGGCCCTGCGGTCGCTGCCCGATCCCTCGTCCGCAACCGCCACCGAAGGTTCCGGCCTGGGCGAAGCGCTGCAGCTCCATCTGCTTCGGCGCTTCGGCCGGGAACGCGCCCCCCGGGAGCACCCGGCCCGCACCGGCGGATTGCCCGCCGCCGTGCTCGCGCAGGCGCTCCGCTTCATCGAGGAACACCTGGAAGGTCCGCTCGCGGTCTCCGACATCGCCGCTGCCGTCGGTCTGAGCGAAAGCCACTTCGCCCGGCGCTTCAAGGCCTCCCTCGGCCTCCCGCCCCACCGCCATCTGTTGCGCCGCCGCGTGGCCCTGGCCAAGTCGCTTCTGGCACGGGGCCTCCCGGCGGCGGAGACCGCCCTGCGATCCGGTTTCTGCGACCAGCCCCATTTTTGCCGCTGCTTCCGCGAGATCGAAGGCACCACGCCGTCCCGCTTCGTCGCCGCCAGGGCGGGCCTGAATCGCATCGAAGACATCGAAGAAATTCTTGCCTTGGAAAAGCCGACCGACCTACTTTGCCCGCCCGCGATGCGCGGTTAGCTCAGTGGTAGAGCACATCCTTCACACGGATGGGGTCGCAGGTTCGAAACCTGCACCGCGCACCACCTTCCCGTTCCCCCGGCTCTCCGGTTCTGCACGGACGAGGTTTTGGCGGTTGCCGGGTCCATGGGTTGTTCCTACTCTCCGGGGCGACCCGTAATGCGCGAGTAGCTCAATTGGATAGAGTGACGGTCTCCGAAGCCGTAGGTTGTGGGTTCGATTCCCGCCTCGCGCACCACCCGCAATGCAAACCGAACCCAAGAGACCCCGCATCCTGGCCGTCGAGGACAACCTCGAGTTCGCCGAGCTCCTCTGCCACGACCTCAAGACCCAGGGCTACCACTGCGAGACCGTCCCGAACGGGGTCGAGGGCCTCAAACGCATCATCGCCGAGGATTTCGACGCCGTGCTCTGCGACATGATGATGCCGCACATGCCGGGACCGATGTTCTACCTCGCGGTCCAGAAAACGAAGCCCGCCCTGGCCGAACGCTTCATCTTCATGACCGGTTTCAGCGACGACTCCAAGGTGGAGGAGTTCATCCGGGAATCCGGCCGGGCATCGCTCTGGAAACCCTTCCCGCCCGAGCGCCTCCACGCCCTGCTCCGTCAGGTGCTCGGGCCGAACGGTTGAGCCCGGTTGCGCAACCGCGATTCCCGCGAAACATTTCCCCGCCGCGAGCGTTACCCACTCGAACCGGAACCGACCATGATTTCCCAAACCACCAAAACCGCCTGGGGCGTCGCCCTCGTCAGCGTGCTCGGAGCGGCCGGCTTCTGGATCTATTCCTCCGATCCGGTCCGTCAGGCCGAACTCGGCCTCCTCCGCAAATCGTCCGCCGAATCCGAACGCCTGTCCGCCGCTAACCGCGCCATGCAGGCCTCGCTTCCGACCGAGGACGTGGACGCCCTCAAGGCAGCCAACTCCCAGCTCCTCGAGGTCCAGAACCAGATCCTCGCCCTGCAAAACGAAATCGCCGATCTGACCAAGGCCCTGGCCAATGTCCGGCCCGAGGAAACCGAAGCGATCCGGCAGCTCGCCACCCAGAACCAGCAGCTCGCCGCTGTCCGGGCCCAGCACGAAGCGGCGGTCGCCCAGGCCGATGTCGCTGTCGCCGGTGTTGCCGCCCCCCCGGTCACCGACGGCGGGTTGCCCGCGCCCGGCGGTCGCAGCGCCGCCTTCCAGCTCATCGAGCGCTTGCGCGGACCGGACGGTTCCCTCAGCCCCGAGGCCCAGAAGGCCGCGACCGACGCCCTCAAAGCCTATCGCGATGCCCACAACGGGGCCAACGCGCCGTCCGTCGCCGAGCTGCTCCCCTACATCCCCGCCGACCTGCTCCGGGAAGATTCCGACGAAGAATTCCAGGTCATCAGCCGAGGCCCGAACGGCGAGACCCGCATTCCGGGCGAAGCGATCCGCCCCCGTCGGCGTTGAACCCTCCACCGCACCCGCCATGCTTTCCCTGCTTCCTCCCTTGGCCGTGATCGTCGGAGCCCTCGCTTGGGCCGGATTCACCTTCCAGCAGCACAGCGCCACCAAGGCCGAGATCGCCCGCCTCCGCCAGGTCGCCGAGGATCTCCCCGGCCTGCGCGCCCGCCACGCCGATCTTCGCGAACTCGAGACCCTCCCCCAGGAGATCGAACGCCTGAAACGCGAGAACGCCCGGCTGCCCGAAGCCCAGGCCGAACTCCAGAACCTGGCCGCTCAAAAGGCCGCCCTGCAGAAGGATCTCGTGGACAAGAAAAACTCCGCCCAACAGCAGAAGCTGTCCGAGCTGCTCAACCAGAACCGTGCCCTCTCGGAAGGGCTGCCGGTGGAGACGCCCGCCGCTCCGCCCGTCGCCGTCCCCCCCGGCCTCTGAGTCTTGTCGGCCGGAAATCCCCGGCCGAACCGTGGCCACGGAGCATTCCCCGCTTCGTGGCTATTTGTTTCTCCGTGAACCGCCCCGCCGCGACGTTCCTTTGGATCGACCGATAGGCCCGCGCTCCGGGCTGTGCTTCGTTTGTCTGCGGACTCGTCGTTTCGGACCAAGACCCGGCGACCACCCTTGGGTTCTATTGTCCTTCAGCCAGCAATGACCCCGTCGCATTTCCCCAACGAAGAACGCCCCTTGCCCAGCCACCAACCATGAGCCCGATCCCCCGCCTCCATCCGCGCCAGGTCGCGGCTTTCCTCGTCGTCTTCACGGGCATGGCGGTTCAGGCCGCTTCCGGTCCGTCGTCGCTGCGCGTGCTCTTCCTCGGCGACGAAGGCCACCACCGCCCGGCCGACCGCTTCCGCCAGCTCCAACCGGCGATGGCCCGCGTCGGCATCGAGATCGACTACACCGACGCCATGTCCGACCTGAACGCCGCCAAGCTCGCGGGCTACGACAGCCTCGTGATCTACGCGAACACGACGGTCATCCAGCCCGACCAGGAGAAGGCGATGTTCGACTTCGTGCAGAACGGCGGCGGTCTCGTGCCCCTGCACAGCGCCTCCTACTGCTTCCTGAATTCGCCGAGATACATCGAACTCGTCGGCGGACAGTTCCTGCGCCATGGCGCGGGCGTGTTCCGGGAAACCATCGTCCAACCCGACCATCCGGTGATGAAGGGTCTTTCCGCACTGGAAAGCTGGGACGAGACCTACGTCCACACCAAGCACAACACCAACCGCATCGTCCTCTCCGAGCGCCGCGACAACGAAGGCCACGAGCCCTACACCTGGGTGCGGAACTACGGCCAAGGCCGCGTCTTCTACACCGCCTGGGGCCACGACCATCGCACTTGGGGCAACACCAACTTCCTCGCACTCGTCGAGAACGGCATCCGCTGGGCCTCGGAGCATTCCCCCAACCAAGTAAAGATCGTTACTGGGCTTCCTCCGCTGGAACGCATGCCCGCGCCCGCACCGTTGCCGAACTACCAGCCCGGTCCGGAACGCAACACGCCCATCTCCACTATGCAGAAGCCGCTCTCTCCGGCGGATTCCGCGAAGCGCTTCGCCACTCTGGACGGCTTCGAGGCCACGCTTTTCTCCAGCGAGCCCGACGTGGTGAAGGTCATCTGGATGGACTGGGATGAGCGCGGCCGCATGTGGGTCGCCGAAACGGTGGACTATCCGAACACCCCCCTGCCCGACGGCCAGGGCAACGACCACATCAAGATCGTCGAGGACACGAACGGCGACGGGAAAGCGGACAAGTTCACCGTCTTTGCCGACAAGCTAAACATGCCCTCCAGCTTTGTGTTCGTGAACGGCGGCGTCATCGTGAAGCACTCCGATTGCGTCGAGTTCTTCCAGGACACCAACGGCGACGACCAGTCCGACACCCGCAAGATTCTCTTCCGTGGCTGGAACATGGGCGACACCCACGCCACGGCCAGCAACCTCCGCTATGGCTTCGACCATTGGATCTGGGGCGTCGTGGGCTACTCCGGTTTCAACGGCGAAGTGGGCGGCAAACGCATCCGCTTTGGCCAGGGCATCTACCGTTTCAAGCCCGACGGCTCCGCTCTGGAATACGTCCGCGCCAGCAACAACAACACTTGGGGCCTGGGTCTGACCGAAGACAACCTCATCATCGGTTCCACCGCCAACGGCAATGCCAGCATGTATATGCCCATCGCCAACCGCTACTACGAGGCGGTGCGCGGTTGGTCCGCCGCCCGCATCGAGTCCATCGCCGACAGCCAGCGGTTCTTCCCGCTGGTCAGCTCCGACAAGGTCCGTCAGGTCGATTTCCACGGCCAATACACCGCCGGCGCCGGCAGCGCGATCTACACCGCCCGCAGCTTCCCGGCGGAATACTGGAACAAGGTCCAGTTCGTCGCCGAACCCACCGGACACCTGCTCGGCAAGTTCCACCTCGCCCGCAACGGCGCCGACTTCACTGCGCACAACGGCCGCAACTTCGCCGCCAGCGATGACGAATGGGCCTCGCCCGTCGCCGCCGAAGTCGGTCCCGACGGCGCCGTCTGGGTCAGCGACTGGTATAACTACATCATCCAGCACAACCCCACGCCGCGCGGCTTCGAGAACGGCCCCGGCAACGCCTACGTCACCCCGCTCCGCGACAAAGTCCACGGCCGCCTCTACCGCATCGCCGCCAGAAACGGCACGCCGTCGACCAAACCCGACCTCGTCAACGCCTCGCCCGCCCAGCTCGTGGCGGCATTGAAGAACGACAACCTGCTGTGGCGGATGCACGCCCAGCGGAAGCTCATCGCGCGCGGCCAGAAAGACGTCGTGCCCGCGCTCGTCGCCCTCGTGAAAGACATCTCCGTGGATTCCACCGGCCTCAACGCCGCCGCGCTCCACGCGCTGTGGACGCTGCACGCGCTCGGCGCGTTGGACGGTTCCGACAGCGCCGCGCTCGCTGCCGCGACCGAGGCCTTGAAGCATCCTTCCGCCGGAGTCCGGCGTGGCGCGGTCATGACGCTGCCCCGCACCGAGGCCACCGCGAAGGCGCTGCTCGACGGCAAGCTTTTGGCCGACGCGGATGCGCAGGTCCGCATGGCCGCGTTGCTCGCGCTTTCCGAACTGCCCGCGATCGAAGCCGCCGGACCCGCGATCTTCGCCGCGCTCCAGGAACCGGCCAACACCGACGACCGCTGGATTCCCGACGCCGCCGTGGCCGCCGCCGCGCAGAACGATGCGGCCTTCCTGAAGACCGTGCTCGCCACCTTCAAGCCCGTCGTCAGCGACAAGGGCGAGGAAGCCGCGCCGGTGAACTTCATCCGCAATTCCTCCTTCGAGGAGGTCAGCAATGATCGTCCCTCTGGCTGGCGTTCGACCACGCACGGCGGTCGCGGCGAATTCGCCTTGGCCTCGTTCGGCCGCACTGGCGGACGCGCCGTGATGATCGCCTCGACCAACGGCGGCGACCTGAGCTGGGCCGTCCAGACCAAGGTCAAGCCCCGCACCGACTACATCCTGCGCGGCTGGATCAAGACCGAGGGGCTGCGCAAACGCGGCAACGCCCAGGGCGCGATGTTCAACGTGCATGAACTCCAGGACCCGATCCGCGGTGGCACCAAGACCGTCAGCGGCGACAGCGACTGGACCCGGGTCGAACTCGCCTTCAACTCCGGCCAGCTCACCGATCTCACCATCAACTGCCTCTTCGGCGGTTGGGGCCAGGCCACGGGCATCGCCTACTACGACGATGTCGAATTGATCCAAGCGCCCGGCTCCGAACTGGGCGGCGAAGTCGGCCGCGTCGTCCGTCTCGTCACCGGCCACTACGC
>CAMLMI010000243.1 GCA_946480965.1 uncultured Verrucomicrobiales bacterium | reverse complement strand
GGCCCTACCCTCAGCGGGCCATCATCGCGGCGAGGCGGAGGAAGTCCTCGGGCAGCCGGTTGAGGTAGTTGACGAGGTGCTGCGCGCCGATGTGGAGCGTCAGGCCGAAGGTGGCGAGGATGCTCAGCGCGCGGATGCTCATGCTCTCGGTGAAGACGTTCATCTGCGGCACGGCCCGGGCCAGGATGGAGAAGATGAGCGAGACGATGAACGACACGGCGAGGATCGGCGCGGTCATCTGCATGGCCATGACAAAGGTGCCGCTGGTGCGCTCGATCATCTCCTGCACGGTCCATTGCCCGAGGCCGACCGCGCCGATCGGCACGAGCTCGTAGGCGCGGCGGAAACCGAGGAGCAGCCAGTGGTGGAGGTTCAGCGAGAGCCAGATGACGGCGGCGACGTAGTTCAGCAGCGTGCCGACGGTGGTGCCCTGGCCGGAACTCATCGGGTTCACGGTCGCGTTGAGCGCGAGGCCCATCTCGGAGGTGATGATCGCGCCGACGGTGTCGAGCGCGTAGAAGAGCAGCCGAGCGCTGAACCCGAGCGCCAATCCGACGCCGACTTCGACGGCCATCGTGCCGACCAATCCGAGGAAGTCGCGGCTGCCGGGCGTGGGCCCTCCGAGGTCGGGGTTGACGAACCACGCGAGGAAGGCGGCGGAGGCGATGCGGATGCGGACGGGGACGCTGGTGGCGGAGAAGACCGGGAAGACGACGAGCATCGAGCTCGCGCGGAGGAACGCCATCGTCCAGTTGAACAGTTCCGGGTCCATCGTGCCGGGAGGCTACTTCACCATGTCCGGCATCTTCTGGATGAGCTGGATGGCGAACTCGGAGATCTTCCGGAGCATCCAGGGCAGCGAGACGATGAGGACGGCGATCACGGCCAGGGCCTTGGGGACGAAGGTGAGGGTCTGTTCCTGGATGGAGGTGACGGCCTGGAAGAGGCTGACCATGAGGCCGACCAACATGCCGGCGAGCAGCAGCGGCGCGGCCAGGGTGACGGCCAGGAGGACCATGTTCTTGATCAGTTCGATGGCGAATTCAGGGGTCATGGCGGCGTCATCCTCCGAAGCTCATCACGATGGACTTCACGAGCAGGTTCCAGCCGTCCACGAGGACGAAGAGCAGGATCTTCAACGGGAGGGAAATGGTCATGGGCGGCATCATCATCATGCCCATGCTCATCAGCACGGTGGCGACGACGAGGTCGATCAGGATGAAGGGCAGGAAGAGCAGGAAGCCCATCTGGAAGGCCGTGCGCAGCTCGCTCATGATGAAGGCGGGGATGACGACCTTGAGGGGGAGCTCCTCCAGCGTGGTGGGGCCGAGCTTGGCCAGCTCGATGAACAGCTCGACGTCCTTGGGACGGGCCTGCTTCAGCATGAAGGTCTTGATCGGGACGGTGGCCCGCTTCAGCGCCTCCTGGCTGCTGATCTCCTTGGCGCGATAGGGCGTGAGGGCCTCGGCGTCGATCTTCTCCCAGGTGGGAGCCATGATGAAGAAGGTGAGGAAGAGCGAGAGGCCGACGATGATCTGGTTCGACGGCGCGCCCTGGAGCGACAACGCGGTGCGGACGAAGGAAAGGACGATGACCGTGCGGGTGAACGAGGTCATCAGCAGGACGATGGACGGGGCCAGCGTCAGCAGCGTCATGATGACGATGACCTTGAGCGCGGAATCGACGTCCTGCGTGGCGTCGTTGTTCATCGACACGTTGATGCCGAAGGGCGCCTGCACGCCGCCGGCCGGGGCCGGAGCGGGGGCCTGGGCCAGCACGGGGCCGGCGGTGAAGGCGAAGAGCGCGAACAGCAGCGCGAACCAACGAAGGCCGGAGCGGAGGTTCACGATCCCCTCCGGTTGTTGAGCACCTGCTGGAGGGCTTCCATGAAGCGGGGCGGTTTGGAGGGGGAGGTTTCCTGGCCGGTGGATTCGGCGGCCGGAGCGGTTTCGTCGGCCGGGAGATGGGTCAGCATGTTGATGCCGGCCGGGCTGGCGCCGACCAGCATCCGTTGGGAGCCGTAGCCGACGACGACGAGCGTCTGTTTGTTCCCGAGGGAGCGGACCTCCATCACGTTCAGGCGCATCCCGCCATGTTTGCGGGCCAGCACGCCCTGCCAGTTCCGGTAGAACCAGACGGCTCCGAAGAAGAGCGCCATGACGACGACGAGCGCGCCGAAGACGCGGGCCAGCGACTCGCCGACGTTCATGTCGGGCGCGACGGCGGGCGGCGTGGGGGCGGCCCCGTAGATCAGGGCGTTGGTCTCGGCGGCGGAAGCGGCGCACGCGCCAAGAACGACGGCGGCGAGGGCCAGGGAAGATTTGAGGCGGGCAGGCATGGAGGGGATCACTCGGAGGAACCGAGGATCTTGGTGATCTTGATGCCGAACTGGTCCTCGACGACGACGACCTCGCCGATGGCGATGCGGCGCTGGTTCACGTAGAGATCGACCGGGGCGTCGGCCACCTTGTCGAGCTGGACGACGGAGCCGGAGCCGAGCTGGAGGACGTCCTTCATGGGCATCATGCAGGAGCCGAGTTCCACGGTCACTTTGACCGGGACTTCCATGAGCACGTCGAGGTTGGGGGAGGTAGCATCCATGACTGTCAGTGATTCTTGAGGACGTTGCCGATCTGGACGGCCCAGCGCCCGTCGCGGGTGCCGAGGCTGCCGTTGAACTTGGTGATCTGGGAGAGGCGGATCTTCACCTCCTGGGCCATCGCGGGGTCGAGCTTGAGCACGTCGCCCTCGCGGAGACAGGCGATGGCACCGGCGGTCAGCTCCAGGCCCTGCCATTCGGCGGTGACGGGCACGGGCACGTCGTCGAAGGCGTGGTTCCAGGCCGGACGCGCGTTGGTCGGGCCGTTGTCCACGTGGGCGTCGATGTTGTGGCTGAGGCGGCGGATGAGGGGCTCGATGGTGTGGAAGGGGACGCCGATCTGCATCTGCTCCATGCAGTCGCCGACGCGCGCTTCCAGCGTCATCGCGAGGAAGATCGTGTCGTGCGGGGCGGTCTGGAGGAAACGGCCGTTGTTCTCCGTGCCGATCATCTTGGGGCGGAGCTCCTGGAACTCGGCCCAGGAGCCGCACCATTCGGCCATGATGAGGCCGACGACCTGTTCGAGCAGCGCGTGCTCGATGTCGGAGAGGTCGTGCTCGTGGTTGATGGAGTGGGCGGGGCCGCCCATCATCCGGTCCACCATGGTGAGGCCGAGCCGGGGATGGAGCTCGAGGATGCAGAGCCCGCGCAGGGGCTCGATCTTGAACACGCTGATGTAGCCGGGATTGTTCAGGCCCTCGGTGAACTTCTCGAAGGGGATCGTGTGGAGCTTCGACATCTGCAGGCCCATTTCGAGCCGCAGATACATGGAGAGCCGGGAGGCGAGGTTCTTGATGAACTCCTCGTGGTGGAGGCGGAGCTTCCGGAGGTCGGCCTGGGAGAGGAAGACCGGGTTGCGGAAGTCGTAGGGCTGGATCGTCTCCTTGGAGAGGCGGCTCTTCTGTTCCCCGCCCTGGTGGACGACGACGCTGTGGTCGTTCTGCGAAACCTCCGCGAGCAGCCGTTCGACCTCGCTCTGTGAAAGAACTTCGGACTGTTCCTGGGTGTCGTTGGCCGGGTCCATGGCTGGGGTGGGGTGGAAGTCCTGGAGCTTACTGGATGGCCATCTCGGTGATGTAGATCTCCTTCACCACGTCGCCGCCGAGGGCGTTGTTGATGACGGTGATCAGCTCCGAGCGGATCTGGTTGCGGGCGCCGGGCTTCTCCAGGTCGGGGATGGTCTTGGAGTTGAGCGCGCCGGTGGTGACGTCGAGGATCTGGTCCTTGTTCTCCTCGAGCACGTCCACGAAGTTCTTCTTTTCGCCGACGAGCGTGAGGCTGGCCATGAGGTATCGGGTGCCGGAGGTGCCGGCGAGGTTCACGACGAGCTTGGGGAGGGTGAACTTGGGGGCGCCCTTGGAAACCGGGGCGGCGGCACCGTGTCCGCCGGACGGCGCGCCGTGGCCACCCGCTGCGGCTCCATGGCCGCCTTCCTCCGCCTTGCCGTGGCCGCCGCCGTGGGAATCTTCCTCGGCATGGGCCCCTTCCCCGGCCGGAGCGGAGGTGGCGCCCACGGCCGACTTGAGCTGGGGCACCAGCACGAAGGCGGTCATGGCGTAGGCCAGCACGGGCATCAGCGCGGCGGTGATGATGAGGGGGAGCATGGCCTTCATGCCGCCACCGGCGGCGGCGACGGCCGGCGCGGCGGCTTTGGCTTCTTCCTTGTGGTCGGACATGGTCGTCGGGGGCGGTTGGAGGATTAGCGCTTCAGGTTGACGAGTTCCTGCAGGATCTCGTCGCTGGTGGTGATGATGCGCGAAGTGGCCTGGAAGGCGCGCTGCGTGATGATCAGGTCGGAGAACTCCTTGGCGAGGTCCACGTTGGAGAGCTCCAGCGCGCCGGCGACGACGGTGCCGATGCCTTCGGTGCCGGGACGGGTGGGATCGCTCAGGGGGTTCGCGTTGGCCAGGCCGGTGTAGAGGTTGTTGCCCTCCTTCATCAGCGCCTGGGGGTTGGCAAAGTTCTGCAGCAGGATGGTGCCGCGGGTGATGCTGGTGGTGCCGTCGGAGAGGGTGACGTTGATGTCGCCGCTCGTGTCCACCGTCCAGCCGAGGACGTCGAGCGGCTGGTTGTTGGCGTCCATCGAACCGTCGGAGTCGATCTTGATGTCGCCGAAGGTGGTGACGCCCTGGGAGATGTCGTTGCCCTGGACGCGGAGGCCGCCGGAGGTGACGAGGTAGCCGTTGGCGTCGAGGTGGAACGTGCCGTCGCGGGTGGCGTAGGTCGTGCCGCTGGCCACGTCCTTCACGAGGAAGAAGCCCTCGCCGGCGATGGCCATGTCCGTGTTCACGCCGGTGCGGCTGAGCGCGCCCTGGGTGTAGAGGGTCTGGATGGCGCTGGTGCTGACGCCGGAGCCGATCTGGATGGAGGTCAGGCCCGAGCTGGTGGTCGTGGCGGGGGAGGAGCCGCGCATGGTCTGGCTGAAGGCGTCGGCGAACTCCGTGCGCGCGCCCTTGTAGCCGGTGGTGTTGACGTTGGCGATGTTGTTGCCGATGACGTCCATCTGGCCCTGGAAGCTCTGGAGGCCGCTGACGGCCGAAGTGAGGGAACGAAGCATAGAATGATCAGTTGGACGGTTGGGGTTCGGGACGGGCGATGCTGACGTTCTGCACCTGGGACATCTTGAAGGTCTTGTCCGGATCGCCATCGAGGATGATCTGGGGCACGCCATCGACCAGGGTCACGCTGGTGACGACGCCCGTCACGAGATCCTTCTGGTTGGTGCTGTTGGACGGCATCGCGTCCACCTCGGTGCCGATCAGCGCGCTGGACCGGAGCCAGGCCATGTCCGTCTGCATGCTCTGGTTCGCCTGGAGGGAGCTGAAGCTCGTCACCTGCTGCGCGAAGTCGTTGTTCGACATCGGCGCGCTCGGGTCCTGGTTCTGGAGCTGCGTGACCAGGAGCTGGAGGAACGAGTTTTGGTCGAGGGTGTCCGAGGGTTTGCGCGTGTTGGCGAAGAGCCGGTCGTTGAGCCGCTCGATGTCGGCGGCGCTCGTGGTCGGACTGATGGTGGTGCTCATGAACGGGAGGTGCGGTGTCTCAGGCCCAGGTTTCGAGCGTCCTTCCATTCCCCGCGACGGCGCGGCGGGGGTGGATCGACCGGCTGGGTTTCCGGTCGTGGGTCTCGATGGAAAACGGACTCCGTTCCTCGCGCGTCCCGCGATCTCCGCGCTGTTCGCGGCCAAAGCCCGGTTCGTCCCGGAACCCGCCGCGCGGTTCGTTGAAATCATGCCCCTCGTGCTGCGCCGACTGGCGCTGGGGCTGTTGCTGGAAGTCCGAGGACTGCAACGGCAGGAGCTTCACCTGCTGCGTGGCCAGGCTCGCCTGGAGCCGTTCCCAACCCTGGCGGAACTCCGCCGAATCGCCCTTCTCCACCCGCACGAACGCCTCGATCCGGTCGCCCTGCCGGGT
Source organism: uncultured Verrucomicrobiales bacterium (assembly GCA_946480965.1). Next base: position 1,089 of record CAMLMI010000243.1, on the reverse strand, counting down.
CAACTGGACGAACAGCTCGGTGTCGGCGTTGGGCCGGAGCATGACGGCGAGGGACCCGGCCCCGGCGGACTTCAGCACCTGCACTTCGTGGCTGACGACAGCCTTGAGCCTCTCGGTGGCTTCGATCCGTTCGATCTGCCGCACCTGATCCGCGCTCTGGACCGGACCGACATCCTGCGCCTGGGAAATGGCGACAAACGCCGCCGGAAGACCGCTCGGGTGCCATTGGGCGGCCAGATCGGCCAGCTCCGGCACGACGCGCACGGGTGCGGACGGGGGGAGGAAGGCGGAAACGGGTTGTCCCTTGGGCTCGGCAGTTTCGACCGGTAGCGTGGCGGTGTTCATCCGATTCAGTTCCCGAGCAGTGGATATGCCAGAGGTGGAAACCTCGGGTTTTCCGGAAAAAAGCGCGGTTTTGGCCTCGAACTTGGCTTCCACTGCTCCGTTCAGGCCCTTTCGATCCGGCAGTTCTTGCCCTTGGGGGGAAGGATTGCCGGGTCCGGGATCGCCCGGGTGGCCATCCGTCCGCCCTTCCACCGCCTGCTCCAGAACGGAAGCCACGGCGGCGACCAATTCCTTGGAAGCCATTGGCTGGGAAGCGGGCTCGCCCGGTTTCGCACCCGGCAATGCCCGTTCGGCCGTTCCTTGAAGCTGGGGAGTTGCCGTGGCTACGGCCTGCCATTGGGCGGGGTCCAAGACCACGGCGGAAGTCGCTGTCGGCAAAAGAGTCGCTGGGGTCGCAACCTTTTCGGCCGACACCGGCGTTTCGACCGTAGCCGCGTTTTGGCCCAGCGTGGTCGCCAGGGGCAAAGCAGCCGGAGCGTTCCCGCCCTTGGGCGCGGACTTGCCCGGCAAAGCTTCCCCAACAGCCGCTTCAGACAGGTCCTCGGTCGGCACCGGCACCGGCCAAACCCAGCATCCGGCGATCAGCTCCGCTTGGACGCCTTCGGGCACGGGGGGAACCGTTTCCACCGCCACTTCCATTAACGGAAACGAAACCAATTCGGTCTCGGTTTCAGAGACCGTTCCTGGCGGAACCGCAGTCGGGGTGAAAGGCGTGGTCAGGAGGCTGGGCCGATGGCACAGGAC
>CAMLMI010000242.1 GCA_946480965.1 uncultured Verrucomicrobiales bacterium | reverse complement strand
GCCTGCTGCTCGCCAGCAAGCTGCTCGGGAAGAAGATGGGGACGCTCTTCCGGGCGTAAGCTGGAGCGACGCCGCCGGAGTGGTGAACGAAAGGCCGGAGGCCAAGCTGGAAAGCGCTTCCAGCCTGTCCTCGAAGTCTTGGTGAAGCCACCGAACGGTGTGTCCTGCGAACAGGACGGAACCTCTCGGATTTTTCACGCCCCCGAGGTTCAGGCCAGAAGCCTGACCTAGATCATTTCCAGTCGTCGGTGCGGAAGGGCGAAGCGGGGTGGCCGAGGGCGTTGAAGAGGCTGAACTCGGGATTGTCGGCCCAGGCGTAGCGAACGGCGACGGGTTCGGGGACCGATGGGCTGGAGACGATCACGCGGTCGCCGTCGATGCGGGCTTCGGCCTTGACCCATTTCTTGTCGGCTCCGGCGATGGCGAAGCCTTTCAGCTCCTTCCCTTTCACGCCGAGTCCGCCGTCGGTGTTCTTGAAGGAGACGACGATCTCGCCCTTGCCGATCTTGTGCCTCGTGGCGATCGGGCCGGAGGACGCGAAGCCGTCGCGGTCATAGACTTCATCCAGCGCCCAGGAAGCCAGGCGCCGGCCGACGTCCTGTTTGTTCTTCGGATGGATGTCGTTCGCGTCGCCGAGGCCGAGCGTGATGGCGAGGCCGGTCTTCGGCAGGGCCAAGGTCTTCAACATGCTTTCGCGCACCATGACCCAGCCGGTGTGCTGAACGGGCTCGGCGACCGGGCCGTGGAACTCGGGCAACTGCACGATGCCGAAGGGGAACTCGTAGCCCCAGCGCTTGCGCCAATCCTGGATCATCGTGGAGAGCTGGAGGTGGTAGAGCGCGCCGTTCTCGAGGCTGTTGGCATTGCTCTCGCCCTGATACCAGATCGCGCCCTGCATGGCGTAGCCGACGACCGGAGCGATCATGCCATTGAAGAGATTGGCCGGGCGCCAATTGTTGTAGGCTTGGTCGGTGGCCATCTGGGGCTGGCGGGGTGCGGGTTTGCCTTCGGTCTTGGCTTTCTCAACGGCGGCGGCCCATTGGGCCATCAGGCGTTCGTGGTCGGCCTTGGCCTTGGCGGCGTCGAAGGGCACGGCGAGGCGCTGGGCCCAAGTGTCCATCAGCGGCTTGAACTCCGCGCGGTCCTTCTGCACGTCGATGCTGGCCCAGGATTCGACCGGTGTGCCGCCCCAAGAGGAATGGATCAGGCCGACGGGCGTGCCGAGCTGGCGATGCAGTTCGCGGCCGAAGAAATAGAGCGTGGCGGAGAAGTGCGGGACGGTTTCCGGCGTGCAGACGATCCACGAGCCCTCGCAGTCGTCGAGCGGCTTTGGGCTGGGATTCTTCTTCACCGTGAACATGCGGATCGACGGAAAGCTGCCCGCTTTGGCTTCGCCTTCGGGATCGGCCGCGAGACGCACGGGCCACTCCATGTTCGACTGGCCGGAGCCGAGCCAGACTTCGCCGACGAGCACGTCGTTCACCGTGACGGTGTTCTTGCCCGAGACGGTCATGGTGAGCGACTGGCCGGCCTTCAACGCGCCGAGCTTCACCGACCACTTGCCGTCGGCTCCGGTCGTGGCGGAGGCTTTGCGGTTGCCGACCGCGACGGTGACTTTCTCGCCCGGATCAGCCCAGCCCCAGACCGGGAGCTTCATGTCGGCCTGGAGGACCATGTGGTCCGAGAAGATGGCGGGCAGCTTCACGTCGGCCCAGGCGGGCAGGACGAAGGCGGCGGCCGAGAGCAGCAAAAGGGAACGGTGGGAGAAGTGGCGCGGGTTCATCGGTTGGAGTGTCGGGACGATGGCGCGAGGCCGGACATTCATCCAAGGGAAAGTTGCGGCGGCTATTCGATGTCCCCGTGGCGGGCGGCGTAGGCGCAGTTGCGAAGCACGGCGCGGAGTTCCTAGGGAACGGACGCGGCGGTTTGCTCCAGTGTCCTTCGGCCTGTTTTGCTCAAACTCATCGAGTTGCCAGGGAAGGGCGCACTTGTTTCCGAGATTTGCCGGTTCCTTTGATTTTCAAACAGGTTCTTACCGGTTCTGGGCGGCAAGAACCTGTTTTCCACGCAACCAACGCGCCGCGAGGAGTCCGCGCTTGGGACCGAAGACCAGCGCCAGCACGAAGCAGAGGGATTGGAAGAGGACGATGCAGGCGCTGGTGGAGCCGTTGAGGAAGAAGCTCACATAGACTCCGGCCACGCTGGAGAACACCGCCGTCGCGACCGCCACGGCGGTCATGCGGTTGAAGCGGTCCGTTAGTAGGTAGCCGACGCAGCCGGGGGTCACGAGCATGGCGACCACGAGGATGATGCCCACCGCCTGCATCGATGCCACGATGGTCAGCGCCACCAGCGAGAGCAGCACGTAGTTCAACACGCCAATGCGGAGCCCGATGGTGCGCGCGTGGCTGGGATCGAAACAGAAGAGCAACAGATCGCGCCGCATCACGGTGGCGACGACCAGCGCCGCTCCGGCGATGCCCGCCGCCTGGAGCACCAGCGGTTTCGGAATGCCGAGCAGGTTGCCGAAGAGGATGTGGTTCAGGTGCTGGTCGGATTCGACCTTGGTGAAGAGCACCAGTCCCAGCGCGAACAATCCCGTGAAGACCACGCCCATCACCGTGTCCTCCTTCACCCGGCTGTTGTTGCGGATGAAGCCGGTTCCCACCGCGCAGAGCAGCCCGGAGCAGAACGCGCCGATGGGCAGTGGAATCCCCATCCAGTAGGCCACCACCACGCCGGGCAGCACCGCGTGCGAAATGGCGTCGCCCATCAGCGACCAGCCTTTCAGCACGAGGAAGCACGAGAGAACCGCGCACACGGTTCCCACCAGCGCCGCGACAAGCATCGCGACGTTCATGAACTCGTATTGGAACGGCTCGCTCCAGCTCATGGTCGGGCCTCCCGGTTGGCGGCCAAGGCCAGAAGACGCTGCTTCCGGCTGGCGAGCATTCCGTGCTTGGGCGCGAAGACCAGCGCCGCCAGGAAGACGAGCGTCTGGAGCACGACGATGCAGCCGCCGGTCGAGCCGTCGAGATGGTAGCTGGCGTAGGCTCCGGCAAACGACGTGGCCGCGCCCATGCCCGCCGCGAGCCACAGCATCCGGCCGAAGCGGTCGGTCAACAGATAGGCCGTCGCGCCCGGCGTCACCAGCATGGCCACCACCAGGATCGCGCCGACGGTTTGCAGCGCGGCCACCGCCGTGGCCGCCAGCAGCGTCAAGAGCACCAGATGCAGCGCGCGCGTGTTCAGCCCGATGGCTCCGGCCTGGGTGGGATCGAAGCTGAAGAGCACGAGGTCGCGCCATTTCAGGCCGAGGACCAGCAGGCTCACCGCCGAGATCGCCACCACCTGCGCGATGTCGGCGTCCGAGATGCCGAGGATGTTCCCGAAAATGATGTGCTTGAGGCTGATGTTCGAGGGATTGAGCGAGATCAGCAGCAGCCCGGCGGCGAAGAACGTGGTGAAGACCACGCCGATGACCGCGTCTTCCCGCAGACGTGTCCGGCTCTTGATGAAGCCCATGCCCAGCGCCGCCAACAGCCCGGTGAAGAACGCGCCGACCGCGAACGGCAACCCGGCCCAATAGGCCACCGCCACTCCGGGAACGACCGCGTGCGAGAGCGCGTCGCCCATCAGCGACCAGCCCTTGAGCGTGACGAAGCAGGACAGGAAGCCGCACACGCCGCCGATCAGCGCGCTGACCCACATCGCCTTCAGCATGTAGTCGTATTGGAACGGGATGGCGAGCTGCTCGATCACACGTCGTCGTCCTCCTCGGCCCGTTGTTTGACCACGTCTTCGCGGCCGGTCCGCTGGCTGTATTCCACGTGGCCGTCCTTGCCGAAGACCAGCGGGCGTTCGTCGTCGCTCAGCACCGTGACGGTGCGGCCGTCATGCTTCTGGATGGTCGATTCGTCGAAGCGGAAATGGCGCAGCGTGCCGCCGAAGGCCAGGGCGAGGTTCGATTCCGTGAAAACTTCGGGCGTGGGCCCGGAAGCCAGCACCGTGCGGTTAATGATGACCGTGTGGTCGCAGAACTCGGGGACGGAGCCGAGATTGTGGGTGGAGACGAGCATGATGCAGCCGGCTTCCCGCAGCTCCCGCAGCAACGCCACGATGGCGGCCTCCGTCTTCACGTCCACGCCGGTGAACGGTTCATCCAGCAGGATCACCCGCCCTTCCTGCGCCAAGGCACGCGCCAGGAACACGCGCTTCTTCTGCCCGCCGGAAAGCTCGCCGATCTGCCGCTCGCGGTAGTCCCACATCTGCACCCGACGCAGGCTCTCCTCCACCATCGCCTTGTCCCGGGCCCGCGGCAGGCGGAGAAAATTCATGTGGCCGTAGCGGCCCATCATGACCACGTCCCACACGCTCACCGGAAAGGTCCAATCGACTTCCTCGGACTGCGGCACATAGGCCACCCAGTTGCGGCGTTGGGCAACAGAGACCGGTTCCCCGCCGATCTCCACTCTGCCCTGAGCGGGCCGGATGAAGCCCATGATCGTCTTGAAGAGCGTCGATTTGCCGCTCCCGTTGATCCCGACCAGCGCGCTGATCGTCCCGGCGTGGAGCCGGAACGACGCGTCGCGCACCGCCACGTTCCCGTTGTTGTAGGTGACGGTGATGCGGTCCACCACCACGTCCAGACGCGGCGGTTCGGAACGGATCGGCGGGTTCTTCATCGGGTCGAAAGCCCCTTCACCAAAACCGCGGCGTTGTATTCGAGCAGCTTCAGATAGGTCGGCGCATCGCCCTTCGCGTCCGTCAGCGAGTCCACGTAGAGCACTCCGCCGTAGCGCGCGCCCGTTTCCTTGGCCACCTGCTTCATCGGCTTGTCGCTGATCGTGCTCTCGCTGAAGACGACCGGGATGGACTGCTTCCGCACCGTGTCCACCACCTTGCGCACCTGCTGCGGCGTGCCCTCCTCGTCGGCGTTGACCGGCCACAGGTAGAGCTCCTTCAACCCGTAGTCGCGGATCAGATACGAGAACGCCCCCTCGCTGCTAACCAGCCAACGACGCTCCTCCGGGATCTTGGCCAACTGCTCGCGCAACGGGCCGTCCACCGCCTTCAGCTTCGCCGTGTAGGCGGCGGCGTTGCGGGCGTAAATCTCGGCGTTGGCCGGATCGAGCTTCGTCAGCGCCTTGCGGATGTTCTCCACATAGATCACGGCGTTCGACGGCGACATCCAGCTGTGCGGATTCGGCTTCCCGAGATACGGCCCCTCGGCGATGCCCATCGGCGCGATGCCCTCGCTGAGCACCGCCTCCGGCACGCCCTTCAGGTTGGCGAAGAACCGCTCGAACCAACGCTCCAGCCCCATGCCGTTCCGCAGGACCAGGTCGGCCTTCTGCGCCTTCACGATATCGAGCGGCGTGGGCTCGTATTCGTGGATCTCCGCGCCGGGCTTGGTGATCGACTCGACGATGGCGGCGTCACCGGCCACGTTCTGGGCCATGTCCTGGAGGATGGTGAAGGTCGTGACCACGCGTTTGGGAGCCGCCCAACCCGGCGCCGCCAAGACCGCGACGGAAAGAAGAAGAATCCACAGTTTCATGCGGCGGAATCTATGGACCCGATGTTCGGCGTCAACGCCAATGTTAGCTTTGTCTAACTTTTAATGTTCATCCTCTCATCCGTAACTTTCCGGACAATCCCAACCCGACCCCAAAACAGTGCCCGATCAAAACCCGCTGGCCCCCAGCTCCCCTCGCCGGTTAACTCCCCCCGTGATTCCGCAGGACCTCCAGCTCATCGGGGACGAACTCGCCATCAAGTGGCCCGACGCGACCGAGACGTTCCATCGCCTGGAAAGCCTCCGCCGGGCCTGCCCCTGCGCGGGCTGCGCTGGCGAGATGGACATCATGGGCAACGTTTCCAAGGCGGCTCCCAGCCCGCTCGGTCCCTCCGCCTTCCGCCTGCGCCGCTGGATTCCGGTCGGCGGCTACGGACTGCAGCTCGTCTGGGACGATGGCCACAGCACCGGCATCTACTCCTGGGAATACCTGGCCAAGCTGCCGTAGCACCTGGCGGGAATCCGCCCCCCACGGGCCAAACTTGAGCCTACAGATCGTTCCGCCTTACCGCGCGCTCACGCCGAAGGATAGAACGGCCACTCCGATCTGGGCCTGCCCAAAGCCTCCTGCTCCTCCGGAATCCGGCCGCGTTCCATGTGCAGCGGCTGGAAGTCCCGGCCGCTGCGGCGGCGAAGGTCTTCGAGGATCTGGAACCCGGCCACGTCGCTGTCGCCGAAATGGTGGCACTTCAAACCCAATGGAAGCCGCCGAAGCAACGCCAAGGTGGCCGATCCGGCGAAGCTCGTTTGGATGAGCAGCACGCCGCTCCGCAGCTTGGCCAGTTCGTGGAAGCTGGTTTCGTTCTCCACCGTCAGGCACCGCGCGGCGTCGGTTTCAATCGCTTCGGCCCGTTCAATGTCGGCCAAGGATAGTCGAAATGCTCCGTGCAAACGTCCGAGATCCAGCCATCCACCGTCGAGCCGCAGCCGCAGCGGACGGTAGAACAGTGCTGGCTGGGATTGAGTCCGACTTGCCTTGTAGAAACCATCAGGGAAGGGAGGCGTCATGAGGAGCGATGAGCGAGAACAGAGCTGCGGCGGGAAAGGCCGGGAACGATGACGGAGGCTGTGGCGGAACTGGCGATGCGGTTTGAGCCTGTATCGGAAAAGAGGACCGGGTTGGTGTAGGAAGGGGCTGGACAAGACGATGAACCCGAACAAGACGGAGACGAACGAGGAAGCGGCGATTGGAAAACGAACGAGGAAGCGCTACACGGAGGCCTTCAAGACAAAAGCCGTGCCACACTACGAACGACACGCAGGCGACATCCACCGGACTGCGGTGGAGCTTGGGATCCACCCCTGGCCCTGCGCGACTGGGTGCAGGAACACCGGTGGCGGCGGCGACCGGCGAAGGACGCCCGGTTAATGGTGGAGGCTATGGTGTTCCGGTTGAGGACGAGTTGTCCGTGGCGATATCTGTCTGAAAGGTTCGGGACGTGGAACTCGGCCGACACGCGGTAGAGGCAGTGGAACCAAGCGGTATATTAAACTAGGTGATTAGCAAAAAGCTAGGGCAGGCGGAAGCTGCCCGATGGACCGGAA
>CAMLMI010000241.1 GCA_946480965.1 uncultured Verrucomicrobiales bacterium | reverse complement strand
GCGGCTGGCTCGGCGGCAGCGAGGGCACTTCGAGGCGACACCGGAGCTGGGCTTCGGCACAGAGCTGGTTTCCCATCTGGCAGAGGAAATTCGCGAGCGCGTCCAGGCTGTCGTTCTCCGGATTCACCGACCAGACGGTTTCGTAGAGCGCGCCGACGAGGCTGCGGGTCAAGCGCGTGACTTCGCCGAAATCCGCGCGGGCTTCGGGCGAAAGCGACTTTCGCTTTTGCGCCATGGCGCTGAAGAGGGAGATCTGCGTGACGCGCGCGCCGAGGTCGTCGTGGATGTCCTGCGCGATGCGCAGCCGCTCGTTTTCGACGGCCCGCTGCTGCTCCAAACGGCGGAGCCGATTCTGCATCCGCCGCCCTTCCGCCAGCCGCCAACCGCCGACACCGATGGTCGCCAAGCCCGCCGCCACGGCCACCCAGAACCACGGCGTCTTCCACGCGGCCACCGGCACTTCGATGGAGAGCGACGCTTCGTCGGGGCCCGGCGTGCCGTTCAATTCGAGGCCGTTGATGCGAAAGCGGAAGAAGCCCGCCGACAGCTCCGGATAATGCGCGTTGGCCCGGCCCGCGAGCCCGAGGGAATGCGCCCAGGCCCAGTCGATGCGCAGCTCTTCGCCCGGCGTCACGGCGGGGGCCTGCTCCTTGATCATGCGCCACTCGGCGTGGCCGGAGACATCGTCGTCCTCGATGCCCAGCGCGAGCGAACTTCCGCCCGGACCGGCAGCGGACACCTTGGCCATCGTCGCGCGCAAGCCGTCGCGCATCCAGTTGTGCGGCTCCGTGGCGGTCGCATCCGGTGCGTCGCCCGGCGCGAAGGCCCAGGGGATCAGGACACGCGGCCGTTCACCGCCGGAAGCCGCGCGGGACACGACGAGGTTGCTGATCCAGAAACTGCCCACGGCGTTCGGCGGTCCGGCGGAGGACAGCACCAGCCAGATCGCCGCCGCCTGTTCGGGCACGACGACCGTCCGCTGCTGCGTGTGGAAAGGCGAAGTCTCCAAGCGTCCCGTCCAGCCCTCCGATTGTCCGATCGCCGCGAAGGATGTTTCGCCCACCTGGTCGCCATTCGCGTCCATGAAGCGGATGCCGATGCGCATCTCTCCGGCCGGCTCCTTCCATTCCTCGTCGAGCCCGTCGAGCCGGTAGCGGATGCGCAACGGCGCGCCGACGACATTGGTGGCGGGACCGTAAGCAAAGCTGACGAGCTTCGGATTGGCGGCCAAGCGGGCGCGCCCTTCCTCCGGAATCGGCAATGGCGTCCCGTCTTCGGCGACGGAATAGACCCGGACGCGCGTTTCGGCCGGAGCGTTGGCGACCTCGGCTCCGCGCGCCGCAGCCAAGGCCGTCCACCCCGCGATCCAAACGGTGAAAACCGTGGCGATGCGGCGCGGGAAAGGCGACTGGGCTCGGGCTGGGGACAGCAATCGCATGATGCGTTCGATCCGAGTGATTCGGTGGACCTATGGACTGCATTTCACCCCGGATGAGAAGGATATTCGAGGGTTTCACCACTTTAGGGGATGGTCGCTGCGCGGGGCCTCCGGCAGCTTCAATCCACTCCGCCAACGGCCCAGAGCGACGTTCCTTCCCTTGCGTCGGCGCAAGGCCGACCGGGAAAGTTTTTGGGCGGTGGCCGACGGCAATTGGGGTTGCCATCCCGGGAATGCGGGAACGCCGGCCACCGTCCATCCCGCCTCGCCGAAGAGAGGGAGCCGTTCCAAGTTTTTGTCCAACGCCATGATCCGTTCTTTCGTCGCCCGCCTCCTCGCCCTGGCCGTCCTCTCGACGGTGCTCCACCCTGGCCGCGCCGCCGAGGTCGATGCCTCCACCCTGACCGGCAAGCTGATGATGGGCTACCAGGGCTGGTTCGCCGCGCCGGGCGATGGCTCGCCGCAGAACCGCTGGGTGCACTGGTTTCGCCGCCAAGAGCCGCTGGCCGAAAATGCTACTTTCGACATGTGGCCGGACGTCTCGGAATTCCCCGAGGACGAACTTTTCGCCACCGGCATGACCTTGCCCGACGGTTCTCCGGCCAAGGTTTTTTCCTCCTACAAAGCCGCCACGGTCGAACGACATTTCCGGTGGATGAAAGAACACGGCCTCGACGGCGTCTTTCTCCAACGGTTCACCGTGGCGTTGCGCAGTCCGGGCTCCATCGCCTTCCGCAATCGTGTCGCCGAGAACGTCCGTCAGGGCGCGGAACAACACGGCCGCGTCTTCGCCATGATGTATGACATCTCGGGCCATTCCGCGACGTCGCTGGTGAGCACGTTGACCAACGACTGGGCTTATCTGGTGAACACGCTGCGCTACACGGAGAGCGCGCGTTATCTGCGGCACAAGGGCAAGCCGGTGGTGGCGATCTGGGGCTTCGGCTTCAGCGACCGGCCGGGCAGCGCCGAGGACGCGAAGACGACGATCCGCTTCTTCAAGGACGCCGGTTGCACCGTGATGGGCGGCGTGCCGACGCATTGGCGGACGCTCAGCGGCGATTCGCAGACCAACGCCGCCTGGGGCGAAGTCTATCGCTCGTTCGACATCGTCAGCCCCTGGGCCGTGGGCCGCTACAAGCACGACGTGGAGATCGACGCCTTCCGTCGCCGCCAGATCGAGCCGGACCTGGTGGAGACCAAGAAGCTGGGCCTCGACTATCTTCCCGTGGTCTTTCCCGGCTTCTCGTGGACGAACCTGACGAAGGGCCAGATGAACCAGATCCCGCGCAAGGGCGGGCAGTTCCTCTGGCGACAGGTGTTCAATGCCATCGATGCGGGCAGCACGATGCTCTACGGCGCGATGTTCGACGAAGTGGACGAAGGAACCGCGCTCTTCAAGGTCGTCGCGACCAAGGCGCAGCTGCCGGTCCAAGGCGCGTTCGTGCCGCTGGACATCGACGGCCACAAATTGCCCAGCGACTGGTATCTGCGGGTGACGGGCGAAGCGACGAAGATGCTGCGCGGCGAGATACCCCTGCGGCGCGAGCTGCCCATCAGCCCGCCGTGAGCCGGAGCGAAGTAGTGGCGGGTGTCCCACCTGCCATAGAGGCGCGGCTTCCAGCCCGCCGGATTGGAACGCGCTATTGTAGTTTCAGCGTTCAACCTGCCGAAGAACACCCCTGATCCGGGCGGCGGGACGCCAGCCCTCTACGGCAGACGAGACGTCCGCCGCTACACGAGGGCGCCGAAAGCCAAGCGCGCCGTTACGGCTCCTGCGACGGGTGCTGGACGTTTTCCACCTCGTCCTTTTCCAGATACCGCTTGGTCAGATACCAGCCGGTCAGGCACGGGATGACAAAGATCGGGACCATGATGAGGCCGGTGCGGACGTCGTCTCGTTTCTCGGGACGCACGAACTTCATCGGGTAGAGGAACGAGAAGACGGAGACGAAGGCCAGCAGCGCGGTGACGAGCTGGAAGGTCTGCTTCTTCTTGCGGGCATGGGCCGGATCGACCGCTTCCAGTTCGCCTAGCTTCATGGCCGACAGCCAGTAGAAGACGCCCAGCCCGGCACCGATGAGAAAGGCGATGAAGACCCAGAGGTTCCACTCGAAGGTGAAGCCCCGCTCGTTGCTGCCGAGCGACGCCAACGAGGCGAGCATCACGCCGAGCCCGACGGAAGTGGCGGCCATCGCCAACCAGATGAACGCGCCGACGGAGGGTTTCGGGGAGCTGAGAGCTTTCATAGCACCCACAAGCAAACCATGCCGGAGCCGGTTCCGCTACCCATGCTTTGCAGGAAGAAGGCTCAATGATGCTGCGAAGCGACCGGTGTAATGCCGTCACGAGGGCACAAAAAAGGACGCCCGTTGCAGGGCGTCCTTTTCGAAGACGGTGGAAGCTGGTTACTCCACGCGGCAAACGCCCGTGCCCTTGACCACTTCGCCGATGATCCAGGCCTTGTGCTGGGCGGCTTTGATGGTCTTGAGCACGGCGTCGGCCTGGTCGGCGGCGACGGTGGCGGTCATGCCTATGCCCATGTTGAAGACCTGGTAGAGCTCGGCTTCATCCACCCCGCCCTTGGCCGCGATGATCTGGAAGATGGGCAGCATGTCCCACGAACCCTTGCGGATGACCACGTCGCACTTGGCGGGCAGCGTGCGAGGCACGTTGTCCACGAAGCCGCCGCCGGTGATGTGGGCGAAGGCCTTTACCGCGTCGGGTTTGCCCACCTTGTTGAACTTCTTCACCAGCTGCTGCACGAGCGGGCCGTAGGTGACGTGGGTCGCGAGCAGCGCCTCGCCGATGGTGGTGCCGAGCTCGGCGACCTTCGTCGAGGGCTTCATCTTGAGGGTCTCGAAGAAGATCTTCCGGCCGAGCGAATAGCCGTTGGTGTGGAGGCCGCTGGACTCGATGCCGATGACCACGTCGCCGCGTTTCACGGATTTCTGGCCGTTCAGCATGCGGGATTTCTCCACGACGCCGACGATGGTGCCGCTGACGTCGTATTCGCCGGCCTGGTAGAAGCCGGGCATCTGGGCGGTCTCGCCGCCGATGAGCGCGCAGTTGTTCTTCGCGCAGCCGCGGACGAAGCCCTTGATGATCTCCTTGAAGACGTGGGGCTCCAGCTTGCCGGTGCCGAGGTAGTCGAGGAAGAAGAGCGGTTCCGCGCCGAGGACCGCGATGTCGTTCACGCAGTGGTTCACCAGGTCCTCGCCGATGGTGTCGTGGCGGTCGGTGGAGAAGGCGATCTTGAGCTTGGTGCCGACGCCGTCCACGGAGCTGACGAGGATGGGCTGCTTGTATTTCTTCACGTCGAGCGCGAAGAGGCCGCCGAAGCCGCCGACCTTGCCGAGGACTTCGCGGCGATGGGTGGAGGCGAGCAGCGCGGGGAGGGTGCTCTTGACCTTGTTGCCGAGATCGATGTCCACCCCGGCGGCGGCGTAGGCTTTCTGTTTGCTCATTTAGGGGCGGGAGAGTGGCGGGAAACGGCGGATTCTGTCGAGGGGGCAGTCGGGAGGTCGCTGCCCCGTCCCAATCTCAATCTTAATCTTGCTCGTCTTCTCGCCCTGCACGCGTCTTACGTTGGTTCGTCGATCAAGAATTCTTGAGGAACAGAGACTTTCGATTTCGCGCCCCGATCTGCCATTTCCCGCACCTCTTCCTGCAATTGCACATACCAAGCAGGTTTCGGTCGAACCTCCATCAACACTGAATGAAGTGCGCGACTTTGGATCTCCTCCTTGATGTCTTCGCTGACAGAGCCGAAATCGCGCAGATCCCTCCAACATTGGAACTCGGCCAGAAAGTCAAAAGCGATGCGCTTCAAGCGTGGCGTGGGAAAGCGAGACAACGTGCGGATCTTGCACGTTTCAAGGACACCATGCTTGGCGTAATAGATGCCCAGCTTTTCGATTTCGAGTTCACGAGGCTTCTGAACTGGAGCCTGTGAAGCTAGGAAGTATGCGAGAAGCTGAGCGACATGCTCTGAGTGATGCTGTGTGTCTTTGGTGGCTTTGATCTCAATGAGCGTCGAATCCAGCACCAGATCAACCCGGGATGCGAATCTGGATGTGCCAGTGACATGTCCAGAGAAGAGGAGCCGTTTGGCTGACCAATCAAGCCGTAAAGCCACATCATGGATGGCTCGAAGAACTGGACGGAAAGAAACAAATGAGATGCCTCTCTTTTGGATGCCCTTCTCCACGTAGATTCTTCGTCCCTTGAGGGCTGATCGAACGAGGAAGTCCAAGAGTGCGTCTCTCAACTCGCCTGTTGCCAGATAGTGCTCGATGGCTTTTCGGGCGGTGTTTGTGCAGTCCACGGAACGGTCTGGCAGATGTTTCTCGATCATGGAGCCCCGATTTGCCCGTTCGACCAAAAGCAAAATCATCTGATCAACGGCTTCTCCCAGGATATTCGGATCAAGGGCCGATGGAGTGTCTGCTGCCTGTAGTGCTTGTGGACGTGGGAAAGCTGAGAAGTCGAAATGTTCAGCGAGAAATTTTTTGCCGGGCTGCGATTTCGCGAAATCCCTGATCGTTGCTCCCAATGCTCTGTTGTATCCCATCTTTTTCCAATCGGCAGAGTCGGACTCGGTTGAAGCACTTCATTCGGTTGCTCATGAGGGGGAAGATTAGGAGAAAGATTACGCTTGGGGATTAAGAACCCCGTCGCCCCGCACTGTTTCCTTGCCGATCTTCGGCCGAGGGCCTATTCCCGCTCCGCTCTTTGAATCGATAGCGGGAACGGTTCGCCGTTCCCAACGTGAACGCAGGAGGGAACCCCGTGGGAATCGGGGACGGTTGCGCCACTGTATCGGGCTACAAGCTCCCATCGCCACTGGAACGGAAACGTTCTGGGAAGGCGGGAGCGAGGTTTGAGGCCCGGAGTCAGGATATCGAATGCGCTCACGCTCGTCAGGATCGCGTCCGGCCCCAGGCCGGCCACGGTCCGCTTCTCCGCCAAAGAGAAGGACGGGGCCAGAGGGACCGCCCGTTGCGGTCCCGTTGCGTCTTCGTTCGCCTTCATTCTTTCCGGCCGGGGGATGAAGGCATTTTTTGTGTCCAGATTCCCGGCCGAACGCACTGGTCTCGCCGCTTAACCACGGCTTCCGCGCGCCCAATTCCGGGTGGCGGAACCCAGACCTGAACTCCATGAAACTGACAGTGCGTTGGTCCGTCTCCGCCGCCCTTCTGGGCGCTTCCCTCACCGCTTCGGCGCAGTTCGCGTCGAGCGTCATCGGCTACGATCTCGGCACCGGCGGCAGCGCCGGCTACAACAACCCCGCGACCGTCCTCGGCCAGCCTTCGGCCTCGACGCAGTTCGGCGCGGTCGATCCCTTCAACAGCCAGTGGCAGAGCACCGATCTGCTCTCCATCGGCGCGGGCGGCTTTCTGACAGTGAAGATGGACCGCGCGGTGACGGACAACGCGGCCAATCCTTTCGGCCTCGATTTCCAGATCTTCGGCAATTCCGGCTTCATCATCATCAACGGCGACTTTTCCGGGGGCGGCATCACCGACGGCTCGCTCTACGGCGCGAGCGCGGCTGGTTCGACCCGCGTGTCAGTCAGCGCCGACGGCGTGCAGTTCTTCACGCTCAACACCTCCATCGCCCCAACGGCGGACGGCTATTTCCCGACGGACGGCGCGGGCGATTTCACCAAGCCGGTTGATCCCT
>CAMLMI010000240.1 GCA_946480965.1 uncultured Verrucomicrobiales bacterium | reverse complement strand
CGCCCTTGAAGTGGCAGGGATAGAGGAGCGGCACGGTGCCGTGCTCGGGTTCCTTGCGCAGGGCGTCCTTGAGGCGGAAGTCCACGACACGCCCGGTGGAGACGTTGAGGCCCAATGACGCGAGGCTGGTGCGGAGGCCGTCCATCGTTTCCTTGGCTGCGGTGTGGCCGGCGGTGGAAGGGATGTGGATGAACTTCTGGGTGTCGTGCGGATGGACGATGTCGGCGTAGGGAAACACGGTTTCGGCGACCTTGTCGCCATGCTCGCCGCTGCTGCTCGAAATGGTCAGTGCGCGGGGTTGGTTCCGGCCCTTCACCGCATGGAAGATGATGTTCTCCTGCAGCACGCTGTCGTCGCGGAAGGCGGCTTGGCGGGACTCGAAGACATGGAGGCGGCGCAGTTCCAGTTGGCTCAGGAAGTCTTCGCGGAACGGGCGGAAGTAAGGGCCATTGCAGAAGCTCCGAGGCGTGATGCCGACAAGTTGCCCACCGGGAACGAGCAGCCGTTGGATGAGGGCAATGAAGCCGGTGTAGAGGTTGGTGGTTTCGATCCCGACGGAACGCAGGGCGCGGCGCTCGGCCGAGTCCGTGCTGATCTTGCGATAGGGCGGATTTGCAATGGCCACATCGAAGGACGGAGGAGGCGTGCCAAATAGATCCTCCGCGAGACGCTCCGACATCTCCCGGATGAAGTCAGTTTGATGGATGGCGAATGCGAAGCGGATACCCGCGTCGGTGCATCGGTCCTCGCAATCGCGCATCGTCGCGGTCAACGCGTCGAGGATTTCGCCGTCGATTTCGTAGAGAGTCGCTTCGATGGCGTGGACACCGTCGCGCTTTTCACAACACCGGGAGACCAAAGCCGCAGTGAGAGACCCAGCGCCAGCGCCCGCATCCAGCAAGCGCACCGTTCTCGGGAACGGCCCGAACAGGGAAGCCATTAAATCGGCCACGGGAGAAGGAGTGAGAAACTGCCCGAGTTCCTCCCTGCGGCTCCTGGGGTTATCTATGGCGGCGAGCTTCATGGCGTCATGTTCCCAATCTGCGATCCATCCTGCTTGCAGGAGGTTTCGGGAAGGATTTGGGAATTGAATTCAAATGCCATTGTTTGGCGAAGGCTAGGCAGCGAAAGCGGTTTGCCAAGCTTCATGCGAATCGCCTCGGGGCTTCCCGTTTGACGGGCGGTCCTCCAAGCTCCCGCGCCTATGTTCGAGCTGCTCAAGACGGATGAGACGTCCAAGGCCCGCCGGGGCCGGTTGACCACCACGCGCGGGGTGGTGGAGACGCCCGTCTTCATGCCGGTGGGCACCCAGGCCAGCGTGAAGGCGCTGGATCTGCGCGAGCTGAACGAGATGGGGACGCAGATCCTCCTCGGCAACACCTACCACCTCAACATCCGGCCCGGTCTGGAGATCATCACCGCCGCCGGGGGGCTCCACAAGTTCATGAACTGGGACAAGCCGATCCTGACGGATTCCGGCGGGTTCCAGGTCTTCAGCCTGGCGAAGATCCGCAAGATCAAGGCGCACGGGGTGGAGTTCCGCTCGCACTTGGACGGGTCGCCGCTCTTCCTCGGACCCAAGGAATCGATGGAGATCCAGCGGGTGCTGGGGTCGGACATCGCGATGGTCTTCGACGAATGCCCGCCGCACGGCTGTTCGCCGCAGGAGGCGCGTAACGCGGTGGATCGCACAATCCGTTGGGCGAGGGAATGCCTCGTGCAGCCGCGCGCGCAGGGACAGTTCGTCTTCGGAATCTGCCAGGGCGGGATCGATCCCAAGCTGCGGGAGCGGTGCGCGAAGGAATTGGTCGCGATGGAATTCGACGGCTACGCGATCGGTGGCGTGTCGGTGGGCGAACCGGAGCCGGAGATGATGAAGGCGGTGGAATTGGCCGAACCGCATCTGCCGGCGCACAAGGCGCGCTACGCGATGGGGCTGGGGACGCCGGCGCAGTTGGTGGAACTGGTGGCGCGCGGCGTGGACATGTTCGACTGCGTGTTGCCGACGCGGGTGGCGCGGAACGGCACGGCCTTCACGCGGCAGGGAACCTTCGCGATCAAAGGCGGCGCGGTGAAGATGGACTTCGATCCGATCGAAAAGGGCTGCGAGTGCTTCGCGTGCCGGCACCACACCCGGGCCTACATCCGGCATCTGCTGAACGTGAACGAGATCCTCGGGCTGCGGCTGGTCAGCATCCACAACAGCCACATGTATCTGGAGCTGATGAAGGACATCCGCGCGCATCTGGACGCGGGGACGTTCGGAGAATTCCGCAAGGAGTTCATCGCGAACTACCGGCCGACGCGGAAGGTGCTGGATGCGCGACAGGTGGCGGCGTTGGCGAAGGAGTAGGCGGTCAGGTCGTCCGCGCCGGTGCCGGTCGGCCGATGGTCTGGCCCGTGACGTGGTGGAGCGGGATGTGGACCGAGTCGCGGCAGACGCGGCCGCTTTGCACGAGGTCCAGCACCCGTTGGGCGATCGCCTTGGACATCTGCCGGGTGTCCGGTTCGTAGTGGTGGAGGGAGGGGGAGAGACGGGCGAGCCAGGTGTCGTTCGCCAAGGAGACCAGCGAGAGATCCCCCGGCACGCGGATGCCGCGATGGACCAGCCACGAGTAGATGGAGAGCAGCATGTTCGTGGAGGTGCAGACCAGCGCCGTGGGCCGCTGCGGGCGGCTCCACGCCTGATCCATGGCCTGCACGACCGTTTCTGGCTCGGTGCCGCAGCGGATGGGAACCAGCACCGCTTGATCGGGGAACGCCGCCAAGGCCCGTTTCAAGCCGGCGCGGGCGGCGTCGGTGCCGGGGGACGGTTCGGATTTTTCGACGAATCCCACGTTCCAATGGCCGGCGCGCATCAATTGCAGTCCGGCATGGAAGGCGGCCGAGCCCCAGTCGCTGCCGACGAACGGGAGGTTCACTCCCCGGAACGGCAGCCCGTAGATCAACGTGGGAAGCCCGCTCTGGGCGAACCAGCGTTGGATCGGCTCGGTGGTCTTGTTCAAGATCCAGGCGGAGGAAGGATGGGAGCGGACGAGGCGTTCCAGCGCCTTGGCCGGCGTGCGCAGGTGGAAGATCCGGGGCGAGACGAACCGCAGGCGCACGCCCAAGCGGGAAAGGTCGCGTTCCGTGTCCTCGAGTTCGAGCAGGGTGACGCGGGTGGAGACCGGGTTGGCATCCAGGAGGGTGACGGGCAGTCCGGCGGCGGTGGCGTTCGATTCCGTGGGCAGTCGGCCCGGGGCGGCCAGGACGCGGCGGTGCTGTCCCTTGGAGGAAACGCTCACCCAACCGTCGTCCTCCAGGATCTTGAGGGCGAGGCGCAGGGTGTCGCGGCCCACGCCGAGGCGGGCCTTGAGCTGGAGTTCGCCCGGGAGCACGTCGTTGAGCAGCCCCCGCGAGATCCACGCCTTGAGCGTGTTGGCGGTTTCGTGGATCAGGCTGGCGCGCTTGGGGAGCGGTTCCATAGAGGGGCACAACCTAGAGTGCGGGACATGCGGGGCTGCAATCCTTTTGGCGTTTCGGAGGGTGACATTGGGAAGACGGGAAAGGGGATTGGGCCGCTCGGCCGGGGTCGGGGCGGTGTCCGGCCCGGACGGAAACGGCCGCGAATCGGGGCGAAGAAAGGCCTTTTCGGGCCAAAGCGGGGCTTGCCAAAGCCGGGGGTGCCCCTAAAGGTTTGCGGCTCACTTTTTGAGCCTATGAATTTTTCCGACGTTGCAGGACTGATCGCGATGGCACCTCCCGCCCAGCCGGGACAGGCCGCGCCTCCCATGTGGACCTCGCTCTTGCCGCTCGTCCTGATGATCGTCGTCTTCTACTTCCTGCTGATCCGGCCCCAGCAGAAGAAGCAGAAGGAGCACGACAATCTGCTCAAGACCCTGCGTTCCGGCGACAAGGTCGTGACCAACGGCGGTCTCGTCGCCGTCATCACCACGGTCAAGGACACCTCCGTCATCATCCGCTGCAACGACTCCAAGCTGGAGATCCAGAAGTCGGCCATCGCCCAGGTGACCGAGCGCGGCGCCGAAGGTTCCGCCGCCTGATCCGCCTGATCCTGTTCCTCCCCATTTCCCTCCGACCATGAACCGCAACAACAAGCTCCGCTGGATCATCGTCCTTCTCGTGACGGTCTGGGCGGTCTTCGAATTGACCCCGCCGACGCCCAGGAACCTGATCCAGGAGTTCCAGAGCCTGGCGTCCGCGACCGACGCGAACTTCAACGGCATCGTGACCCAGGCGCAGGCCATGCAGGCGACGAACGCGTCGAATCCGTTCGGCAACCTGCGGGCGGCCGTGGGCACGAACGACCTGCGGAAGTATTTCCCGGCGATCAACGTCGAGGGCGAAGAGGACCCCAACGCCAAGATTCTGAACCGTGTGCAGCGCAGCGCCGCCGGCCAGATCCGCCTCGGCCTCGATCTCCAGGGCGGCACGGAGTTCCTGCTCGCGCTGGGCACGAACCAGAACGCCGCCGCCGTGTCCGACGGCACGAACGCGATCCCGGCCGACCTCGAACAGCAGGAGCGCGTCCGCCAGTTGAGCCAGGCCATCGAGGTGCTGCGCAAGCGAGTGGACCGCTTCGGCGTGGCCGAGCCGGTCATCATCCCCGTGGGCAACGACCGCATCAGCGTCCAGTTGCCCGGACTGTCCGACGCCGACCGGCAGAGCGCGCGGCAGCAGATCGAGAAGGCGGCCTACCTGGAGTTCCGCCTCGTCCACAAGGACAGCGAGAAGCTCCTCCAGGAAGGCGTGGTCGAGCCCGGCTACGAGATCCTCTACGAACCGCGGCAGAACCCCGACGGCTCCAAGTTCCGCTACCCCTACCTCGTCGAGAAGCAGCGCGCGGGCGGATTGGGCGGCAAGAACATCGTCCGGGCCAGCGTCTATGCCGAGCCGATGACCGGAAAGCCCGAGATCGGCTTCGTGATGGACACCGAGGGCGCGCTCGCCTTCGAGAAGGTGACCCGCGAGAACGTGGGCCGTCGCTTGGCCATCGTGCTCGACGGCGAGGTGGCTTCGGCCCCGAACATCAACGGCGTCATCCCCGGCGGCCGAGGCCAGATCACCGGCAATTACACTGACCAGGAAGCCCAGACCTTGGCCAACACCCTCCAGAATCCTCTGGAGACCCCGGTCAGCATCATCGCCCAGCGCGAGGTCAGCGCGACCCTCGGCAAAGACTCCGTGGCGAGCGGCATCCGGGCGGCGCTCTACGGCCTGCTCTTCGTGAGCGTCTTCATGCTGGCCTACTACCTGATGGCTGGCCTCGTGGCCAACGTGGCCCTGGTGCTCAACATCATCATCCTGCTCGGCGTGATGTGCTCCATCGACACCACGCTGACGATGCCCGGCATCGCGGGCATCGTCCTGACCATCGGCATGGCGGTGGACGCCAACGTGCTGATCTACGAGCGCATCCGCGAGGAGTTGGCGGCCGGCAAGTCGGTCCGGGGCGCCATTGCCGCCGGTTACGACCGCGCCTTCGGCACCATCTTCGACTCGAACGTCACCACGCTGATCTCGTCGGTCATCCTCATCCTGCTCGGCACCGGTCCGGTGAAGGGCTTCGGCGTCACCCTCGCCATCGGCGTGGCGGTCTCCATGTTCACCGCGCTGACGGTCACGCGGCTGCTCTTCGACTTCCTGGCCGACCGCGGCTGGCTCAAGACCCTGCCGATGCTCTCCCTGATCAAGGGGACGAACTTCGACTTCCTGAAATACGCCAAGCCGGCCTTCGCCGCCTCCTGGGCGCTGATCCTCGCCGGTGGCCTGTATGTGACCTACGAGGCCGTGACCGGCAAACACCAGCTCCTCGGTGTGGACTTCGCGGGCGGCGACACGGTGCTGATGGGCTTCAAGCAGAAGCCCGATCAGGACGGCAAGCAGGTGCGCGAAGTCGTCGAGGCCCTCAAGCTCGGCGATCCGAACGTCCAGTATCAGAGCTCCGTCACGGAGGGCGAGTTCCTGCGCATCGTCACTTCCTTCACCAACGGGCCGACGGCCGTGGCCGCGCTCCAGCAGAAGTTCCCCGAGTCGGAGCTCAAGGTCATCGGCATCGAGGCCATCGGGCCCGCCGTCGGCAAGGAGATCACCCAGACGGCGATCCTGGCCACGATCCTCGCGCTCTTCGGCATCCTGGCCTACGTGGCCTTCCGCTACGACACGGCCTTCGCCGTGGCGGCCGTCGTGGCCATCGTCCACGACATCCTGATGACGATGTCCTGGTTCTTCCTCACCGACGGCCAGCTCAGCACGCCGATGGTGGCGGCGATCCTCACGATCATCGGCTTCTCCATCAACGACACGATCGTCATCTTCGACCGCATCCGTGAGGACCTGAAGCTGGGCGTGCCCGGCACCTTCAAGGACGTGATGAACAAGGCGCTGAACCAGACCCTGAGCCGCACGATCATCACCGCCGGCACGATCTTCATCGCCACCCTGTCGCTCTACCTCTTCGGCGGCGGCGTGATCAACGACTTCGCCTTCACCTTCCTGGTCGGCATCCTGACCGGCACCTATTCCTCCGTGTTCATCGCCTGCGCCCTGGTGCTCTGGTGGCACAAAGGACAGCGTCCGGACAAGATCACCTCCAGCGTGGCGGTGGTCTCGACGGTTCCCGGTTCTCCCGCCAAAGCCTGATCCCAGATGCCTGCACTGCTCGCCGAAATCTCCGCCATCCACTGGGCCGCCTTCGTGGCGGCCGTCCTCTTCTTCCTCGCGCTCGACCTGGGCGTCTTCCACCGGAAGGCGCACGTGGTCGGCTTCCGCGAGGCGCTGGCGTGGACCACCGTGTGGTTCACCACGGCGATGGTGTTCGCCTTCTTCATCGCCCCGCGCATGACCGACGACTGGACGTCGGTCCAGACCAAGGAGTTCATCACCGGCTACCTGGTCGAGTTGTCCCTCTCGATGGACAACGTCTTCGTCATCGCGATCATCTTCTCCTACTTCCGCGTCCCCCAGTCCTACCAGCACCGGGTGCTCTTCTGGGGCATCGTCGGCGCGCTGCTCATGCGCGGCGTGATGATCTGGCTGGGCGGAGAGCTCATCAACCGCTTCCACTGGATACTCTATATTTTCGGCGCGTTCCTGCTCTTCACCGGGCTGAAGATGCTCTTCGCCAAGG
>CAMLMI010000239.1 GCA_946480965.1 uncultured Verrucomicrobiales bacterium | reverse complement strand
AGGAATGGCCGCAAAGAGGCGCAAGGGGCGCAAAAACGAGCGCTTGTTTTGAAAAATGGCGGATAGGAGCGGGAAGGACGCCTTTGGAGTGGGGTGGTTCGACACCGCTTTGGTTCGGCCTGATCTGAACCTGGCGGCTTCACCAAAGCGCCGTCGAGCGGCCCCACTCCACAACGCCTTCCTCCTCTTCGCGGCCATCCAATCCGCTACTCCTCCATGCGGCTGGCGAAGTCGATGCGGAGGGTGGCGTCGGCGATGGGGGTGGAGGAAGGACGGCGGTGTTCGGTTTTGCCGGTTTCGCGATGGTATTGGTTCCACCAGCTCGCCCGTGCGCCCGCGCCCCAGTCGGAGGCGGTGGGGCAGGACTGGAGCATTTCGCGGAGCTGGACGATTTCCTGGGGACGACGGGCAGGGTCTTTCTCCAGGCAACCGAGGAGGATGCGTTCCAGCTCGGGGCTGATGGGGTTCTCCGTGTGCCGGGAGGGCGGTGCGGGCGTTTCCTTCAGGTGGCGGGAATAGAGGTCCACCACGTTGTCGCCCTCGAAGACGTTGCGGCCAGTCAGGAGGAAGTAGGCGAGCGCGCCGATCGAATAGATGTCGCTGCGGGGATCGCTGCTGTTGGGGTTCTGGATCGCCTCGGGCGGCATGAATGAAGGCGTGCCGACGGCGCCGGCTTCGACCTGTGCGGGATGATCCGCCGAAGCGTTGGAGGCGAAGCGGCGCACGAGCCCGAAGTCCAGGACCTTCACGTTGTCCGGCACGCCGCCCCGGTCGCAGAGGAAAATGTTGGCCGGTTTGATGTCGCGATGGACGAGGCCCAGGGCGTGGGCTTCGCAGAGCGAGTCGCAGACCTGGGAGAGCACGTGGATGACGCGGCCTTCGGGCATCGGTCCGTAGCGATGGACCAGGTCGTGCAGGTTCAAGCCCACTAGATACTCCATCGCGAAGTAGAAGACGCCATCGGGGGTGTGGCCGTAGTCGTAAACCTGGATCGTGTTCGGGTGTGTGAGCTGGCAGGTGAGGCAGACTTCTCGCTCGAAGCGTTCGATGGCCGCCGGATCGGCCTTGTCCGGCGGCAGGAGCTTGATGGCGGTGTCGCGGCGCATGAGCGCGTGGCGGGCGCGATAGACGACGCCCATGCCGCCTTCGCCGATCTTTTCCTCCAGCGTGTATTGGCCGAGCTGCTTCAACTTGAGTTCCGCTTCGCTCAACCGGCGTCGCGAAACCAGGCTCAGGCAGGACAACAGGAACATGCCGATGGCGCAGAGCAGCAACAGCAGCACGAGGATGAGGAACACGGACTGCAACACGCGCAACGGACGGAAGGCCTCCGAGGCGTCGATCTGTGTGGCGACGCCGAAGCCCAGCCCCGGCAACCAGCGCCACGCCCCGACGACGGGCACGCCGCGATAGTCGCGGGACGGCGCGATGCTCACACCCGATCCGCCGGCCACGGCCTCCGAGACCAAGTGGATCAGCGGGCGCGTCACGGTGTTGGTGTCCTCCGGAGCGATTTTCTCGGGGAAGTCCTGGCCCGGATCACTGAGACGGAGATTGAGGGCGGAGTTCACGTCGGGCCGGGCTTCGATCAATCCCAGCTCCTTGAGCTGCTCGTCGAAACGGCTGCGGGAAATGAGCAGACCGCTCTGGTCGAAGGCATAGGTTTCGCCGCTTTGGCCGGAACGTGCGACAGAGAGGATGCGGGTGAATTCCTTGTCCGAATCGATGATGAGCGCGAGCGCGCCGCGAATGGTTTTGTCGTCGTCGTCGCGGATCGGCGCGGCCACCTGCATGAGCGTGAGATCGCCCCGACGCAGGCGTTCCACCGCGCGGGCGAGCTGCGGCAGGGCGCGGGAACGGCCCTGGTTCGGGTTCGCGTTGAACACCGGGCCGTTGGTGCCTTCGAGGATGGGCGCGCCGTTTTCCGGGGCGCGACGAGGCGCGAAACCCCGGCCGAGAGCCGGCCGGGGCGGCTTGAACGGGGTGATGAGCACGGCATGGCCGTTGGTGAAGAGCTCGGAGAACTTGGCCGTGTGTTCCTCCGCCACCGGATTGCCCCGACGCATCCGGCCGCGAAAGGTGTTGGCCGCGACGACGAGGTTGGTGTTCACCAGATCGGCCACCTCGTAGCCGATGCGGAGCAGGCGCGGGCGGAGATAGTCGGCGAACGCCTCGACCTGAGGAGACGCGGCGCGGCGCGGGAAGAGTTCGCCGGAATCGCCATGGTCCAGCACCGCGTTGGCCAATTGGCGCAGGCGCGGCTCCTCGGCCAGGGCCGTGGCCAGCTTCATCTGGTTCGTGGTCCAGATCTCCAGCGCGGTGACGTTGGCGTCGAGCGTGACGGCCAGCTCGTCGCGCAGCTGGGCCTCGATCGTGTGGCGCAGCCGAGCGGAGCCCCACCAGCCGAACAGCGCGACCAGTCCCGCGATCAGCAAGGGGATCAACCAGAGCGGAGTTCGGGGCAGTCGCACCATGCGGAGAGACGCCGGGATGCGGCGCAAGGTTTCGCGTTGGCTCAAACGAGCACGACGGTCAGCTTCTTCGGCCCGTGCGCGCCGAGCACAAGGATGCGCTCAATGTCGCCGGTGCGGCTGGGGCCGGTCACGAGCGAGATCATGCTCGGGTAATCCGGCGAATACTTCTGCTGGATCAGCTCAAAGGCGGCGGGAAGGTCGGCCACGAGCTGGTCGCGGCGGGCGATGACCAGATGGTGCGGCGGCAGGACGGACAGGGCGCGTCCGCCGGAACTGCGCGAGGTGACGACAAGCGTGCCGGTCTGGGCCACGAGAGCATCACAGGCGGTGATGCCGACGTCGCAACGTTCCAGCGCACGGACGTCGTAGCCGCCATCGACCGTCAAGGTGGGCAGGCCCAGCGCCTCGACGGCGGCATCGGTCAACTCGCTCCGGTGCGCGGCGGCTTGCCTCCAGCCTTCGCGTTGGCGGAGGTCGCCGAGGATCTTGGGCAGGTCGGCCACGGACTCCGCGACGATGAATTCCGTCTTGAGATCCTCCGAGCAGGCGCGGAACTGCGCGACCTGGGCCTCGAAGGTCTCCGCCGCCTTGGGCAACCACTCGCGGGCGTGCGTGGCGGCGGGTCGCGGGGCGAACTGGATCGGGTGCTCCGCATGACCGTGGCCGTGCGAGTCGTGCTGGCCGGGCGGCGGCGCGGTCACGGTCAGGGCTTCGCGGATGCGTCCGAGGATCTTGTCGCGTTCAGTCATGGGATTGGGATCGGGGTTCCGGAGCCGTGGCTGCCGGGGGCTGCGGAGGTTCTAAGGGCGGACTTCCGCCTTTTCAACAGGCCAGCGAGACGGAAGTGTCTCCCGACCGCCAACGAACCCCGCCACCCATGAAAACCCTGCCCCTGCAGTTCGCCGCCTTTGCCCGCCCCTTGGTCTGGATCGCCGTGCTGCTCGCTCCGCTTCTGCACGCGGCCGATCCGGTGCCGTCGTCGCCCAAGCCGTTGCTCTGGAAGATCGACGGCCCGACGCCCGTCCATCTCTTCGGCACCATCCACGTGGCCGATCCGGCCGTGCTGCGCTACGGAGCCGCCGTGAGCAACGCCCTCGCGCAGTCCGACATCGTCGCGACCGAGATCGAGATGGACATGGAGCAGATGATGAAGATGGCCGCCACGCTCATGGGCGCGAAGAAGCCGTTGAAGGAGGTGCTGCCCGCCGGACTCCACGCCCGTTTGGACAAGGAGTTTCGCCGCATCAATCCCGCGCTGACGCTGGAGCCCTTCGAGCGGATGCACGTGTGGGCCGTCGCGGCGACCGTCGGATTGATCGAGCAGCAGTTGAAGAGTCCCGGCGAACCGCTCGATCTCGTCCTGGCCAACCGTGCCAAGGCGATGGGCAAACGCGCCGTCGGTCTGGAGACCATCGAGGAACAGGTCGGCACCTTCGACATCCTCAACGAAGCCGAGCAGGTCCGGATGCTGGAGCAGACCCTCGACACGCTGGAAAAGGCGCGGAAGGACGGCCGCGAACCGGTCAAGGAACTCATCGCCGCCTACCTCTCGGGCGACGCGGAAAGGCTGATGGGCAAGATGAACGAATGGATGGAAACGACGCCAGCCGCCGACAGGGAGAAGTTCCTGCGCGCCTTCCTCATCGACCGCAACGCGCTGATGGCGGAACGGCTCGGCAAGCTGATGAAGGAAAACCCGGGCAAGACCTTCTTCGTCGCCGTGGGTGCGGCCCATCTGCCCGGCGAAAAGGGCCTGCTGAAGCTTCTGGAGAAAAGCACCGGAAAACCGGTGCGCGTGGAGTAGGCGGGGCACCGGGGCCTGCGACCGGCGTGCCCGCTTCGGTGATGGGCCCGGTCAGATCTCCGCCAGACGCGCTTCTGCGTCGCCAAACCGGGGGAGCTTCACGCCCATGCGGTCCATCAACGACAGGTAGAGGCTGCACACCTTCCGGTTTTCGTCGCCCTTGTCCCGGTAGTTGAGCGCACGGCCGGTCTCCAGCGTGCCCCCGAGGCCGCCAACGGTGAGGATGGGCAGGCGGGTGCTGTCGTGGGCGTTGCCGGACCACATGTTGGAGAGGAAGAGCAGGCAGGAGTTGTCCAGCACGGTGGTGCCTTCGCCTTCGGGCATGGCGTCGAGGCGTTCGGCGAGATAAGCGAGCTGGCCCACGTAGTAGCGGGTGATCTTCTCGAAGTCGTCGGACAGATCGTCGTGCGACGCGGGATGGTGCGACTTGCGGACGTCGAGGAACGGGTAGAACAGGCCGGACAGATCGCGGCAGAGGAGCAGGGAGACGACGCGGGTCTTGTCGGTCTGGAAGGCGAGCGCGGTGATGTCGCACATCAGCTTCATGTGCTCGCGAATGTCCTCGGGCAAGCCGTTGTCGGGCCGCTTCATGGTGAAGAGCGGCTTGCCGTTCTCGCGGAACTTCTCGGCGGCGCGGTCGGCGTCGGTCCGCATCCGTTCGACGCGCTTCTCCACTTCGCGGACGCTGGTGAGGTATTCGTCGAGCTTGGCCTTGTCGGTCGCGCTGACCTTGCGGACGAGGCTGGAGGTGTCGTCCTTCACGCGGTCGAGGATGCTCTGGTTCCGGCGGCTGCCGCGGTTCTCGAAGAGGCTGTCGAAGGCGAGCGAAGGATAGACCTCCATCGGCACCGGCGAATCGGCGCTCTGCCACGAGATGTGGGAGCTGTAGGCCATCGAGAAGTTGGTTTCGTGATAGCCGGTGATGGGCTGTTCGCAGCCCAGGACCATGCTGGGCTGGACGGTGTCCTGGCCGATGTGGTTGGCGAGGACCTGGTCCATGCTGATGCCGCCCTTGAGCACCGCGCCCTTGGTCAGGGGCATTCCGGAAAGCAGGTTGCCGGTCTGGCCGGGATGGATGCCCACGCCGACGGCGGAGCGGTTGAAGAGGCCGTCGATGAAATTCATCTTCCGCTTGAACGGCTCCATCGGCTGGAGGCTCTTGCCCAGCTCCATCTCCGCGCCCGCGCCCTTGGCCCACCAATGGTTCGCGTTCACGCCGTTGCCCCAGAAGAGCGCGCCGAAGCGTTTGGGCAGGACCGGCGCGGCGCCTTTGGCCACCGGCGCGGTTTCGCCGAAGACGGGCAACGATTCGAGCCACGGCAAGGCCATCGTCACGCCCACGCCGCGCAGGAAGGTGCGGCGGGACACGCGGTGGCGGCGGAGGGCGAGCGGGGTGGGTTCGGGAGCGCTCATGGCTTTTGGAGGGTTGCGAGGTGTTCCGGGCCTCTTTTGTTCAGGAATTGCGGGCTGCTGACAATGCTGTCCACCAGCACGCTGAAACGATGGCCGTCCTTGGCCAGGCGGCGCTGGGTGTCGCGGAGCAGGGCTTCGTCGCTCAGCAGCAAGGTGCGGCCTAGGGCGTAGGCGAGGAGCTTGCGGGAAAGGTTGTCCACGAAGTCGGCCTCTCGCTTCTCGCCGATGTAGGCCTTGAGTCCCGCCAAGCCGGAGCCTTCGCCGCCGCCGGGGAAGACGGCGTGGTCGTCGATCGGTTTGCCGCCCAGATCCTTCTCCCGGCGTTCACCGACCGGACCGAAGCCCTCGAAGACGAGTCCCAGCGAATCGAACCGCTGATGGCAGGAAGCGCAGGACGGATCGGCGCGGTGACGTTCCAGTGTCTCGCGCAGCGTCAGTTCGCCGAGATGGGCTTCGTCGGCCGGGAGTTCGGGCACGGTGGCGGGCGGGGCGGGGATGTGTTCGCCGAGCAAACGGCGCACGACCCAGTAACCGCGTTTGACCGGGCTGGTGCGGAGGCCGGGGGAATTGGCGGTGAGAAAGACGGACATCGGCAACAGCCCGCCGCGACCGACGGCGGCGACGTCTTCAAGGTGTGTCCAAGTGTTCGTGTCTCCGGGCGGAACGGTCAAGCCGTAGTGTTTGGCCAACGGCGGGTTCACGAAGGTGTCGCGGCCGTGGAGCAGATCGAGCACGGAACGGTCGCGCTGCATCACGTCGAGCAGGTAACGGACGGGCTCCTCGAACATCGCGCGCCGCAGCGCGTCGTCGAAGGTCGGGAAACGTTCGTGGTCCACGGCGTTGTGTTCCTCGAAGCGGCGGAAATCCAGCCAGTGTCCGCCGAACTCCACGGCCAAGGCGCGGGCGCGGGGATCGCGCAACATGCGCCGGGCCTCGGCCGCGAGCACGCCGGGACGTTGCAGCTCACCGGCGGCGGCGCGGGCCAGCAGGGCTTCATCGGGCAGGCTGGACCAGAGGAAGTAGCTCAGGCGATTGGCCAGCGCATAGTCGGACAGGGGAACGGTTCCCGAAGAACCGGCTGTGCGCGGCGATTTCGGACGACGCGCTCCATCGCCCACCTTGGCCAGCCCTTCTGCTTCGGCCAGATCCACGCGGTAGAGGAAATTCGGCGACATCAAGACGCTGACCAGCGTGTCGCGCAGGGCCTCTTCGTGGTCGAGTTCGTCGGTCTTTCGCAGCGCGGCGTAGAAGTCCGCGAGCGAACGGCGCTCCGCATCTTCCAACGGACGGCGATAGGCGCGTTCGGCGAAGGCGGCCACGGACGCGAGGTGCTTGCTCTCCGCTTCGGCCCGGAGCCGGTCGATGCGGATGACGGAGGCTTCGACGCGTTGGAAGTGTTCGCGGATGGCGGCGAGCGCGGCCGGACTGGCTCCGCGTTTCTGGGCCTTGGCGTGATAGACCTCGGCGAGC
>CAMLMI010000238.1 GCA_946480965.1 uncultured Verrucomicrobiales bacterium | reverse complement strand
GTGGACATGCACGGCCCGCACGACCACCAGTCGCTGCTCCATCCGGCCCGCCAGTTGGAGATTCTCGACGCGTTCGGCGATCTCGACGGCTTGCGCGAGGAGTTCGCTGCCACCGCGCGCAAGCTGGCGGAAGTGGAGGCGGAGAAGGCCGGGTTGATCGTCGATGAAAAGACCTACGCCCAGCAGCTCGATCTGCTACGGTTCCAGGTCCACGAGATCGCCGGGGCCAAGCTCCAGACCGGCGAGGAGGAATCGCTGGTGGAGGAATACAATCGCGCCAGCAACGCCGCGAAGATCCTCCAGCTTTGCCAGGCCGCCTTGGGTGTGTTGAACGAGGACGACACCTCGATCACTTCGGCGATGGGCGGGCTGGGCCGACAATTGGCCGAGCTGCGCCGCGTCGATCCCGGCGCGGAAGCCTTGGTTGAAACGCACGGGCAGTTGTCGGAATCGCTCCAGGATCTGCTCGGCGATCTCCGATCCTATGCGGACAAGGTGGACGTCGATCCCGAACGTCTCGCCGCCTTGGAAGAGCGAATGAACCTCGTCCAGTCGCTCAAACGCAAATACGGCGGCACGCTCGACGACGTCATCGCCTTCGGCGAAGAGGCCGAGGCCAAGCTGGAGACCTTGGAACAGCGCGACGGCGAGCTGGCCCGCTTGAACTCCGAGATCCAGCGCCTGCGCAAGGAGCTGACGACGCTTGGCCAGTCCCTTTCCGCCGAACGGAAGAAGATCATTCCCAAGCTCGGCAAAGCGGCGGTGAAACAGCTCTCCGACCTCGGCTTCAAGCAGAGCCACTTCGATGTGGCCCTGACGCACCAGCCGTTGGGCGACACCGGTCCGGCGAACCATTCCGGCCTGGACACGGTGGAGTTCCAGTTCGCGCCCAATCCCGGCGAACCGCCCCGCGCGCTGCGCGCCATCGCGTCGTCCGGCGAAATGGCCCGGGTGATGTTGGCGCTGAAGACGGTGCTGGCGGCGCAGGACGCCATTCCGGTGCTGGTCTTCGACGAAGTGGACGCGAACGTCGGCGGCGAGACCGCGACGGTCGTCGGCCAGAAGATGCGGCAGATCGCCGATCGTCGGCAGGTCCTTTGCATCACCCACCTCCCCGCCGTGGCCGCCGCCGCCAACGCGCACTACGTGGTCAGCAAATCGGTGAAGGACGGCCGGACGATCTCCGAGATCGAACTGCTCTCCGCCACCGAACGCGTCACCGAACTGGCCCGGATGCTCGGCGGCCAGAGCGACGCGGCGCGGAAACATGCGGAAGCGCTCTTGGCGGGCAGGTAGTCCCTGAGGCATCCACGTCGGCTAGGCCGCGACCGGTTTGCGTGCCACGAGCGTGACCATCGGCCACCACCAGACGATCCGCCCTTCCTCGACGCCGAGCTGGAACACTTCGCGGACATGGGGCGAAGCGGCGGCGACGAGTTCTCGCACGCGGGCCCGGTTGGCCGGAGGCGTGGCGGCGGTCTCGAAATACCATTCCAGGTCCGGTTGCTGGCGCGGGGACAGGCCGCAGTGGACGACCTCCAGTTGGGCGGCGTCGCAGAGCTCCTTCCATGCGGCGGGCGAGAGGAAGCGGGCGTGGCTGGGATCGCGCAACTTCTCCACTTCGTGCAGCCATTCCTCGGCCTCTGGTTCGCCGTCGGGAATTGAGCCGTCGATCAGGAGGAAGTGGCCGCCGGGCCGCAGCACGCGCGCGGCTTCGCGCACGAACCTGGCCGGGGAGCTGAAGTGGTGCGGAGCGACGCGACAGGTGACGAGGTCGAAGGAGGCGTCCGGTTCCGGGATGGCTTCGGCGGCGTGCTGTTTTGTCGAGACGGTCAGACCGCGCGAGGCGGCGAGCGCGGAGGCGCGCTCCAGCATGGCCCGCGAGAGGTCGCCCAGGGTGACGCGGTGGCCGCGCTCGGCGAAGAACAGCCCGGTGTGGCCTCCACCGGTGGCGACATCCAGGACGTCGGCCACCGGGGGAAGGCGCAGAAAGGGCAGCGCGGCGCGGATGTCGCCGGTTTGTTCCAGGATGTGGCCCTGGCCGTAACGGTGGCTCTGGCGGGAGAACTGGTCGGCGGCGGCCTGCTGCACGGCATCGAGGGCGGGCGTGGATTCGTTCATGACGCCAAACAGGTGGGCCAGCCGGAGCCGCCGCGCAAGGGCGGGCGGGGTTCAATCGCCGCGGTCGGCGGCGGCCTGTTCCGCGCGGAGCACGTCGTGGAGGGTGAGCAGTCCCTCCACCGGCCCCTCGGGCGCGGACTGGAGGACGAGCGCGCCGGTTTCGTCCTCGACGAGCAGCGCTTCGGCGGCGCGCAGGGAGATGTCCGGCCGACCGGTGGTGGCCCGGAGCACGGGCGGAGCGGTTCCTTCCTTCAGCGCCTCCTCGATGTCCTCGCGGCGGAGGATTCCGGCGAGCCGGCCGTCGGACAGATGGGGGAATCGTCCGTAGGGATGGCGGAGAAGGAGCTGCTTGAGCTCGGCCGGGTCGAGCGAGGCGGCGCAGACGACATTCTTCGTGGCCAAGCGCGAGACGGGCTGGGCCTGCCAGGACTTCAGGTCGCGCGGCGGGGTGAAACGGTCCAGTTCGTGGCCGTCCTGCGCGAGCAGCTCGTCGTAGAGGTTGTGCTTCTGCATCCGCCGGCTGATCGCCTGGCTGACGAGGGCGGTGATCATCAGGGGCGGCACGAGGGCGAACTGGTGGGTCATCTCGAAGACGATGAGGATGCTCGTGACCGGGGCGCGCACCACCGCGCCGAGCGTCGCGCTCATGCCCACGATGGCCATGAGCGCCAGGTCCACGTCCAGCGCGGGCACGAGCCATTGCACCAGGCCCGCGACGCCCAGGCCGGTCATCGCGCCGAAGAAGAGCGTGGGCGCGAAGACGCCACCAACGCCGCCGGTGCCGTAGCAGGCGACCGTCGCGAGGAGCTTGGCGGCCAGCAGCACGAGGGCGATCTTCCAAGGCATGTTGCCCGCCAGGGCGGCCGAGAGATCCTCGTAGCCGAGGCCGAAGACGCCCAGCCGCCGCGTCCCGAGGAAGACCGCGACGCCCAGCGCCCAGCAGACCATCGCGCCGAGGGCGGGCCGCAGGAAGACGGGGATCTTCTCCCAGCCGCGCGCCCGGAGCCGGAGCCACAAGGCGGCGCGCTGGAAGGCCACGCCGACCAGGGCGGCGGCCGCCGCGACCAGCGGCACGAGCGTATAGGCCCACCAGTCGGGGTCGGGCACTGTGGTCAGCGTGAAGGCGGGCTGCGGACCGAGGAGCCCGTGCGCCACGAGCGCGCCCACCACCGCCGCCAGGAGCACGCCGCCGAGCAGGCGGCTGTTCAAATCGCCGATCAGCTCCTCCAGCACGAAGGTCACGGCGGCCAGCGGGGTGTTGAACGCCGCCGCCAGGCCCGCCGCCGCTCCGGCCGCAGCGCCGAGCCGCCGCTGCTGCTTCGGTTCCCCGGCCAGCCCGGCGATGTTGGACCCCGTCGCCCCAGCGATCTGCACCGTGGGGCCTTCCCGGCCCAGGCTGCTGCCGCCGCCCACCTGGATCACGGCCGCGAGGAACTTCACCCAGACCACGCGGAACGGCACGTGGCCGAAATTCTTCCAGAACGCGGCCTTCAACTGGGGAATGCCGCTGCCCGCCGCCTCCTTGCAGAACAAGTGCAGCAGGCAGCCCGCGATGACCGAGGTGCTGGCGAGCAGGAAGAAGCTCCCGAGGACGAACCGCGCCGTCCCCTGTTCCGACAGGCGGACCAGCGTGGCCTGGAAGACCGCGCCCAGCGCCACGTGGAAGGCCACCGCGATGCCGCCGGCCCCGAGGCCGACCACGAGGGTGACGAGAACCGTGCGGGTTTGTCGGGGGAGGCGGGCCAGCGCGTCGCGCAACGTCTGCATCGCGGACCGAGTGTGGGCGGAGTCCCCGCCCGAGCCAAGCCCGGCGAGGTCCGGCACAGGTGTCCGGATATCAGACCGAGTAGCCGTGTTCCCGCAGGAAGGCTTCCAACTCGTCCGCGCCGAAGTCCGCCAGCACGTGCCCGTCGATCTCGGCGCTCGGCGCCTTGGACTGGCCGGTCAGGGTGACCATCTCCCGCCGCGCCGCCTCGTCGTTCGTCACGTCGAAGGGCTCGTAGGCATAGCTCCGGGCGTCGAGCCACTCGCGGGCTTCCACGCACCAGGGACAGCGGGGTTTGAGGAACAGGCGGAAAATCTTCGGTCGCATGAGAACAGTTTAGTCGTCGTTGCAGGCGGAACGTATCCGAGCTTCGGCGCGCGTCGAGCCGTTGTGGTGCCGGCGTCCTGTCGGCCCGGGTCGCAGGCGTCGTGCTTGCGGAGCCGTGTCGGATCGAAGGGGCGTCCTCGCCGACATCATGTCGGCGCTCCGGCAACCAGGACGCTTGCAGCACGGAAAGCCGGCGGCTTGCGCCATGGCGGCTCGGCCCAAATCAAATTGCTGACGACGGAGCGCCGGACATGGTAGCCCAAAGGGCGATGGCTTTCCGCATACACGAATCCGTGGTCCGCGGGGAGATCGACAACCGGGAGAAAGGCGTCGTCCGCGGACGGCTCTGGCTCCACGGCCGGTCCGAGCCCGTCCTTCTCCAGCTCCGGGGCAATGCCCAGGCGGATCTCGCCGGTTGCCTGCTCACCTTCACCAATCCCGATACCTCCGCCGTCGGTCCCTCCGCCGAACGCCTCGCCCCCGTGCAGCTCGGCAGCGTCGGCGACATGACGGCTTCGCGGAAGGTCCGCGTCTTCAACGTCCCCTTCGACCAGGCCTACGAGATGATGCAGCGCGGCGAGAAGCCGCCGGAACACCTGGCCAATTGCCTCTACCTCGAATGGTTCAGCGAGGCCAACGGCCGCGTGGTCATCGAGGGGACCGGCTTCCGCCTGGCCGTCTCCGATCCCGAATGGCGCCTCACGCCGGAGGAGGAACAGCAGCGCGCCCAGGAGGCCGCCAGCGGCTTCACCGGCTTCCTCGGCAAGCTCACCGACGCCGTCGAGGCCGCCCGCCACGAAGGCCCCGAGAACCTGGAGGAGTGGGACGAGTTCGACTTCGAGAAATCCATGCGGGAGAGCGACGCCATCACCGACAAGTATGTCGAGCTGCTGGAGAAATACGGCGACAGCCCCGAGGCCGAACAGCGCATCGCCCGCGAAATGGGCTGGGACACCCTGGCCGAAACCCTGGAGGAAGCCGCCCCCGACGACGATCCGGAGGCTCCCGCCGGGACGGACGAATCCGGCCCGGCGGCGC
The DNA here is from genome assembly GCA_946480965.1 of uncultured Verrucomicrobiales bacterium. The sequence goes on along the minus strand of CAMLMI010000238.1, from coordinate 2,002 downwards.
TCTCCGGCGAGGAGGTCGAGGACCTGGCCGATCCCCAGCCCGATCCCGCCACCGAGGGCGTGGACTGGATCCGCGTGGACAACGACGTCATCCGCCACCCCTTGGCGCACCGCGCCCACCGCGTCACCCTGCGGATGATCGATCTCGTGGATGCCGCCGCCCCCGCCGGGGAAGACGACGGGCAACTCATCGCCCTCATGTCCGGCGTCACCACGCTCGGGGCCAAGCTGGCCGGGGCCCTGAACGGACTGGCCTACGGACGGCCCCTCGCGGGACTGGCCTTCACCGTGGCGTATCTGAAGCGCGCCCTCGATCCGCTGCACCGTTCCCAGGCCGCCCTTCGGCACGTCGCCGAACGCGGGCAGATCGAGCCCGAAACCGTCGGCTGGCTGCGCAACGAGCTCTTCGAAATCCGCGAGGAGATCCTGCGGCTCATGGAGGAGTTCCGCCGTCGCCGGGACACCGAGTCGTAAAGAGAAACCAAAGGAACGCGGGCGTGACCGTCCGCTCTCCGTTCCATCTAGGGCCCACCCAAAGGCAACGGCGTATTGTTCGTGGCGTTGCGGGGGATCTCCGGCAGATAAGCCGGCACCAGTTCGTTCCAGTTCGTGGCGTCGCGGCCGTGTTCCAGGCGGAAGGCGATGGTGGCGAGCTCGCGAAGCAGGACGGCCTCGGTCTGGCGCTGTTGATCGACGCGTTGGACGAACTTTTCTTCGCTCTTGCGGACGCTTCCATTCATCAGTTCCGACAGATGGCCGCCCAGCCGCATTCCAAAAGGCAGAGTGCGGCGCCACTCCCTTTCGCTGGCGAGGTAATCAGCGGCGGTCGGGGCATTGGTGGCTTTTTCGAACATGGACTGGGCGGCCATCCGGCAAACGGCAGCGTTCTCCAAGCCGAGCACATCTTCCATCGCCCGGCAGGCCATGCTGCGAATGGCCACGCCCACGAGACCGTGGATCACCAATCCGCCCTTCGTTCCGTGGTTCGAAAGATCGAACAGGGTGAGTGCCGAGCCGAGCGCATTCGTTGCGTCTCCACGGTCCCTCGCGGAGCGCGATTCGATCGCGACCAGACGGGCGACACGTTTCAATGCGGCGGCTTGGTCGAGGGCCAACGAGCTGGTCAGATCATTGGTCGTTGGGATGCGGATTTCCCGGGCCAATCCCGTCCGGACCAGCTCCAGCGCAGGCGCGTTCGACGCCAGCAGCGACAGGCGTTCCTCCGGGGTTTTCGGATCGGTATCGAAGCTTCCGCCGGGCAACGCTTGGATGGAACTCGCTGCGTGCATCAAGTCGTCCAATCCATTCGGAACGGGATACGGCGCCACGCTCGGGTTTGGGCGGAAGAAGAGGAACGCCGCGACCGCGATGACGAGAACGGCGACTCGGGCGAGAAGGGTTTTGCTGCGGGATTTCATGGGACGGGCTTGAGCAGGCCGGAATGGAACAAGCCCTGGAATGGAAATCTCGTCGTGAGTTTGTAGGCCAAGAGAAAAGCCGCTGATCCGGAGATTCAGCGGCTTGGAGGGATGGTTGGCTCGGCAAGCTGCAAGTCTGCCCCACGGCGGCTCACACCACCGCCACGTCGTTCACCAGTTCGCCGATGCCGGAAATGCGGATGCGGACGCGATCGGCGGAGGCGAGGGTGAAGTCGTTGCCGGGGACGACGCCGGTGCCGGTCAGCAACACGGTGCCGAATGGGAATTTCTGGCTCTTGTAGAGCCAGCCGATCAGTTCCTGGAACGAGCGTTTGATCTGGTTGATGCCGATCTCGCCGTCGAAGACGGGCGCGCCGCCGCGTTCGATGGTGACGCCGATGGTCCAGTCGCGGATGGCGGCTTCGGTAGCGCCAGTGGTGATCCACGGCCCAAGGGCACAGGAACGTTCGTAGATCTTGGCCTGGGGCAGGTAGAGCAGGTTTTCGCCCTCGATGTCGCGGGAGCTCATGTCGTTGCCGATGGTCACGCCGACGAGTTCGGCGCGGGAGTTCATCACCAGGGCCA
>CAMLMI010000237.1 GCA_946480965.1 uncultured Verrucomicrobiales bacterium | reverse complement strand
CCGTCCCAAGCGCAGCGCCGGGACGAACGGGGCGTCCGAACATCCGCCCAGCCGAGTCTTCAGCGGAAGCCTCTCCGTCTTCCCGCCGGATCTGAGCCGAGGTCGCCCACGGCCAAGACCTCGCTGCGCTGGTCTTGGCGGAGATTGGGGCGGAGCGGCAGCTCCGCCCTACCAAGATCGAAGGTGGGGCTGCGCTGCTGCGCAGCCCTGACTTCCGTCCCAAGCGCAGCGCCGGGACGAACGGGGCGTCCGAACATCCGCCCAGCCGAATTTTCAGCGGGAGCCTCTCCGTCTTCCGGCCGGATCTGAGCTGAGGTCGCCCACGGCCAAGACTTCGCTGCGCGGGTCTTGGCGGAAGATGGGGCGGAGCAGCAGCTCCGCCCTACCATGTCGAAGGTGGGGCTGCGCTGCCGCGCTGCCCTGACTTCCGTCCCCAGCGCAGCGCGGGACGAACGGTGCTTCCTTCCATCCGGTGCTTCCGCTACGAAGACCGCCATGTCCCACCGCCCGTTCCAGGAACCGGGCCGTCGCACGCCGGCCAAGGGCGTCCACCTCACCACCGGCGGACCAAACTGGGTTTTCCTGACGGTGAGCACGCACCAGCGGGAGCGCTGGCTGGCACAGGCTTCCGTCCAACGGGCGTTGCACGGTATCTGGGAACACACGGCCACCGCCTGGCTCGTCAGCGACTATCTGCTGATGCCCGATCACCTGCACCTCTTCTGCGCGCCGCACGACCTGAAGTTCACCCTCGAACGCTGGATCGCATTCTGGAAGGACCGCTTCGCAAAGACGCATCCGGACGCCGGAGCCTTCCAATCCGGCGGCTTTCACCATCGCCTGCGGGACGAGGAGAGCTACGCGGAGAAGTGGCAGTATGTGCGCGAGAACCCGATTCGCGCCGGTCTCGTGACCCACATGGACGAGTGGTCCTACCGTGGTCGCGTCCACGACATCCGGTGGTGACCCAGGGAGTCAAAGTCTTCGCTGCGCTGCCGCGCAGCCCTGATCTCCCGTCCACAGCGCAGCGCGGGGACGAACGGGGTGCCAGCAATCGAAAAGGACGGCGCCGGGTTCCGAGAGCAGACGTGGAGGGCTCTTGGGCTGCGGTCAGGAACAAAGCCACCGGGCAACACCTGTTCAAATTTTTGGCGGGCTGAGAAGGCTGTTTTTCTGCGAGCAAAGCCGCTTGGAGAACCTGGCCTGAAGCCTGCAATCCGGCCCCCTACGCCTTCGGATACAGCTTGGCCACCTGGTCGGCGTAGCCGTTGTAGAGGAGCGTCTTCACGCGGTCGCCGGTGTCGATCTGGCGTTCGGTGGCCTGGGACCAGCGCGGGTGCGGGACGCCGGGGTCCACGTTGGACTCGAAGGGGTATTCGTCCGGCTGGAGCGTTTCCCAGAGCGTGGCCGGCTGGCGAGCGGTCAGCTCGATCTTCACGATGGATTTGATGCTCTTGTAGCCATACTTCCACGGCACGACGAGGCGGACAGGCGCGCCGTGCTGCTTGGGCAGCGGTTTGCCGTAGATGCCGCTGGCGAGGAGCGTGAGCGGGTGCATCGCCTCGTCCAACCGCAGGCCTTCGGTGTAGGGCCAGGGATACTGGGTGTAGCGTTGGAGGCCGGGGGCTTCCTCCGGTTTGTTGAAGGTCTCGAAGCGGACGAACTTGGCCTCCGCCTTGGGCTTCGCGGCTTCGAGCAGCTTGCCCAACGGAAAGCCCGTCCAAGGCACGATCATCGACCACGCCTCGACGCAGCGGAACCGATAGACGCGCTCCTCCAGCGGGAACATCGCGATCAGCTCCCGGGCGTCGAGCGTCAGCGGCTTTTCCACCAGGCCGCCGACTTCGACCTTCCAGGGCTCGGTCTTGAACTTGCCGACGTGCTTATGGACATCCTTCTGGAGGGTGAACTCGTAGAAGTTGTTGTAGGTCGCGGCGGTCTTTTCGTCCGTGAGCGGCCAGCCGGGGTTGAAGTCCGGGTTGCGTTTGGCGGGAAACAGCTTGGCGGAGCCGGCGGCCTCGGCGGCGGACAATTGGCCCAAGCCGTGGCTCAACGCGGCCAAGCCGGCTCCGGCGAAACCGAGGTCGCGCAGGAAACGGCGACGGCTGAGGAAGACGCGCTCGGGCGTGACGGCGGATTCGGGCAGATGCCAGTCGGGGCGGAGAATGAGGTTGGCCATACGCGTTGGGTGTTCGGTGGATTCGACGGACGGTTCCGGGTCGGCGTTCAACGCAAGGGCGCGGTGTTCGGGTTGAAGTCGTCCAGGCGGATACGGCCTTCCTTCACGACCTGCTTGCGACCGAAGCCGCTGGCGGGATGGAGCGTGCTGTCGAGGCGGTAGCCGACGGACTGGGCGTTGATCATGCCCTTCAGCCGGGTGGCGAGCAGGAGGTTGCTGAAGCGGATGGTGACTTCCTGCGTGGCTTCGCCCAGCGCGGGCACTTCGATCTCCTGGTTGCTGGTGCCGCTGCCGACCTCCACGCCGTCGAGCGCGACGCGATGGACCGCGCCCTTGAATCGCAGCGGATGCGTCGTCTGGTTCTGCAGCCGGATCGTGAAGACCGCGCCGGTCTCGAATGCCGTGGCCTCGGTGAAAGCCACGTCCACCAACTGCACAGCCGGGCCGGACGAGGTCGCGCAACCGGCGAGGACCAGGCCAAGGCACAGGCTGAAGAGCAGGCGGGAGAATCGGCGCATGGCGGAGAAGGTTGTCCCGGCCACGACAGGGTCAAGCGGGGAAATTGGAGGAACTGGGGAAACGCCGAACGTCCAACACCGAACGCCCAACGTCGAAGGATGTTCACGGAGGATCGCCGCATGGGGGCGCCGGATTATTTCCTTTTCGCCGGTGACGGGTCTCGCATCCTCGCGCGCATGGCAGGGTTTGATCCACGGCTCATCACTCCAATGGTCCGCGCCGCGCTCCGGGAAGACATCGGTCCCGGCGACGCCACGACCCGCGCGATGATCTCGCGCAAGCTGCGCGGTGGCGCGGAAATGCGCGCTCGCGAACCGTTGTGCGTCGCGGGGCTGGATTTTGCCCGGGCGGCCTTTCGCAGCGTCTCGGCCCGGGCCGAGGTGGAATGCGCCGTGCGCGACGGCGACACCGTCCATGCGGGCGACGTGCTCCTGCGGGTCAAAGGCCCGGCGGCCGCGCTGCTCACGGCCGAGCGGGTGGCGCTGAACTTCGTGCAGCGCCTCTCGGGCGTGGCGACCCTGACACGCCAGTTCGTGGACGCCGTCGCGGGCACGCGGGTGAAGATCCTGGATACCCGCAAGACCACGCCCGGCCTGCGCCTCGCCGAGAAATACGCCGTGGCCTGCGGCGGCGGCACGAACCACCGCGTGGGCCTGCACGACCTGATCCTCATCAAGGACAACCACCTCGTCTCCTTGCGCGACGCCAAGCCCAACGCCATTGCCGCCGCCGTGCAGCGCGCGCGCAAGGCCTATCCCAAGCTGCGGGTGGAGGTGGAGGCCGACACTTTGGAACAGGTGCGCCAAGCCGCCGACGCCGGAGCCGACATCATCCTGCTCGACAACATGTCGCTCGAAGAGCTGCGCGAAGCCGTCGCCATCGTCGGTCGCCGCGCCAAGACCGAGGCCAGCGGCGGCGTGAGTCTCCAGACCGTGCGGGCCATCGCCGAGACCGGCGTGGACTTCATCTCCGTGGGCGCGCTGACCCACTCGGCCCGGGCGGTGGACATCGGGCTGGATTTCACCTTGGGCTGACGCCGATCCTGCGCCGACCGCGCCGAAAGTTCACCGGTTTTTCACCTACCGAAGACGGCGAGCTGATCTAGGTTGCGCCCATGTCGCGTTCGATCCTGTCCCGCCGCCAGTTCATGCAGTTCACCGGAGCCGCCGCCGTGGTGGCGGCCGGGCACCGGCTCATCCCCGCATGGTTCAACGCCCATGCCGCGAATGTCCCGGCCAAGCCAGTGTCGTTCTTCGACGGACCGGAGATCAGGCCGGTCGGCATCTCCCACGCCGACGCGTTGACCGTGCCCGAGGGCTTCGTGTCCGAGGTGCTGTTGAAACGCGGCGACGTGATCAACCCGCAGGGCGAACGCTACGGCGAACACAACGACTACCTCGTCTGGCTCCCGCGCGACGAAAAGACCGCGTGGCTCTGGTGCAACCACGAGAACGCCAACGTCCCCCTCATGACCGGCGATTGGTCCAAGACCCTGACCCGTGAAAAGGCCGAGCTCTACCTCGTCAATCAGGGCGGTTCCCTGCTCCGCCTCGAACGCCGCGCCGACGGCTCATGGCGGCCGGTGCTGCCCCACGCGGAGAACTTCCGCGTCGATGGCCTTTCCACGAAGATCCGCCTCTCCGGTCCGGCGGCGGGCACCGCTTGGGTGAAGGGCGCGCGTGAAGCCATCGGCTCGAACAGCAACTGCGGCGGCGGCGTCACGCCCTGGGGAACCCTCTGCACGGCCGAAGAAAATTATCAGGACATCTGGGGCGACGAAGAACTGAAGCAGAAGCCCTCGAAGATCGCCGACTTCTTCCCCCGCCCCGCCGAACACTACGGCTACATCGTCGAGGTCGATCCCGAGACGCGCGAGTGCATCAAACACACCGCGCTGGGCCGGTTCGCCCACGAGAACGTCGCGTTCACCCTGGCCAAGGACGGCCGCCTCGTCGGCTACCTCGGCGACGACCGCAACGGGCAATGTTTCTACAAATTCGTCAGCCGCGGGAAATACGACCCCTCGGGCGGCAAGGCCAACCGCCGCCTTTTGGATGAAGGCACGCTCTACGTGGCCGACACGGAGAAAGGTCGCTGGCTTCCGCTCGATCCCGAGCAGGACGCGAAGCTGCGCGACGCCGGGTTCGACCGCGCCCGGGTCTGCGTCCACACCCGCACGGCGGCCAGGATCGCGGGCGGGACGGCGCTGGCCCGGCCGGAAGACGTGGAGGTGCATCCCGTGACCGGCGACGTGTATGTGGCGCTGACTTCCTGGAAGCCGGGCAAACTCGATGCTTCACGTCCGGCCTACTTCAAGGACGAGGCCGGAGCCGTGGCCCGCGCGCGCGAGTCGGGCGGCGACGCCGGGGCGCTGGAGTTTTCCTGGGAGGTCTTCGTGCCCGGAGGCCGCGACACCGGTCTCGTCTGGCCGGACAACCTCTGCTTCACCGAGGAGCACCGGCTGCTGGTGACGACCGACTTCAGCGTGAAGAACAAACCGGACGAAGGCGGCACCCAGTCGGTCTTCGGGAACAATTTCCTGATGCTGGTGCCCACCTTGGGCCCGGACGCGGGCAAGGTGAAACGACTGGCGGTGGCGCCACGCGGCGCGGAGTTCTGTTCTCCCACATTGAGCCCGGACAAAACCGAGCTGTGGGTCAATGTGCAGCATCCCGGTGACGACAGTTCCGAGAAGGAAATCACCAGCCATTGGCCCGACGGCGGCGATTCCCTGCCCCGCTCCGCGATGGTGGCGATCCGCCGGGCCTAGCCCCGGGCGGACGTGTCCGCTCCGCCCGCAAGACTTGCCTCGCCCAAGATCGGGCTGGTCGGCCTGTTCCCCTGCAGGCTTGGCTGCACCTCCGCGTCCGTTTCAAGAATCCTTCCTACAAACGGGCCGCCTCCCGAAGCATTCCACAGGAGCTCCTGATCTCCCGAAGAACCCGGCAAGGCCGTCCGCAAGCCTGTCCCAACTTTTTCCAAACAGGCCCTAAGAAACCGGCCGCTTCGGTGTCGTATCGGGTGAAGCACGATGTTTGACTGCGATCCCATCACCGGAACGGCGGATTGAATCCGACAGGACCATGCCTTCCGGCAGCACCATGACGCGACCTGACGAAGCGCGGACGGACTCGGCCGACGGACAGACCCTCGAAGGGCTGTTCGCGGTCCTCGAATCGCCGCTGCTCGCCTATGCGCTGCGATTGGTCGGAGACCGGGACGCGGCGGAAGACCTCGTGCAGGAAGCGTTCATGAAACTCCACGCCCAGTTTGCGTCCGTCCGCGAGCCGCGCCTTTGGCTCTACCGCACGGTCCACAACCAGGCCCTCAACCACCGGCGCAAGTTCGACCGCATCGTCTCCCTCCACGCGCCCGTGTCAGACGATTCATCCGCGACGGCCGAACACGAGGCCGCCGATCCGCAGCTCCTGCCCGATGAACAGGTCGCCCGGTGGGAAGGCATCGGGCTCGTCCGCCTGACCTTGGCCGCGCTGGACGAACGGTCCCGCGAACTGATCCGGCTGAAATTCACCGAGAATCTTTCCTACAAGGAGATCGCCGAACGCACCGGGCTGACCACCGGTAACGTTGGCTATCTCCTGCACCACGCGGTCAAAGCGGTCGGCGACGAGCTGGCCCGAACGGGGGTGAAGCCATGAGGAAGGACGAAACCAGAAGGCCGAAGGACAAAGGCCAAGTAGGACAGAGCTTCCAGCCTGTCCCAGAAGTCTTGGTGGCCGAGCGCAACGGTGCGGGTCTTGGAGGGCGCGATCCGTTAGGGTTCAGTGTGAAGGATTCTAGGAAACCACAGATGGACACAGATGGACACAGATGGGCCGGGCTCTTGGCGACAGAGGAAGAGGTTTCGCACGAGTGCGGCAAGCCCCTCACCCCGGCCCTCTCCCCGTCCGACGGGGAGAGGCTGGCCGCAGGCCAGTTGAGGGGATGCGGTGGCGATGTTGGCGAATGGCGCACGCTCCGCCGGGTCTTTTTGATCTGTGTTCATCTGTGTCCATCTGTGGTTGCCAGTTTGGTGGAAATTCAACTTCAGGAGGCCGGGTCATGAATCCTGAATCGACCAATCCGCAGGAGGAATTGGAGATCCGAATGGTCGCGCTGCTGCTGGGCGAGTTGTCCGAAGCGGAAGCCGCCGAACTGGAGGCCCGGATCGCCGCCGATCCGTCGCTCCAAGCGTTGCGCGACCGTTTGGCCGCCACGCTGGGTTTGGTCCGCGAAGCCGCGCAGTCGCCGCTCGAAGCCAGCGGCGCACCGCTGGAAGCCATGAAGCTGTCGGCCGCCAAGCGGGAGAAGCTGCTGGCCACGTTCAAGACCGTGCCGCTGCCCGTCGCGTAGCTGGCATGGTTTTCTCTCTCCGCTCGGGCCGCTAGGCCAGTTTTCTCGCCGTCAAACTTGCCCGCCGGGGCCGGATTTGCGATGGAGACCGGCAAAATCAGGGAGCCGGCATGAAAATCCTCGTCGCCGTCAAGCGCGTCATCGATCACGCCGTCAGGGTGCGCGTCCGCGCCGATGGCTCGGGCGTCGAGACCGACAATGTCCG
>CAMLMI010000236.1 GCA_946480965.1 uncultured Verrucomicrobiales bacterium | reverse complement strand
ACGCCCTTCGGCGATGTGTAGAAGGCCGCGCCTTTGCTGAGCCAACCGAGCTGCTGGACCAACGGATCGGCTACGACCTCTGCCGGAGCGTTGGTGCCGAAGTAGCGGTAGGCGATCACCCGACCCGCGCCGTTGTAGAAGAGCACGTCATCGGTCTTCGCCACCTCGGAGTCGGCGCTGTTCGCGCGAGTGACGAGCGGCAACGTCGCGCCCACCGGAAGAATCGCGGGACGCAGCTCGACCATCCGCTGGTTGAAGTTGAAGTCCCAACCACGGCCGAACGGTCCGTCGAAGAGCCCTTGGCCACCCCCGGCACGGCGGAACTCAATCGGCAGACGGCGACCCGGCAAGGTCATGTCCACCGGCGTCAGCATCACCTCGCCGTTGTGTGCGCCGAGCGTGCCGAAGGCCGACGGGACGGCCACGCCGCCGATCAGCGGCATGGGATTCGGTCCCATCAAATAGTCGGCTGCCAGAGCGCGGGCCACGACCGAGGCTCCGGGCAACAAGGTGCGGCGCACCGGATCGGCTTCGGCCGCGTAGGCGCCGAGCACGGGGTTGTTCCGCATCGAAGGATCGAGGCTGGCCCGGAGGAACGCGCCGCTCCACAGGATCTCCCGGTCGAACTGGCCCTTCAGTTCGGCGAGCGTCTGGACGCTGGCTTCTTCGTAGAGCAGCGCGAACGGGCGGGAGAGATAGACGTTGTAGTTTGGATCGGTCGGATCGTCGGAGACGCGCCAGGCGCGCAGCGAACGCACCGGGGCTTCGTAGCTGCGCGGAGTTTGTCCGAGCGTGCCGAGCGCGGCTTCGCCCATGGCGCGGACCGGCGGGAAAAGCAGGCCCCGGTTCTTCAAGGCGGTTCCGCCCCGGTTCAGGCTTTCCAGCGACAACTCGATGACTGGTCCGGCCGAGCCCGGCGCGTGGACGCGGGTGTAGTAGTGGGCGAGCGAGCTGGGCGGCGTCAGCGTGGAAATCACCGCGTCGCCTTCCGGCCGGAGCCGGGCAAGACGCAGGCTGTCTTCCGCCACGAGCTCCTGCATCAAGGCGGCGACGGCGGTGCGGTTCGAGGCCGCGAGGTGTTGCGGCTGGAACGGCGCGACGCCGGGGAAAGAAACGAACTCCAGCACGGGCGCGGACTGCACCACGACATTGCGTCCGCCGGAACTGGCCAGTTGAAGACCGGCCGCCAATCCGCCAAAGGTGCGCATGGTCTCCCCGGCTCCGGGCAACACGCCTACGATGGCGGGATGCAGCGCGCCAGTCGCAGATGGAGATTGGAGCAGCTTGGTCGGATCGAGCAGGAGCACGTCGCGGTCGGTGGCGACCAGGAGCTTGCCGTCTTCGCGGCGGACGATGGCGAACACGCCGTCGCCGTTTTCAGCAGGGATCGTGATTTCACCGACAATCCGAGGATCGGCCGGGATGGTCACATCGATCACCGCCACGCGGTTCGGGCGACCGTCCTCGTGTCCGGTCAACATCCGCAGCGACACCAGCGCCAGATCCTTCACCTCGATGCCGCCCAGCGCCGGGAACGGCAGATCGAAGAGCACGGTCACGCGGCGCGGCCGGGCATTGGTGAACTCGACCGACGCGGCGGTGCGTTCCAGGAAATCGCCGTCGGCGAACAGCGTGCGGTAGGCGGCGGGCGCGACGACGTCGGTCGGGGCGCCGTTCGTGCCGAACAGTTTCCCCTCGCTCAGGACCGCGCCGACGAAGGCGCCGCCATCGGCCAGGGAGAAATCCTCGATGACCTGGGTCGTCTCGGGAACGGTGATCGTCGCCACCTTGCCCGCGACCGTGTCGGTTTCGTTCGACGGCAGCGGCAGTTCTTCGCCTTCGTCCACGTAGTCGCCGTCGCCGTTGAGGTCCACGCCTGCGAAACCCAGCTCGGGCATCCGGCGGAATTCCTCGTTGGTCAGGTTCTCGGCGATGATGACCGCCTGGAGGTTGAGCAGGCCGATGGAGGATGCGTTGCCGAACTCCGCGTAGCCGAGCAACGGCGCGGACCATTGGGCGCGGGGCACCACGGTGAAGCCGTCCACCGCCAGCGCTTTGGCTGCGACCAGTTCGGGCTGGAGCGGATTGGAGACATTGAAGACTCGCAGGTATTGGCTCTGGCCGACACCGACATTGCCGCCCACGACGACGAGCAGGTCGTTGGTCAACGCGACGACGTCGTTCGTCCGCTGCTTGTAGGCGTATTGCGGGATCATCGCGAGGTCGCGGGGATAACCGCCGCCCAAAAAGACCTGCGACACGCGCCGGGGTTGGGCCGGAGAAGACAGGTCGTAGATGCCGACCGCGCCCCGGTTCTGACCGGCGTTGCGTTCGAGCACATAGCCGAAGAGGCCGTGAATCAACCCGCCGCCGCCCTGGTTCAAGCCCGGCAGAGTGGCGATGGGCAAGGCGGCGGTGCGGAAGCCGAGCGTGTAGCTCTGGTTGCCGGGCTGGGTCGCGTCCTGGTCGAGGCGATTGCCGAGCAGATCCTTGATGCCGGAGGTCAGCGTCAGGGTGTAGTCGGTGTCGCCCGAAAGATCGGCGAAGACCACGGTCAGCTCGCGTTGATCGTCGCTCAGGGTGACGGAAGGACGGCCCGCTTCGGGGAAGAGCCGCAGGCTGAACTCGTCTTCCACCACGGCGCGGTCCACCGGTTCGTTGAACGTCAGCCGGATCAACTGTCCTGGCGCAAAGGCTCGTGAACCTTGGCTAGGGAACGACGCGATCACCGCCGGACCGACGCGGTCGTTCGGATCAGCCGGCGGAATGGCGTTGGTCGCGGTCTGTTCGCTGCCGCCAAAGGTCAGCGCGTAGAAGCTGGAGCGGTCGTTGCCTGCCGCGTCCAGCGTCGTGCCCTTGAGGATGACCCGGGCGGCGATGGGGCTGGTGACCTGGAAGGTTTCGCGGATGCCGAAGGTGCCGACGGGTTCGTTGGTCAGCGCGGTCAGCACGATGTCGCTGGTCGAAAGATTGGTGCCGGCCACCAGCGGCAGAACCTGCTCGACGGTCAGCGTGAGTTCCGGCGTCGAGAGATTGTCCGAAGCAACGACACGGAGCGTGGCGCCGTTGGTCGGGCCGGGCTGCGGCAGCTGCGGAGCGTGGGCGAAGGCGAGGTTCGGGGCGGTGGTGTCATCGAAGTAGTCGCTGCGCGGGATGGAGAAGATGAGATCCACCGGCATGAGCACGTTGCCGATGTGGACTCGCTGGCTCGGCGTCAGCACGGGCAGCACGGCCGAAGCAGCTTGGCCGGGGAAACGCGGATGCGTGGCCCGCACGGTGGCTGCGCCGGATTGATAGACCTGGGCGATGATCGCGTAGGCGGCGTTGGTGCCGGTGGCGGTGGAGACCGTGGTGCCGGGACGGAGGCGTCCGGGCTGTCCGGGCAACGCGCCGTTCGGCGGCACGACGCTGACCGTCGCGCCGGGCACATAGCGCATGGTGTTGGTCAGGATGGTTTCGCCTTCCTTCACCGCCGCCCAGACACGACCGGAGACGGAGATGTTGCCGCCCGTGGCCTGCATGCAGGCATAGACGATGAGGTCGTAGCCGAAGTTGACCGTGCCCAACAACCCGAGGAACGGCGGCGAATGGGTCACCAGTTTGCCGTCCTCGTAGTGCATCCGGTCGATGACTTCATAGACCGTCTTGGTCTGGCCATCGACGTCCAACACCTGGCGTGCGGCGACGAGCGCGAAGGCGTTGTTGGTCAGGTCCGCGCCGGCGGGCAGGCCGAAGTCCTCCGGCTTCACCGGGAAGACCACGTCGACCGATTGGGCGAGATCGTCGCCGTCCATCCGCACGCGCAATCCGCCGAAGACCTTGCCGCCGTCGAGCGGCGTGTTGGTCACGAGGGCGGGCAGGTTGGTCGGTGAAACGTAGTCGAGGCGGAAGACCGACTTGTTCGGAATGGCGTTGGGTTCCACGACCAACTGGATGGGGCCGTTGGGGCTCGCCACTTCGATCGCGCCGCCCGCGTTGAAGAGACCGACGCGGCCATCGGCGAAGATCTGGCGCGCGGCGGGCACGACGTTGCGGGTGCCGTTGCCATTGACCAGCACGGCGGAGAGGAAGTCGTCCACGGCGGCGGGAATGGTGGAGTCGAACGCGCCATCGGGCCCGGCCAACACCGTGGTGGTGAAGCCCGTGGTCTCGTTGACCAGCACAACCGGGGCGCGCGGTTCGGCGAAGCCCGAGGTGCCGCGCACGCGGACGACGCCATTCGTCGGCTCGTAGATCACGAGCTGCGCGCCGGGATCGCGCGACAGGGCGTCGCTGGCGGTGGTGAAGCTGAACACATTCGCGCCCGAAAGTTTCAGGCCGGTCAGGTCGGCCAGATTGTTGGAGACGACCAAGGTATGGACGGTCTGGGCCGCGAGCGGATCGGTCGGCAACACGGTGGCGACGGTGCCGCGCAGGTTGAAGCTGACGGTGGCTGGCACGGGCTGGTTGCTGGACCCGAGGAGCACGAGGCCGTTGGGTAACGCCGAACCGAGCTGGAGCGGTTCGCTGAAGGCGACGGTGATCGGAGCAACCAGCGGGACATTGGTCGCGCCGTTCAACGGAGAAACGGACGTGACGAACGGCCGCACCGGCGTGGCCGCCAGATCGAGCGCGAGACCGGCCTGCCAGTCGGGCAACTGGATGGCGCGCGGTGTGGCGTCGCCGGTGGCGCGGTCGGTCACGACCAGTTCGCCCGCGCCCTGCGGCGCCAGCGTGCGGTAGTGGCCGGAGGCGTCGGCCAAGGCAACCCACGGTTGGCCGGTCACACGGACGACCGCTCCGGGCAACGGCTGGTTCTGGGCATCGCGGGCGAGGCCGCGCACGAGTCCCTGCGGACCGGCCATCCGGATGAGCAGATACTGTCCGCCGCTCGTCAGGCCGGAGAGCCGTTCATCGGAGACCGGTTCCACGCTGGCCAACATTCCGTTGGTCCCGCTGGCGAACCGTTCCACCGGTTCCAATCCATAGACCCCGTCGCGATCCAGCACGCGGGCGAGGACGAAGGATCCGTTCGTGGCCTGCGCCCCGAACTGCGCGACCAGACGTTTGCCGTCGGGCAAGTGACCGGTAGCCAGTTCAAAGGCCAGCACGACATTGGTGGAGAGCGAGTGGAAGTTCGTGGTGGGAGCACGGCGCAGTTCGACCGCGAGCTGGGCGGTCAGATTGCTCACGCCGGACAACACGCGGACGCCCTCGGTCGCGACTTGGCCGCCTTGGGCATCGAGCACGCCGCCGCTGAACGGCGCGGGCGGCCGGACTTCGACATGGATGTTGGCGTGCGACAATTCGTCGCCGCCGAAGAGCTGCAAGGGCCGCAGCGGGAAGACGGCGCGAAGGGTGTTGGGTGAGGCGGAGCCGGGACGGCGATAGGCCACGACGTGGGTTTCGTAGCGGGGCGGAATGCGCAACGAACCGTCGGCCAGTTCGTAGCGTTCGGTAACTTCAGTGCGGAGGAAGATGCTGCTGGGCAGGGCACCGAGGGCGTTGGTGAAATCGACTTCGGCCCGGGCCGTGACGAGCTCGGCGACGCGGCTGGCGGGATTGAGCGACGGAGTGACGGTGCCGAGCGCGGAGAGAGCGGCGAAGTTGGTGAAGCTCGCGGACGAAGCCAACAACGGCTGGCCCACCAACGCGGCGGGCGGCGCAGTCACGCCGTTGTCGGCCACGACCAGAGTGAACGCGCCGTTGCCGGGAAGCGCGAAGGCCAAGGCGTTCGTGCCCGCGCCCGCTTGGGTATCCAGAACGTCCCAGCGCAACGACGCTTCGTTCCAGCGGACGAGCGCGGCGTTTTCCGCAGGGTTGATCCGATCGGCGGGAAGGAGCGTGGCCACGCCGGGCGATTGGAGGCTCGCGTTGGCCTCAAACCAGAACGCGTTCAGCGGACTCCAGCCGGTCGGAAGGAACGCGGGCAGATTCTGGCCATCGAGCGGCGTGAAGATGGCGGTGGCATCCGCCGTCACGGAACCCGGAGCGAAGACGATCCGGGCGGTGGCGTTGGTCAAAACGGCGCCCGCGATGGGCGTGATCAGAACGGCGTTGGTGTTGCGTGCGGCGAGTCGCGGCGCGGGAACGGCGGCCACGAGGTTCGACACGATGGTTTGCCAGCGCCAGACGGGCAGGTGATCCGGCTTGGTGAAGCGCCAGAGATGCGCACCGCTTTGGCCGCCGAGCGTGGCGAAGCCTGAAACGGAATCGCTCCTGTTTGTCGTCGAGCCGGAAGGGCCTTGTTGGAGAATCTCCACTTCGGTCAAAGGCAGGCCCGCGCCATCGAGCGTGCGCACGGTGGCGATGGCGGCGGTGGTGCTGGTTTTGCCGACATAGACGCGGGTCACGAGACTGGGCGAGCCGGTGCCGACACCGAGCGTCAACGTGCGGGGCAAGGTGGCTTGGCCGTTGGTCAACGCGCCGGACAGAATCGATCCGCCGAGATCATAGAACGCGCCGCCTTCCATGAGGCCGTCCGCCTGCTGCGGGCCGGTGGTGCCGGTGAAGCCTTCCACATGCAGGACGACGGGGCCGGGGAGCGTCGCTCCGGAAGCGTTGTGGAGCGTGACCTCGGCGTTCCAGACGTTGAGCGCGCGGTTGAGGCGCATGGCGGTGTAGCGGACTTCGACGCCGCTTTCCACGGGTTGCAGCGCCACGGGCACGCCGCCGAGCTGGAAGGTTTTTTCCGCCGCCGGAGCGAGGACGGCCAGGACGAGCGACAGGCCGAACACCAGCCAGGTGCGGATCGGGCCGAAGCGGAGGACGCGAGAATTCATGGAGGATCGAAAGCGGATGACGTCGGCGCGGATCAGCGTTCCTGACGCCAGCGGAGACCGAAGAGAAAGAGGATACCGGCGAAGACCAGCAGGCCGGTGCCGGGCTCGGGCACGACGACGGCCTTGGAGATCCAGCCGAGCGAGCCCGAGGAGTTCTGGTTGTTGAAGAGATCGAAGTGCAGCACGAGGTCGAGACCGCGCATCTCCTCCGGGATGGTGAAGGAAACTTCGTAGGCCTTGAGGTAGTCGTGGAGCGGGTCGAGATCGGGGAAGGCCGTTTCCTCGCGGACAATGGACGAGGGTTCGAGGGTGAGGCCGCCGGGATTGAACGGAGCCCAGTAGCTGCCCGAGCGGTCCAGGGTGCCGATCACCGCCGAGAATTCACCGTTCACATCGCGCAGCGTGACCGTGGCGGAATCGAGGAAGCCGCCGAGTTCGACCGTTTCGTCGGTGGAGAAGCCGAAGACGAACTGGAGCACGGACGCGAACGGCCCGGGCATGGATGCGATGGCCTGCTGGG
>CAMLMI010000235.1 GCA_946480965.1 uncultured Verrucomicrobiales bacterium | reverse complement strand
TCGGCGACGTAGGACTGGAGGTCGAAGCTCTGCTTGGATCGACGGGCTCCGGCGCGGGTGGCGGTGGACGACATCGCCGAGGGTTCTAGGGATCGGGCAAAAACGCGGCAAGCGGAGAGTCTTCACCAGCCGTTTCTTGCCACGGGCCGAAGGCACTGCTACCCACACTGCAAATCTAGGAGGAAAGACGTGAAACAGGGATTCAACAGACACCAAGGGACCGGTTGCTTTCGACGGATTTGGGCAGGCTTCGCCGTGCTCGTTCTCGGCACCACGGCTTCGGCGCAGTGGACCAATGCCGTCTCTTGGGGCGGCGTGAGCGGAGCGCCTTCAACTCCGGCAGCAGCCAGCAACATCGTCCGATTGTCCGTGGGCCAGAAGTCCGGCACATCCGAACAGATTGCCGCACTGCGGTCCGATGGACGGGTGGTCCAATGGGGATTGGGGCCATCCGGTTTGCGGGACGAGCTGCCCGATCTTGCGGAGGTGTTGGTGGCGGGCACTTACAACGCGGGCATCACGACCAATGGCCGCGCCTGGGTCTGGTCCACCACGGCGGCCAGCTTGACCAATGCTCCGGCGTCCGCAACGAACCTGGTCTCGATCCAGGCTGGTCCGGGCTATGTCGGCGCGTTGCGCGACGACGGAAGGGTGGTCTTCTGGGGTTCCGTCCAGAACTACATCACCAACGTCCCGCCTCGGGCGACAAATCTGGCTCGACTGGCCTTGAGCCACACCACGGGAAATTTCTCCGTTCCGAACTACGCGCTTGGCCTTCGACGCGACGGAATGCCGGTGGCCTGGGGTCAGGGTCAAAGTTTCCTGACCAATCCTCCCGCCTTGTTCCCGGAGGCCAACGCGGTCGACATCGCCCGAAGCGGCAACTACGCGATGGCGTTGCTGGGCGACGGAACACTCCGCGTCTGGGGCGCATCGGACTACGGGATCACCAACCCACCCTCCGCCGCCACCAACATCGTGGCGATCGCCGCAGGCTTCCTCCACGCGGTGGCCCTGCGCAACGACGGCACCGTGTTCACCTGGGGAAACAACGCCTATTCGCAGGATCGGATCCCCCCAGGACTTTCGAACGTGGTGGCCATCGCCGCCGGGGCCGTCACCACGGTCGCCGCCGTGGGCGATGGCGCGCCCCGTTTCATCGACACGATGGGCCGGGTGGAGACGGCGCACCGGGCCGACATCGCGCTGAACGCCTTCGCCGTCGGCGCACCGCCCCTGACCTATCAATGGTTCCACGACGGAGCGCCCGTGCCCGACAGCGACACGCCCAACCTGCGTCTTCCGTGGATCGGCTACGCTGCCGCCGGGGACTACAGCGTGATGGTGAGCAACGCGCTCGGGTCGATCACCGGGTTGGTGGCGCGGGTGTCGGTGGAAGATCGCTCCGGTCCACGCGGCAACAATGTCGTCACTTGGGGTGCCCCCTGGTCCGTTTCCCAGGTCCCCGTATCGGTCACCAATGTGGCGAAAATTGTCGGCCCCCAACTGGGTGCGCCGTCGGTCGCCTACGGCGTGAGGGAAGACGGTTCATTGACGGCTTGGGGCCTCAATGCACCCACGGGAACCAACGCCGTTGAACTGGCCGGGCAGGGCTTTGCGGGGATCTCCCATTCCAGCCGCAACCTGGTCATGGCGTGGCGCACGAACGGCACGCTCGCCCGTTTCTCGACGATCAATGCCGGGGCCAATCTCGACGTTGGCGCAGTGTCCAATGCGGTCGGGTTCGCCGATGTCGCGGGCTTTTCCCCCTTCGGATATGTGCTCGGGATTCTGGGAGCGGACGGTGACGTGTCGTTCTCCGGAACGTGGCCCGCCACCAACGGCCCGCCGGTCCGGCTCGCGGGGCTCAAGGCTCTGGCCAGCGGACCGAACCAGGCGAACTTCGTGGCCCTGCGCAAGGACGGCACGGTCGTTTGGTGGAAGCTGGATACGCTCGGCCTTCAACCCGCCGTGCCGGTTCATTCCGGAACCAACATCGCCGCGCTGTCCGTCAGCGGAAACACCATCGCCCTGCTGACCGGATCGGGCCGCGCCCTGACCTCGCTGACCCAGCAACCTCCGTCCGAAGCCAGCAACCTGGTGGACATCGCGGCTCTGGACGGGAACGTCGTCGCTCTCCGGAACGACGGCCGGGTGTTCGCCTGGGGTGCCATCGGCTCGATCACGAATCTGCCCGCCGGGTTGTCCCACGTGATTGATCTAGGCGCTTCGGGCCAACGCGTCTTGGCGGCGCTGGGAGGCGGGGGCGTTCGTTTCGTGGACCGAATGGGGCCATCCGTCGCAAAGCTGGGAGACCGTTTCGACCTCAACGCCTTCGCCGTCGGCGATGCGCCGCTGGATTACACGTGGTCCAAGGACGGCCAACTCCTTCCCGGCGAAAATTCCCCCACGCTCCGCCTCGCTTCCGTGGAACCGGCCGATGCCGGAGTCTATTCGGTCGTGGTCAGCAACCGTTGGGGCGTGGCCACCTCCGAAGTGGCGCGGCTGTCGGTCGAGGTTCCCACGCAGTTGTTGTCCCAGCCGGAGGACCAGATCGTCATCGAGGGAGAAATGGTTTCCTTTTCCGTCTCGGCCACCGGGACGCCCGCACCGAGCTACCACTGGCTCCTGCGCGGCACGAACGTTGTCGGCACCAATGGTCCCGTTCTCACCCTCCCGGCCGTTGCCATGTCCGATATCGGCGACTATCGGGTCGTCGTCAGCAACTACACGGGCGTCGTCACCAGCCGGTTGGCCCGGTTGACCGTGCGGTATCCGGGAAACTTCAACGTCTGGACTTTTGGTTACACCAACCAGTCGCGTTTTCCTTCCGCCCCGATCGGCATCACCAATGTCCCGCCGGAGGCCACCAACATCGTCCGCCTGTCCCAAGCCTTCGACCATGTCCTCGCCCAGCGGGCCGATGGCAGCCTCGTCGCATGGGGCACAGGCAGCCTGACCAACGTTCCACCAGGACTGCCCCGGTTCCGGACCATCAGGGCCGGCCGGATCATGGACGCCGGCATCACCGACAACGGTTCGCTTTACACCTGGAGCCCGACCGAGACGATCTTGACCAACATTCCTCCGGCCGCGGCCAAAGCTCTCGACATCGCCATCTCGTTCTCCAGCGAGATCGTGGTGGTCGCGCCGGACGGGAATCCCGTGGGTTGGTCCCTGCTGGGCCCGGACCACCGCTCCGTGCTCCCGGAGGCCACCGGCTTGGCCCGGGTGGCTCAACGAGTGGACGGCCCGGGTTCGTTCGAACACTACTTCGACTACGGGGTGCGGCGCGACGGACGGGTCGCCGTCTGGAACGGGCCCTTCCCTGCGGTTGGCTACGAATATCCATCGGACGAAACCAATGTCGTCGCGCTCGCCGACGGCGGCGCGGCCTATCTCGATGGCGCAGGCGGCGTGACCACGGTGCCGAGGAATCTCCATGTCGTCCGTCCAACTGGCCTAACGAACATCGTGGCGGTCTCGGCCGCCGCCAACCACGTGCTCGCCCTGCGCAACGACGGCAAGCTCTTCGCCTGGGGCAAGACATCGGCCAACCCGCCGCTCAACGAGCTGACCAATGTGCCGCCGCATCTGACGAACGTCATCGCCTTGGCGGCCGGACGACAGGCCAACATGGTCGCAGTCGGAGACGGCACGCCGCGCTTCGTGGACGAGATGGGCCCAGTCGTGGCGCGCAAGGGGCACGCCTTCTACTTGAACGCCTTCGCCGTCGCCCAGCCGCCGATCTCCTACCGTTGGCTCAAGAATGGCGAACCCGTTGCGAACGGCGTCGGTCCGATCCTGAAGCTCGACGACGTTTCGGCCGCCGACGCGGGGCTCTACACGGCCGAGGTCGGCAACGCTCTCGGCTCGATCACGGGCCTCGTGGCCACGGTCACGGTCGAGACCCCGGCTTCGATCCTCGTCGATCCGGCGGATATCTCGGTCCGGGCGGGCACTCCCGCCCACTTCACCGCGTCCGCCACGGGCGATCCGCTGCCGTCGGTCCAGTGGCAGTTCAACGGCACCAACATCGCCGAGGCCAACGCCTATGCCCTGACGATCCCGATGGCTTGGCCGTGGGACGCGGGCGAATACCGGATCGTGGTGAGCAACTTCACCGGCTTCGCCACCAGCCAGGTGGCCCGGCTCACCGTGCTGCCGGGAATCGTCTTCCAGATTCCGGAGAACAACGGCGGGCTCGGCCCCGACGGCTTCCGTCTCCGTGTGGAAGGGTTGCTGCCGAACGGCCCGGCCATCCTCTACGGCTCCACCAACCTGGTCGATTGGACCCCGCTGTGGACCAACGCGCCGACCAGCGGATTCTTCGAGTGGACCGATCCCGGAGCCACCAACCGCGCCCACCGCTTCTACAAGGTGGTCGAGCTGCCGTCGCCCTGAGCGGACCCGCCGAAGCGATTCGATCCCGAGCAGCGGATGCTCCCAATGCGGTCCGCCGGAGGTGGAACGTCCAAAAAGTTCAGCAACGAGGCCGACTGGTCGCCTCTCGGAAAGGGTCCTGAGGGGGTTCAATCGACCCGTTGCTTCTTGATCGAACCGCCTTGGGCGACCAACTGGTTGCGCTTGAACCGAACATCCTCCACCCGGGTTTCATTCGGGGCCGTCCTTGGTTCACCGCAAGTGTTTCCGGATTTGGCTTTGCCCCGGCGCGACGGCTCGACTAATCAGCTCGGCCAATGTCTGCACGCTGTCTGGTGACCGGCGCATCCGGTTTCGTGGGAGCCCATGTGGTCCGCGCCCTGAGGGCCCGTGGGCACGAGGTCACGGTGCTGCTCCGGCCCGGGGCGGATCGCCGCGCGCTGCCCGACGCGTCGGTGCGCGTGGTGGAGGCCGACTGGGTGGGCCGTCCCGAAACCTTGAAGCCCGCGCTGGCTGGGGCCGACTGGTGTTTCCACGTCGCCGCCAGCTACCACCTGTGGTTGCCGGACTACGCGCCGATGTTCGCCGCCAATGTCGAAGGCACGCGCAACGTGCTGGCCGCCGCCGCCGAGGCGGGCTGCTCCCGCATCGTCTATACCAGCACCGTCGGCTGCTTGCGCCTGCCCAAGGCGGGGCCGGACGACACCGTGGTGCCCGCCGACGAAACCTGCCTCTCCACCGAGGCGGAGATGTGCAACCCCTACAAGCTCTCGAAATGGCGCGCGGAACAGGTCGCCCTCGGCCTCTCGGCCCAGGGCGCCCCCATCGTCGTGGTCAACCCCACGACGCCCATCGGCGGCCTCGACCTGAAGCCCACACCGACCGGCCAGATCTTCCGCGACTTCCTGAACCGCCGCTTGCCGGCCTACGTGGACACGGGCTTGAACTGGGTGTCCGTGCGCGACGTGGCGGAGGGCCACATCCTCGCGGCGGAACGCGGACGGATCGGCGAGCGCTATCTGCTGGGCCACCTGGAGGGCAACTGGACGTTGCGCCAGACGCTCCAGCAACTGTCGGAGATCAGCGGCATCCCCGCGCCCAAGGTCCGCCTGCCGCTCTGGTGCGCCTACGGCGCGGCCTACGTGAACGAAGCCTGGTCGAAGATCAGCGGCCAACCGCCCCGGGCTCCGCTGGGCGGCGTGCGCATGGCTGCGCGCAAGATGTGGGTGACGCCGACCAAGGCGGTCCAGGAACTCGGCCTGCCCCAGACTCCGGTGAAGGAAGCGCTGGCCGAAGCGCTGGAATGGTTCCGCACGCACCGGTTTTAGGCCGGACGATGTCCTGGACGGGACGCGGACGTGGCCGTTCGCGCTCCCGTTTCTATCCCTGCGAGGCGTAGAAGGCGTCCACCTTGGCGGACACGTCGCGGTAGCCGATGTCGGCCTCGTAGATCTGCTTGAACTGGTCCATCGCGGCCTCGGTCTGGCCCATCTTCTCCAGCGCGCAACCGAGGTGGTAGAGCAGCTCCTTCTTCTCCTCGTCCAGCGACGGCTTTTCCTTCAGCGCGTTTTGGAAGGTGCGGACCGCGAGGTCGTTCATCTTCCGCGCGGCGAAGCACTGGCCGAGGAGGTTCATCGAGGGGAGCCGCTTCTGCGGGTTGTTCTGCGAGCGCTGGAATTCCTGGATGGCCTCGCCCAGACGGCCGGACTTGAAGAGAAGTTCGCCCAGTTCGAACCGGAGCAGGAGATCGGAGGGGAAACGGTTCACGCGGGAACGGCATTCGGCGAGGACCAGCTCGTCGCGCTCGCGCTCCAGGGCGGCCTTCTTCTCCGCGTGGTCGGGCGCGGCGGGGTCGAGCAGGGAGACGAGATGGTCCAGGCGGCGGCGCTTCAGCTCGGTCACGGCCTTTTCCAGCGTGGGATCGGTTGTGCCTTCGACGGCGAGGATGCGGTCGTAGTAGGCGAGGGCGCGGTCGAACTCCTTCTTCTGCACGAGGAGGTCGGCGGTCTGGCGCATGAGGTTCCGGTTCTCCGGCTCGACCAGGAGCTTGGCCTCGTAGTCGGCGATGAGGCGATCGGCCACGTGGGTGTCCTTGACCTGGCGGTTGGCCTGTTCGAGCGCCACGGAGGCCTGCTCGTCGCGGAGGATGTCGCGATACGAGGCCTGGCCGGACTCGATCGCGCCGTAGCCCTTTTCGAGGAGCATCCGGCGGGCGTGGAGGTTCTTGATCGTCTGCTGGAGCTCGGGATCGTGCGGCGCGGCCTCGGCCAAGCGGGCGTATTGCTCCTGCGCCTTTTGCAGCTGGTCCTGCTTGAAGTAGAGGTCCGCGAGGGCGCGCGCGGCCTTGAGATCGTCGGGATCGGCCTTGACCACGATCTCCAGCGAGAGCGTGGCGGTCTTGGGCAGGTCGAGCTGTTGGGCGGCCTCGGCCAGGAGCTTGTGCGCGGAGGGGTTGCCGGGATCGGAGTTCAGCACGCCTTCGACGGTGGATAGGACTTCCTTGGGGTTGGAGCGGAGCTGGAGCTGGGCCTTGGCCAAGGCGGGGGAGGAACTGGCGGTGCCGACGAGCTTCTTGAAGAAGCCGGCCTTCTCGCGGGGCTTCTTGAACTGGGTGGCCCGGAGCGTTTGGCGCGCATCCAGGAGGCCGGGCTCCTGGTCGAGCACGGCCGAAAGGATCTGGATGGCGTAGTCGAAATTGTTCCGCTGAAAGGCGGCCAACCCCTTTTCGTATTGTTCCCGCACGGCGCGTGACACCTGTCCGACAGACTTCTCAGGCATGGGGATAGCCTACGCAGCCGGTCCGGGAATTCCAAGCGGGCAGAATGAGCCGGAGGCTGTCGGACCCCGCATCCCGAGCGCGGCGCGAAAGCGGAACACTCGCGCCCCGGTTCCGGACAGCCCGGCCGAGTCCGGCAAAAAAAGACGA
>CAMLMI010000234.1 GCA_946480965.1 uncultured Verrucomicrobiales bacterium | reverse complement strand
AGGTAGATCTCCCGCGCCTTGGGGTCTTCCAGCATTTCCAGGCCGCCGCCGGAATAGACGACTTCTCCGTGGTGGATGAGGTAGGCACGGTCCACGAGCTTCAGCGTCTCGCGGACGTTGTGGTCGGTGATGAGGATGCCAAGACCGCGTTCCTTCAGACGGCGGACGATCTTCTGCACTTCGTGGATGGCGATGGGGTCGATGCCGGCGAAGGGTTCGTCCAGCAGCAGCATCCGGGGGCTGGTAACGAGGGCGCGGGTGATTTCCAACCGCCGCTTCTCCCCGCCGCTGAGGGCCATCGCCTTGGTCTTGGCCAGACGGCCGAGGTCCAGCTCGTCCAGGAGCATCTTGAGCCGGACGCGCCGTTCTTCGCGGCCGATGTCGAGGGTCTCCAGGATGGCGAGGATGTTCTGCTCGACGGTCAGCTTGCGGAAGACGGAGGGCTCCTGCGTGAGGTAGCCGATGCCGAGCCGGGCGCGCTGGTGCATGGCCTTGCCGGTGATGTCGTGGCCGTCGAAGGTCACGGTGCCCTCGTCGGGCCGGACGACGCCGACGACCATGCTGAAGGTCGTGGTCTTGCCCGCGCCGTTGGGGCCGAGCAGGCCGACGATCTCGCCGGGGTTGACGTGGATGGAGACGCCGTTGACCACGCGCCGTTGGCGGTAGGCCTTGATCAGCTTGTCGGTGTTGAGCAGGGACATTCGGTCAGCTTCTCCGGTTGCGGTTTTCGTCGTGGTTCCGGGCGGCACCTTGGCCCCGGCGGCGGCGGCCGCAAGCGCGGGTTCCGGCTTCATGGCGGCGCTCCGTCACGGAACGGCCCGGGCCGGGGAGTTCGTCGCCACGGGAACGATGTTGAACCGGCCGCTGGCCGAGACCTTTTCGGTTTTCTCGTGGTAGATCAACGAAGTCGCGTTGGTGATCATCATGCCCCGCTGCACGGCCACGGGATCGCCGGTCAGTTCCAAGATGCCGACGCGGTTGGTCGCCTGATACACCGCGCGGTCGCCATGCACGTAGTCGGCGCCTTTGCGGACGTGGACTTCGCGCTGGGCGACGAAGCGCTCCAGGGAACTGAGAGGCCCGAACCACGCCTGGGCCACGCGGGCTCCGGCGATGGTGACATTCGTGGTTCCCGCCGTGGCGGCTTCGCGCTGCTCGACCCGCAGGCCTTGGTCGGCGACGAGCTTCTCCAGCGTCTTGTCGGCAGAGATGTCGGCCTCCAGATGTTCGGCGAGGAGTTCCTTGGAGAGGAAGTTGGTCCGGCCGTTGACCGGGAACTGGCGGATGACCACTTCGCCCAAGGCGTCGATGTGGCGCGCGTTGCGGCCGGCGTCGAAGCGGGCCGCGAGCCGACGGGTGTCGATGGTGCCGGCGAGCGCGCCGTTTTCGAGCACGCGGCCTTTCACCCGGCCTTCGGCCACCAGCTCGTCGTCCAAAGTCTGGACCGTGTCGGCGTCGAGCTCGGCCAGCGCGTTGGTGGAGACGGCGTAGCGGCCCGCCTGCTCGGCGGAGACGGGAAGGCGCAGGCGGATGAAGGCGTTGGTGCGGGCGGCGACGGAACCGGTGAGGCGGTTGATCCGGATCTGCTCGGCGAGGACGAGGGAGTCGTCGCGCCGGATCTCGGCCCTGCGACCGTCCAGAACGAGGTCGCCGGTGTTGCCGAGGTATTCGGCGCGGTCGGCGGTGGAACGGCCCCGGCCGTCGGTGGTGGCGATGACGACGTTGGTCTCGGCCAGGAAACGGCGGAGCTGGTTGGTGCTCGGTTCGAGCGCGGCGAAGATCCGGGACGCGGTGATCTCGACGAAGTTGGTCGGGGACTGGCCCAGCCCCGAAGCCTCCAGCAAGCCGCCGGGTTGGGACATCGATTCCTCCGGCAGGCGGAAGAAGGCATTGCCCGTGGCGAGCAAGGTGCGGGCGGTGCGGTTGATCGTGTAGTGGTCGGCGCGGCCCCGGCGGAAGGCGTCCTGCCAACGGGGCTGGCCGTCGAGCTCGAGGATGCGTTCGCCGTTGCGCTCTTGATAATCGGCGAAATCGGCGTTGGCGGTGGCCTTCTCCAGCAGGTCGGTGAAGACGACATCGCGCCGCGCGGTGAGGCGGTCGAGCGTGTTGCTGGCGGTCATGGAGACGGCCAGCTCGCCGCCGGTCAGGGCGAACTCCGTCGAATCCACCCGCACGGCGCCGTCATACGTGCCCGTGCGCACGGTGTGGTCGAAACGCAGGCGCTCGGAACGGATGCGGACGGGAGCGGTCGCGTCCTTGTCGGGATCGACGACGATGGTGACGACGTTGTTGCTGAGGAAGAGCAGGCTCTCCTTCTGCTGCCACAGGAAACCTTCGCCGGTGAGGACGAAGTTGCCGTCGGCCGTGGCGAACCGGACCGCGCCCGTGGAGGACGCGGTCATGGCCGACTGGTTGAAGAGCACCGTCGGGGCCGAGACGGTGAACTCGGGGCGATCGCGGCGGCCGTCGTTGACGGTGGTGGCGGCAAAATCGGTGGCGAGGACCGTGCCGTCCGGAAACGCCTGGGCGCTCTGGCCGGTGAAAACGGCCTTCAGCACCGTGAGATCCTCGTAGTAGGGAATGGTGAAGCCGCGCCGTGCGGTCGGCGCATCCGCCGCCCAGGAGACCGCGCCGGAGAGCGCCACCAAGGCCAAGCCCAGAAGCCCCTTCGACCGGCCTTTCATCGCCACAGACATGCTACGCCGAATGCTCGCGGATGATCGCGTCCCAATGGCCCTGGGCCTTGAGGATGAGTTCGACCACTTCGCGGACCGCGCCGCGCCCGCCTCCGGCCAAGGTCACGTAATGGGCCAGGTCGCGGGCCTCGGGAATCGCGTCTCCCGGAGCCACGGCCATGCCCGCGCGGTTCAGACAGCCGAGGTCCACGATGTCGTCGCCGACGAAGCAGGTTTCCTCCCAGGTCAGGCCGCATTGCCGCTGGATGGCTTCGGCGGCGGCGACCTTGGGGCCTTTGTCCTGGTGGAGGAAATCGATCTTCAGATCCTCTGCGCGGGCGACGGTGGCGTCGGACGGACGGGCGGAAATCCAGCCCACTTTGATGCCGTGTTTGCGCGCGAGGACGATCCCGAGACCGTCGCGGATGTGGAAAGTCTTGGTCTCGACGCCCGCGCCCATCTGCACGGTGGCGTCGGTCAAGACGCCGTCCACGTCCAGCAACAGCAGCTTGATGCGGACGAGGCGCTCGGCGAGCGGCGGATGGACGAGGGAACTCATGATTGGGAATCGGAGATCGGAGATCGGTGGCCAGTGGTCAGGCGACGCGTATCAGGCATTCGCTGCGGCGTGGATGCGGACGAGGCGCTTCAACACCTTGGGCATTTCGGCCAACGGAATCATGTTCGGCCCGTCGCTCAACGCCTTGTCGGGATCGGGATGGGTCTCGATGAAGAGGCCAGTGGCGCCGGCGGCCACGGCCGCGGCGGCGAGCACGGGGGCAAACTCACGCTGCCCCCCGGACTTGTCGCCCGCACCGCCGGGCAACTGCACCGAGTGGGTGGCGTCGAAGATCACCGGGCAACCGGTCGCGCGCATGATCGGCATGGAACGCATGTCGGCCACGAGGTTGTTGTAGCCGAAGGTGGTGCCGCGCTCGGTCAACATGAGGCGTTCGCCGCCGGCGGCGTGGAACTTCTTCACCACGTTCGCCATGTCGTGCGGGGCGAGGAACTGGCCCTTCTTGATGTTCACGATGCGGCCGGACTTGGCGGCGGCCTCGATCAGATCGGTCTGGCGGCAGAGGAAGGCGGGGATCTGGAGGATGTCCACCACTTCGGAGGCGAGCTCCACCTGCTGCTCGGTGTGGACGTCGGTCAGGACCGGCACGCCGAGTTCGGCGCGGATCTTGGCGAGGACATCGAGACCGGCTTTGACGCCGGGACCGCGGAAAGACTTGCCGGAGGAACGGTTGGCCTTGTCGAAGCTGGCCTTGAAGACGTAGGGGATCTTCAGCGCGGCGCAGGTCTTGATGAGGGAGCGGGCGATCTTGAAGCACAGCTCCTCGCTCTCCACGACGCAGGGGCCGGCGATGAGGCTGAGGCGCGGCGACGACAGTTGTTTCCAGATGGATGTGGCGGATGACACGCGGGGGTTCTAACAGCGGTCCGGGCGGGTGTAAACGGAACGCAACGAACTCCCGTCCGCCATTTCCCGGCGGAAGTCGCGGCGCGCGATCGCCGCTTCCCACGGACGCTGTCTCACTCGTTGATGCCGAACCGGGGCACGGGCTCGCGACGATGGAGGATGTTCTCCAGGGTCCGGCTCGGCTGGTTCACGCGGGCGTTGATCCGGTCCATCGACAACGGGTCTTCGGTCGGCTGCACGGCGCGGCCGGGGACGGCGGTTTCGGAGGAGGGTTTGAGGGCCAACGCTTGGAGATGCGACTGCTGGTCCTTGATGGAATCGAGGGCAGGCATGGACGCACAGTGGACCCGCGGAATGGATCGTCAACCGCCCAGTTTCACCGTCCGTGGAATTTCAGCCGCACAGGACAAAACACGGTCGGAGCACGGCAAGGACGGTCCAGCCGGAGCGGCGCTGTGATTTAACGGGGGCACGGTTGACGCTTCCCGCTGCTTCCGATACTCCTGCCACAGCAAGCGTGAATGCGCTTCGCTCCCCCGGACGGCCGATCGCCCCCGTCCACTTCGGCAACTCGCGGATTCTCCCCAACCATGTCCATCCACGTCGCCCTGAACCATCGCACGTCCTACGCCTACGACCGGCCCGTCAACCTCGGTCCTCAGGTCGTGCGCCTGCGTCCCGCGCCCCACTCCCGCACCCGCATCCTGAGCTACTCGATGCGGGTGACGCCGGAAACGCACTTCATCAACTGGCAGCAGGACCCGCAGTCGAACTACCTCGCCCGGCTCGTCTTCCCGGAGAAGACCACGAAGTTCGAGATCGAGGTGGACCTCGTGGCGGAGATGGCGGTCTTCAATCCCTTCGACTTCTTCCTGGAACCGGCGGCCGAAAAGTTCCCCTTCAAATACGACAAGGCGCTGGACCACGAGCTCGCGCCCTTCCTGCTCAAGCTCCCGCTCTCGCCCAAGCTCCAGGCCTGCGTGGACCAGGTGAAGAGCGAGATCATCGGCGATCCGATCGTGACGAAGGAGAAGGACGGGCGGATGCGCACGATCGATTTCCTCGTGGCCCTGAACCAGAAGCTCTGGAAGGACATCAAGTATCTCATCCGCTTGGAGCCGGGCGTGCAGACGCCGGAGGAGACGCTGACCAAACTGAGCGGTTCCTGCCGCGATTCCGCGTGGCTGCTCTGCCAGCTCTTCCGCCATCTGGGCGTGGCCTCTCGCTTCGTCAGCGGCTACCTCATCCAGCTCAAGGCCGACCAAAAGTCGCTCGACGGTCCGAGCGGCACGGAGGTCGATTTCACGGATCTCCACGCCTGGTGCGAGGTGTATCTGCCCGGCGCGGGCTGGGTCGGGCTCGATCCCACATCCGGCCTCTTCGCCGGCGAAGGCCACATCCCGCTGGCCTGCACGCCCGATCCTTCCAGCGCGTCGCCCATCAGCGGCCTGGTCGATGAAGCGGAGTGCGAATTCGGGTTCGAGATGAAGGTCACGCGGATCTTCGAGTCGCCGCGCGTGACCAAGCCCTACACCGAGGAGGAATGGCAGGAGATCGAGAAGCTCGGCCACCTCGTGGATGCGGATCTGAAGAAGAACGATTGCCGTCTGACGATGGGCGGCGAACCGACCTTCGTCTCCATCGACGATCCGGACGGCGCGGAGTGGAACACCGCCGCGCTCGGGCCGAAGAAGCGCCTGCTGGCCGACGACTTGATGAAGCGGCTCAAGGGCCACTTCGCCCCCGGCGGGTTGCTCCACTACGGCCAGGGCAAATGGTATCCGGGCGAATCGCTGCCGCGCTGGGCCTTCGGCTGCTATTGGCGCAAGGACGGGCAGGCGATCTGGGAAAATCCCGCGCTCTTCGCCGATGAAAAGAAGAACTACGGCTTCGGCGAGAAGCAGGCCGAGGCCTTCATCTACGCCTTGGCCGAGCGCCTGCAATGCGGCAGCCGCCATATCATGCCGGGCTTCGAGGACGCCTTCTACTACCTGTGGAAGGAGCGCCGCCTGCCCATCAACGTCGATCCCTTCGACTCCAAGCTGAAGAACAAGGAGGAGCGCGAACGGCTCGCCAAGATCTTCGAGCAGGGCTTGGACAAGGTCGTCGGTTACGTGCTGCCGCTCCAGCGCGGCCAGGGTGCGGCCGAACCCGGCTGGGTTTCCGGCCCGTGGTTCCTCCGCTCCGAACGCTGCTACCTCATCCCCGGCGATTCCGCGATGGGCCTGCGGCTGCCGCTCGATTCCGTCCCTTGGGCGAGCACGAGCGACTATCCCTACATCAACGAGCAGGACCCGCTCGAAGATCGCGCGCCGTTGCCCAAACGACCGGAGAAGGATCTCCAGCGCTACTTCTCCGCGAACTGGTTCGGCCCGCGCGGCGTCGCGCTCGGTGCCGACGCCGGTGAGTTCGGTCCCGGCGGACGGCCCCGGATTCGCGGCCAGCGTTTGCCCGAACTTCCGCCGGACTACGATCCAGCCCATGCGCCAGCGCTCGGCGAATCCGCCGGTTACATCACGCGCACCGCGCTCTGCGTGGAGCCGCGCAACGGCCGCTTGCACGTCTTCATGCCGCCCGTCCGCACGTTGGAGGAATACCTCGACTGCATCGCCGCCGTGGAGGACACCGCCGAGCTGCTCAACACTCCAGTGGTCATCGAGGGCTACACGCCGCCGCATGATCCGCGGCTGAACGTGCTCAAGGTCACGCCCGACCCCGGCGTGATCGAGGTGAACATGCACCCCACCGGCAGCTGGGACGAGATGGTGAAGCACACCGAGCTGCTCTACGAGGAAGCGCGCCAATCCCGCCTCGGCACCGAGAAGTTCATGGTGGACGGCCGCCACACCGGCACCGGCGGCGGCAACCATATCGTCATCGGTGGCGCGACGCCGCAGGACAGCCCGTTGCTGCGGCGACCCGACCTGCTCCGCTCCCTCATCGCCTATTGGCAGAACCACCCGTCGCTCTCGTATCTCTTCAGCGGCATGTTCATCGGGCCCACCAGCCAGAGCCCGCGCATCGACGAGGCGCGCAACGACTCGCTGTATGAGATGGAAGTGGCCTTCAAGCAGGTGCCCGCTTTCGGTTCCGTCCCGCCGTGGCTCGTGGACCGCCTCTTCCGCAACCTGCTGATCGACGCCACCGGCAACACCCACCGCGCCGAGCTGTCCATCGACAAGCTCTACTCGCCCGACAGCAGCACCGG
>CAMLMI010000233.1 GCA_946480965.1 uncultured Verrucomicrobiales bacterium | reverse complement strand
AATGCGAGGCGAGCGCGGAAATCCACGACGTTTACTTAGCGGTCAGGCTTCCCCTCACCCGACCTTCGGCCACCCTCTCCCCGTCCGACGGGGAAAGGGCCGGGGTGAGGGGCTTTTGAGTTAATTCGTCAGCGCCGCTTGCATTGTCAGAGGGAACAAACCGCACCTCGCCGCCTTCCGCCGAAGTCAGCGTGCCGGTTTTGTCGAAGACCACCGAATCCACCCTGGCGAGGGTTTCCAGCACGTTGGCCCCGCGCAGGAAGATGCCGCGCCGGGCCAGGACGCGTTGGGCGTTGCCGAGCGCGAAGGGCGCGGCCAAGGCGAGCGCGCAGGGGCACGCCACGATCAGCACGGCGGTGAAGGCCCGCAGCGCCGTGGCCGGTTGCCCGGCGAAAGCCGCCCAATACACCGCCGAGCCGAGCGCGATGGCGATGATGATGGCGGTGAAGCGCGGCGCGAGCCGGTTGGTCAGCGTGGTGAAGACGTTCTCCTTCGACTTGCGGAACACTTCCTGGTCCCAGAGCGACGTCAGGTAGCCCTGCGAAACGGGTTTGCGCGTCTCGATCTCGATGGTGCCGCCGACCTGGCGTCCACCGGCGAAGAGCGGTTCACCGAGCGCCTTCTCCACCGGCACGGATTCGCCGGTGACGAAGCTGTAGTCGATCACCGCTGCGCCGCTGAAGAGCACCGCATCGGCCGGGATCAATTCTCCATGCCGCAGCCGCAGGCGATCACCGACGCGGAGCTGCGAAAGAGCTACTCTTTCTTCATCTGGTATCCGATCCGATCCCTGATCCCGGATCCCGGATGCCGGATGAATAAGCCTCACAACCGAGAGCGGGAAAAACGACTTGTAGTCCCGGTCAAAAGCCAGCCGGTCGAAGGTCTTCTGCTGAAACAGCCGGCCGAGCAGCAGGTAGAAAAGCAGTCCGGCGAGCGAATCGAAGTAGCCTTCGCCGTGGCCCGCGACCACGTCCCAGACGCTTTGCAGAAACAACGCGGCGATGCCGAGCGCGATGGGCACGTCGAGCGTCAGGCGGCCTTGCCGGAGACCGCGCCACGCGTTGAGCCAGTAGTCGGACGCGCTGAAAACTACCACCGGCACGGCGAGCACGAGGCTGATCCAGCCGAACATCCGCGCGAAGGCCGGGCCGTGGAAGGCGTCCAGGCCGAAGTAGCCGGAGATGGCGAAGAGCATCGTGTTGCCGAAGACGAAGCCCGCCACCCCGAGCTGGAGATGCAGTCGGCGCAGGGCGGGATTGGCCTTGGGTTTGTCCAGATCGGAGAACTTCAGCTCCGGCGGATAACCCAGCGACGCGAGCAGCGCGGCCAGTTCACCAAGCTTCACCGTGGATTCGTCGAAGTGGAGCGTGGCCTCCTTGCGCGGGAAATTCACCCGCGAGGCGGTGATGCCGGGCTTGAGACGGAAGAGATTCTCCAGCAACCAGACGCAGGCGATGCAGTGGATCGTCGGCAGATGGAACCGCACGCGCGCAGTCTTGCCGTCCGAGAAGTCGATCAACTGCGCGCGCACCGCCGGTTCGTCGAGGAACCGGTAGTGGTCCGCGCTGGTCTCCGTCACGCGCACGCCACGAGCCCCTTCCATCCGGTAGAACTGGCCGAGGCCGTTTTCGCACAGGATCTCGAAGACGGTCCGGCAGCCTTGGCAGCAGAAGGCCTTGTCGCCGAGCGAAAGCGTGGTCTCCGCGCAGGGCAGCCCGCAGTGGTGGCAATGAAGTTCCCGCCGGTCAGTTCCGGAAATCCCCTCTGCGACGACGGTGTCCTCCGCGACACCGCCGATGAAGTCCGCAGCCTTGTTCAGCACGCCGTTCATGAATCGACTCGTTGGTCGGGTTCAACATCGGCACGACCACCCGATGAGCGCTTACTGCTTTTTGTCCATCCGTGGCCAGCATTTGTTGGGTGAGAAACGCTGATGGCCGGATGCAGCGGAACTGCTGGTGACGGCCGGGCTCTGTCGTGGGCTGCGCCCAGTGACCAAAACGATGCAATCGCCAGGCCGCACGCATCCCGGTGGCGTTCTGCCGAAACACGCGGTTTTGCTCGGGAATCCGCATGGCTCGGCACGAAACGCTCCCCAGTATTGGGGGGATGATTAAATCCGGAACCTTGGCGGAATGGCTCATGCTTGAGGTGGCCTCAAGCGTGCCCGTGTGTTTCAATCCGTGCCTCTCGGCAACCCCGGCCGACAGGAAACAAAACATGACCCATCCAACTACCGTGCTAACTTCCGCCATGAACCGTCTGCTTCGCCCTTGTGCGGCCGCCCTGTCTTTCGCGTTGGCCGCGTTGATCCCGGCCTCGGCTCAGGAGCTGGTGTATTCCCAGGATTTCGAAACCGATTCCACGGCGGACTGGGTGGTGAACTCCGGCTTGGGAACCAACACGGCCGACTTCTTTTTCGACTACAGCACCGTGGGAGTGCCACCGGCCCCGAACTCCTCCGGTGGCTCGACCCGAGCGCTGAAGCTCCAGGCGAACATGGACCCGGCCACGCAGGCCGGCAGCGTCGCGGGCTACGGCCTCAGTGTGTCGCCGCTGAACTTCGGCATCACCGACAACTTCGACATGCGGTTCGACATGTGGCTGAACTATCCGAAGAGCGGCAACGGCTCCACGCAGATCGGCGGCGCGGGCTATGGCACTGCGGGCACCGCCGCGCAGATCGCCGGGGCGGCGGACAGCGTGTATATCGGCGCCAGCACGGACGGCGGCACAGCGGCCGATTACCGCGTGTATGCGCCTTCTTTCGCCACCAGTTACCAGGACGCCGCGCGCACGAATCCGAACGACGCGACCTCGCCCTTGGTCTATGCTGCCGGTGGCCGCAACAACACGGCCGCCTACTACTCCACGAATTTCCTCGGCGGCATTCCCGTGCCGCAGGCGCAGACCAATCTCTTCCCCACGCAGACGGGCCTTTCCAACGTGGTCGGAACATTGGGCTTGAAGTGGCGTGAAGTCTCGCTGCGCAAGGTGGGCAACCTCATCACCTACCGCGTGGACGGCGTGCTGATCGCCTCGATCGATGCCCGGTTCTCCGGAGCGTTGGGCGGACAGAACATCCTGTTCAACCTCTACGACATCAACGGCAACGCCTCCACCGACCCGACCTCGACCAACACGCTCTTCGCGCTGTTCGACAACGTCCGGATCACGAACTTCCCCAGCATCGTCACCGTGACCGCCAGCCAACCCACCGCCTCCGAGGAAGGGCCTACACCTGGCTCCTTCACCATCGAGCGCACTTCGTCCGGCGTCGCCACCACCGTCAACTACCTCATCGGCGGCACCGCCACGGCGGGCAGCGACTATTCGCCTCTCTCCGGCACCGCCACGTTCGGCCAGTTCGACACTACGGTTGAAGTGGTCGTGACGCCGCTCAACGACAGCGTCTCCGAATATCCCGAGACGGTAGAGATCACCATCGTGGATGGCCCGGGCTACGTCGGTTCGGGCACGGCCGCCGTGACCATCGCGGACAACGACACGCCGACGCTGAACGTCTCCGTCGTGCAGCCCACCATGTATGAGCCGTATCCGAACGACTTCATCCGCTACCGCATCGAACGCTACGGCAACATGGACGCCGCCGACTTCACGGTGAACCTCGCCTTCTCCGGCACCGCCACGGCGGGAACGGACTTTGTTCTGCCCGAGACCGTGACCATGCCCGCAGGAGCGGCGACGGCCGACTTCCTCATCAGCCCGCTGGACAACTCGGCCGCGACCGGCACCAGGACGGTCATCGCCGCGATCGCCTCCGGAAGCGGCTACGCCATCGGCACGAACAGCCCGTCGGCCACCGGCATGATCCTCGACGACGAAACGACCCAGACCTCGGTGCTCTACTCCAGCCCGTTGAGCTCCTCTGGTGACGCCTCGAACTGGACCGTGCGCTACGGCACGGGCGATCCGACCAACAACGCGGCGAACTTCTCCGCCGACTTCGGCTACGATCTCGCCTCCGCTTCCCTGCCCCCGGCGCCCGGCGGCGCGACCACCGCGCTGCGCCTGAGCGCGAACAAGCTCCTGCCCGCCGGTTCCGGCGCGGCCGGCGCGGTCAACGCCTACCTCACGAACCAGGCCTTCAGCGGCGACTACGCCGTGCGCTTCGACCTCCACCTCGTGGAGGATTCCGCGCTCAGCACCGCCACCGAGGGCGTGCTCTTCGGCATCAACCACTCCGGCAGCCAGAGCAACTGGTGGTATGGCAGCGGCCCGCTCGCGCCCGCCACTTGGGGCAGCGACGGCGTCTGGTTCTTCATCACCGCCCAGCCCGGCGGCACCGCCACCGGCGACTACATGCTCTACACCGGCCAAGGCGGCACCAACGGCAACACCGGCTGGACCCGAGTGGCTGCCAAGTTCGCGACCGCCTTCACCAACGCCTTCAAGGCCCATCCCGATGCGGCCCGTCCCGGCCCGTTCACCAGCTACGGCGCATCTTCCAGCCCAGTGCCCGGCGTTCCCGCCAACGTGGACCCGTCCCTCATCCCCGGCGGCTCTTGGGCCGACGTGGAAATCAAGCAGGTGGCCAACGTTGTCACCCTCTCGGTGAACAAGACCGAGATCTTCAGCTACACCAACAGGACCGTCTGGACCAACGGCTATGTCATGCTCGGCTACTCCGATCCGTTCGCGTCCTCCACCGACGGCTCCAAGGCTGCCGCCTACTTCGCGAACCTGTCGGTCGTCCGCCTGGCGGCCCCGGCGGTCACGGCCACGGTGCTGGATGCGAACACGGTGACGATGACCTTCAGCACGACCGACACCACGTCGCCCTTCGTGGTCGAGGCTGCGGCCACGGTGGACGGCGCCTTCACCAATGTGAATGCCACCATCACCTACCTTGGCAACGGCACCTACCAGGCCGTGGCCCCGCGCAACGGCGACGCCCGGTTCTACCGCGTGCGCCGTCTGTAAATCGTCCGTTCCTGGCGGCGTCCGCTGTGTCGGCGGACGCCGCCGCTTCCCTGTCGTATGAAGTCCTTTCGCCGTCTCCGTCCCGGATCGCTCCGGGCCTTTACCCTGATCGAACTGCTTGTCGTCATCGCGATCATCGCGATCCTGGCGGGAATGCTCCTGCCCGCGCTGGCCAAGGCAAAGGCGAAGGCCCAGGCCACCCAGTGTTTGAACAACCTCAAGCAGCTCCAATTGGCGTGGCATCTCTACGCGACGGACTTCAACGACTACATGGTGCCCAACGCGCCGCTCGGAGCGATCCCCGAGGAGTCTTGGTCGGGAGGAGCTTTCATGAGCTGGGGGAGTGCTCAGGCCAACACCAACGAAGTGGATCTGCGCAAGTCTATCCTCGGCCAGTTTGTGAGCGGCTCCATCGGCATCTTCCGCTGCCCCGGGGACAACGTCCCCTCTGCGAATGGAATCCGTGTCCGTTCCTATTCCATGAACGCCCAAGTCGGCGCGCTCTACACCGCCCCGATGACGGAAGGATACAATCCGGGCTACAAGACCTTCAAAAAGGTCTCCGACGTCGGGAGCTGTCCGGGTCCGAGCGACACCTTCGTCTTCTGTGAAGAGAGCATGCTTTCGATGAACGACGGCTATCTCCAGGTCGACAACACGACGGCGCGCTTTCCCGACATCCCGGGTGCCTACCATAAATGGAGCTGCGGCTTCTCGTTCGTGGACGGCCACGCCGAGCTGAAGCGCTGGGAGACGCCGGTTCTGAAAAGGGCCGTTGTCGCGCAGCAGGAGGCCGACAATCTCTTGGCCGGCCCCAACAACGCCGACTGGCGCTGGTTCACCTCCAAGGCGTCCTGCCCCAAGTGAGTTCCGCGTTCTCCACGCTTTTCCCCGAATCATGATCCATCGCGCTTTGTCCCAAGGCCGGGGCCTGTGGGCGCTGGCCGGTTTGTTCCTCGTCGGCTGCGTCTCCGCTCCAAAAAACGCCGCGCCGCTTCCGCGCCGGGGCGACGAGATCGTCGTGGCCGGGCAATACTTCCACATCGGCACGCCCGTCGTGCTCTGGACCGATCCCGGCGGCTACGACGCCTACCGCGTCGAGCGGCGCTTCAGCCCGCTGGACAAGGCCGACTGGGAAAGCTCCAAGGAGGAGCGCAAGGATCTGACCACTCCCAACCGCTACGGCACGCGACGTTCAGGACTGTCTCCGGAGGAGCTGGAGCGCGTGCGCGGCGGCGGCTGGGATCTGCCCTTGCTCCGGCGCACCGTGGACCAGTTCGTCCTGCACTTCGACGTCTGCGGCATCAGCAAGCAGTGCTTCAACATCCTCCACGACCATCGCGGGCTGAGCATCCACTTCATGCTCGATGTGGACGGCACGATCTACCAGACGCTCGACCTCAAGGAACGCGCCTGGCACGCCACGACCTCCAACGACCGTTCCATCGGCGTGGAGATCGCGAACATGGGCGCGTATCGGCCGGGGGCGAAGAACCCGTTCAACGACTGGTATGCGACCAACGCCGCCGGCGAAACGATCATGACCATCCCGACGAAGTTCGGACCGAACCCCGTCCGCACGCCGAACTTCGTCGGCCGTCCCGCGCGGCCCGAGCCGGTGCGGGGCGTGGTGCAGGGCGGCGAGTTGATCCAATACGACTACACGCCGGAACAATACGCCGCGCTGACCAAGCTCACCGCAGCGCTCTGCCAGATCTTCCCCGGCATCCGCTGCGACTACCCGAAAGACGCCAACGGTCGCCTCATGCCTCACAAGCTGCCCGACGACGACCTGAAGCGTTACCAGGGCGTGATTGGCCACTACCACATCCAGAAGAACAAGACCGACCCCGGCCCCGCCATGCAGTGGGAACGCGTCATCCAGGACGCGCGCCGGATCATGGAAGAATCGCGGTGAGGCAAAGCGGGTAGGGCGAAGGCTCCCGCCGAGCCGCCGTAGCGCCGACGTCCCGTCGGCCGTGTCGCAAGCGTCGCGCTTGCTGGGGCGTCCTCTGTTGGATGACGTCCTCGCCGACAGGATGTCGGCGATACGGCAACCGGGACGGTTGCGGCACGGCAAGCCGGAGGCTTGCGCTACGACGCTCAACTGGCGCTGCCGCTCTGTTGATCAAAGGCATTCCCCTCGGTTGTTCACGGGACGTCCCTTCCAGCAGAACCGAGATTCGGCACCGCAGTGCGGGCAGCTTAGAGTGGGACCGTTGGATGGTTGTTTAGGAGAGGCCGGATCGCGCAAAACAGCCCATTGCGAGACAGTCGCATTTTCGCCGAACAGATGTTGGCACTGAGGGCAGAGCCAAGAAGCACATCGCCTGCGTTTTCTGGATTCGTTCCATCCCAACGTGG
>CAMLMI010000232.1 GCA_946480965.1 uncultured Verrucomicrobiales bacterium | reverse complement strand
AGCGAATGGGCGGTGGGCTTGAGCGTCTTGCCGGAGCCGGAGACCGCTTCCTTGGTGGTCTGGAGCACGGCCAGGCCGAGGGGATGGTCGGCGAGCTTGCCGGTGAGGCTGACGGCGTCGCGCGGTTTGATCTTGGTGTCCTTGGCCAACAGCACGGGCAGGGCGGAACCTTCTTCCTGGAGCACGGCGAGCACGGTGCCGTCGGCCAGCGTGGCGCGGGCGGCGACGACGCCCTCGACGGCGAACTCGGTGGCGGTATCGGCGGCCTTGCCGGTGGCGGGATCGATCTTGGCGGCGACGTCCTTGAGCTCGGTCGCGCGGGTCATGGTCGCGAAGGAGAGGAGCAGCGTGGCGGCGAGAAGCGGGGTGAACTTCGGTTTCATGGCGGATACGACGGATGTTGTTTTCGGCGTTTGGACGAAAAGGGAACGGAGCGTTTTTGTGGCATGAATTGGCGACATCAGGGCGGGGTCACGCGCAGGCGAAAGAAGCGGGAACCGGCGGTGAGGGCGATGGGAGCCGTCGTGTGGAGACGGCCGTTCCCGATGACCGGTTCCCCAAGCCCGGCCCATTCGGCATCGGGTCCGAGCACGGGCGACGACTCAACGAAATAGGTCCGGAGCGTCTCCGTGCCGAAGGTCAGGGCCACGCCATCGGGGCCGACGCTGGGCTTCAGCAGCGAGGTGCCGGCCTGGAAGAACATCGGGACGATCTCCGACGGCGCGTGGAGCGGGCCGCCGGCGGGACCGTTGGTTGAGACATCGACAATCTGGAAGCCGACGGTGTAGAGGCCGGGGCGGTCCACGCTGAAGCGTCGGCCGTGGATGTGGCCGTAGGGATCGCTGCCAGGGGAACCGTCGCCTTCGCCCAGGAAAAACCGGTTCGTGCCACCGGTTGTGCCGACGGGGACGGTGAAGGTGATCTGCTCGGCGATGAAGTCGCCGTCCGAGTCCCACATCGAGAGGCTGCCGCCCTCCGGTCCATCCACGCTGACGATCCGCAGGGCTAGGAGCGCGCCGGGCAACGGGGCGTTGTCGTGCGGGCCGCCGTTGTCGGGCTCGACGGGGAGGCTGGTGAAGACGGGGTTGTTTTCGAGGTCGGGGTCGTTCCGCGAGCTGGTGCCGCTGCGATAGATGGGGCCGAGGGCGAGATGGTTCGTGGGGGTGAGGCGGTAGAGGAAGCCGGTGTTGGTGGCGTAGGCATCGCCGTTCACGAAGAGGAGCTTCGCGCCGACCTCCCGGGTTGCCACGCCGCCGTCGAGGTGCTTGTGGGCGTGCGCGGTCCAAATCGAGAAGAGCAAGGCGGCAATCGGAGCGCGGAAATTTGCGGTGGGTTTCATCGGGCGTTCATGGCAGTTGAAGGGGTGTGGGGCCAAGCGGCCGGACGGAAGTCCCGACCCGATTGTGCTGTCCAGGCCACGGGCCGGAGCTTCGAGGTCGCTTGCGTCCCACACCCCAAGGGGTTCGAGGTTACTTCCGACGACGCGCCTTCAGGAACAGCGCGCCGGCTCCGATCGCGACCAGCGCGGTGGAGGCGGGTTCGGGCACCGGGGTGATGTTCAGCGTCAGCGACAGGCCGTAGGCCTTGCCGGCATCGGCCGAGGTCTTGTTCGCAATGTCGTTTCCGCCCACGAGGATGGTGTAGTCGCCCGCCGGAAGCTGGAAGGTGCCGGTGGTTGTGCCGTCGGTGTTTTCGTCGAAGGAGAAGCCCTGTAGCACGAAGCTGGAGAGTTCCGCGTCGTTGCCGGCCATGTCGCCGTCCCCGCCGATTTTCCAGTTGCCTTTGGCGTTCCAGGAACCGTCGGTGTCTTCGTGGTCAAAGGCGACGCCGAGATTCGCCTGCGCCCAAGCCGTGCGCCAAGCGAGCGAGGCTTCGGCTCCATCATGGTCCGCACCGGTTTGGGTGCCCATGAAGGGCGAGACGGCGGCCAGGCCGGAATAGACCGAGAAGCCGGGGAGCAACCCGCCGATGGAGGAGGCGGTGGCGTCGGCCTTGGCGGAAGCGGTGATCGTGACCCAGGTCTCGCTGCTCAGGCTGAAGCGAAAGGCGCGGGCCTTGTGGCTGTCGCCGAGATTCGCGTCGGCGGCATCGGCCCAGCCGAAATTTCCGGTGACGGCCTGATTGGCGATGGTCGCGGTGACGGCTTCGGTTCCGGTGAAGGAGCCGAGATTGCGGCCGCTGTAGGTGAGATGCGCCTGCGCGGCGGTGGCCAGGCAGGCCAGACCGAGGAGCGCGGGAGCGATGGGTTTACGGGAGGTCATTGTGTTCTTTTTCTGCTATGGGTTGGTGTTGCCCAGACCGTCGGGGCGCAGGAAGCGCGAGCCGATGCGG
Source organism: uncultured Verrucomicrobiales bacterium (assembly GCA_946480965.1). The sequence continues at coordinate 5,023 of CAMLMI010000232.1, read as the reverse complement.
TCCAGATCGGGGATGACCCGCGCCCAGCGGCGACCTTCCACATGGCCATCGGCGAAGAGGTGGTTCGCGGACGCGCCATGCCGCACCACGTCCACTTCTCCGGCGAACGCGTTGGTGCTGATGCCGTCGCTCGGGGCTTCGGCGAAGTGGAAATGGTCGGAGGTGCCGAAATCGCGGACGGTTTCGGCGTAGTGCAGGGTCTCGCTCGGAGCGGGCACGCGGCCCAACCGGGAGAAGTCGAGCTGGCTCGCACCGAACGGGTGCGGGGTCAAAAAATCGTTGAGGGCGAAACTGGTCCGCCGGGTTTTGTGGGGATCGACCGGGCAGCGATAGACGTTGGTCACGCCATAGGGTTCCAGCCGCCCGATCCAGGAGGCGCCCTGGTGGGCCGACATCGGGAAGCAGTCCTGGTTGTCGCCGCAGTAGAGCGCGACGCCGAGGCCGATCTGCTTGAGGTTCCCCAGACACTGGATGGACTTCGCGCGGGCCTTGGCCTTGCCGAGGGCGGGCAGGAGCATTCCGGCCAGGATCGCGATGATGGCGATCACGACCAGCAGCTCGATGAGCGTGAAGCCCGAGGGCTTGTTTTTCATGGAAGCCGTCGCAGTGACGGCGGGGATTCTGGGAACCGAAACGTGTCTCCGGAAATGGCTCCGAAGACGGACATGCACCCGCCGGTCAGGCGCGGGCACACTTCAGGCGGGGAGGCTCAGGCGAGCCGGGGAGGCGGGAGCGGAGGGGCGGAAAAACGGGCGCAGGGCGAGGCCGTCAGCGGAGAAGCGGTGATCTCAGGTGCCGTCGCGAAGACGAAGGTGTGATCGGCATCGAGGCAGGCATCGAACTTGGGGCCGGGCTTCTGCGCGTCCTGCTTCTGCTGTTCCTGCTGCTGGCCGTCCTTCACGAAATGGCAGAGGCGGCAGGGATGCTGGCCGTCGAAGGTTTTCTCCAGAGCGACGGACAAGGAGTCGGTCTGCGAATAGCTCACGACCATGCCGACCCAGGCGACCGATTGCAGAAACGCCCAGTGCAGGCCGATGGAAACCATCAGCGCCAGCACGACGGGCAATTTGAGCAGGCGGCTCGACATTGTCGGTAGAGGAAGACGGCTTCCGGCTGCGGTCAAATTCAATTCCTGTGCGGCGGCAAGGTATTCGCCGGGCTTAACAGCCCGTTCAAAAACGTTGTCGGCGCTAGGCCAAGCGGGACTCGATGCGTTCAGGATGGCGGCGGATCTCGGTCCAATACTCGACGCGGACATCTTCATCGATCTCGACCGGGTTGCTGCCGCCATAGAGCCGATCTCCGCCTCGGCGCTTGGGCCCGGAGATCCAATAGTCGTCCCCGGAATCGACATCGTAGTAGTTGGATTTGAAACCGGCGCCTTTGAGGCTGCGGAAACGTTGTCCTCGGTAGTAGAGCGTCCGGCCGGATTTCGAGAAGCCCACGCGGCCAATCCGCGCCTCTCCCTCCAACTCACCGGCCTTGCATTCGAGATACATGATCCGTCCGCCGTGCGGGACGGAATCGGCGCTCGGCCTGAAGTCATCGGCACCTTTGCTATGGCGTTCGTCGGCGATTCGCAGGGCCAAGGTGGCGGCCATTTTCGTGATCCTTAGGTTCATGGGGAGCGCTCTCCGTTGGAGGCTGTTTTTAGCAGCGGATGTCTGCGCGGGGAACCGGCAAAATGCCCGCTCGAAGGCCGCTTCGGCTAATCGTCGGCATTAAGCCGGGCGAATTCGTGAAAAATTTCACAAACTTTCCTTGCTGTTCTTCGCCCGGAAATTAGAACGGTGCCGTCGACAGCGGCCGTTTCGTGGGAAGCGGCCGTGTTTTTTACAGAGCATGTGCAACAACCTTGGTCATCATCCGTGCCCGCCGACCGGCAGATCGCCTAATGAAGCGGGTCGTTTGCATTAGACCGGAGCGTTTGAATGTCTGACATCTTTCCCAAATGGACCAACTCGCTGCCGTGGAAGATCGGCGTCGGGTTGATATTGCTGGGTGGCGCCGCCACCGCCGGCATCAACTACTACCTCACGCCGAAATACACGCGCGTGGGCTACCAGCCGGTGCAGCCGGTGGCTTTCTCGCATGACATCCATGCGAACCAGCTCGGGCTGGATTGCCGCTACTGCCACAACGGCGTGGAGAAATCGTGGTTTTCCAACATCCCTTCCGCCAACACGTGCATGAACTGCCACAGTGTGGTGTTGAAGGAATCGCCGAAGCTGGAGCCGATCCGCAAGAGCTTCGAGACCGGCGAGCCGGTCAAGTGGGTGCAGATCCACAAGACGCCGGACTACGTGTATTTCAACCATGCGGTCCATGTGAACCGCGGCGTGAGCTGCGTGGAGTGCCACGGCCAGGTCAACCACATGGAGGAGGTTTACCACGCGAAGCCGCTGAGCATGTCCTTCTGCTTGGACTGCCATCGGAATCCCGAAAAGTCGCTGCGTGACCCGAAGGATGTCTTCAACTTGGACCTCGTGATCGACCCCGAAAAGCAGGTGTCGGACGGCAAGAAGTTCGTCCATGACTGGAAGGTCAACGCGTCCCAGAACTGCTCCGCCTGCCATCGATGAAAACGATTCCCCCTCAATGTCCTGAGCCGGAAGTCGGCCCGAAGTTCTGGCGCAGTCTGGACCAGGTTTCCGATACGCCGGAGTTCCGCCAATGGGTGGAGAAGGAGTTTCCCGCCGGTGCGAGCGAGCTGACCGATCCCGTCACGCGCCGCAGCTTCATGAAGCTGATGTCGGCGTCGTTCCTGTTGGCCGGTTTCGGCCTGACCGGTTGCCGCCGTCCCGAGGAGCACATCCTGCCGTTCGGCAAACAGCCCGAAGGCTACGTCCACGGCAAGCCCGTCTTCTACGCCTCCGCGCGTCCGACCAAATCCGGCGCGGTTCCGTTGCTGGTCAAGTCCGTCGATGGCCGTCCGGTCAAGGTCGAGGGCAACAAGCAGCATCCCGACAGCAACGGCGGCACGGACACGTTTTCCCAGTCGTCGATCCTCGATCTCTACGATCCGGATCGTTCCATGCACTACCGGCAAGTGGCCAAGGACAGCGTCTCTACGATCACCCGCGCGGCGGCCGTCGATGTGCTCGGTGGCATCTCCGCCGAGGCCGCTGCCAAGCAGGGCGAAGGTCTGGCGGTCTTGCTCCAGCGCAGCAGCTCGCCTTCCCGCACCCGCATCCTCGCCGAGCTGAAGCGGAAGTTCCCCAAGGCGGGTCTTTTCGTGCATGAGCCGGTCGATCCGCACGTGGCCACGGCCGCGGCTTCGGCGGCGTTCGGCCAATCGGTCCGACCCTACTACAAGCTGGATGCGGCCAAGGCCATTGCCGTGTTCGACTGTGATTTCCTCGGTGGCGAAGAGAACAGCGACGGCAACATCCGCCGTTTCGCCAAGGGCCGGAAGCTGGAGACCTCCAAGGACGAGATGAACCGCCTCTACGTCGTGGAGGGGATCATGACCGTCACCGGCGGCGCGGCGGACCATCGCCTGCGTCTCGCGCCCAGCCAGATCGTCGCTGCCTTGGCCAAGTTGGCCACGGTCGTCTTGGGCTCGGGAGACAGCTTGTTCGCGCGTTCGGCCAGCGCCTTGGCCACGGCCTTTCCGGCGACCCACAGCAAGTGGATCGAGGAATGCGCCGCCGATCTAATCGCCCGCAACGGAGAGGCTCTCGTGCTCGTGGGCCAAGGGCAGCCGCTCGTCGCCCATTTGCTGGCCAACGCCATCAACGTCGCGCTCGGCTCCGTCGGCAAAACCCTCGAACTGCTCCCGGCCGACGGCACCGCGTTCGGCTCCCTTGCGGAACTCGTCCAACTGCTCAACGCCGGTTCCGTTTCCTCGCTCGTCATCCTCGGCGGCAATCCCGCCTATGACGCCCCGGCAGACCTCGATTTCACCGCAGCGGTCGCCAAGGCCGGCAAGGTGGTGCGTCTCGGCTATTACGAGGACGAAACCACGGTCGTCTCCGGCTATCACCTGACCCAGGCTCATTATCTCGAATCGTGGGGCGACGCCCGCACGGCCGACGGCACGCTGGTGCCGGTGCAGCCGTTGATCGCGCCGCTCTTCGATGGCATGACCGAGCTGGAAGTGCTCGCGCGCATCGCCGGTCTGGACACCGTCCGGCCCTACGACATCGTCCGCGCCACCTTCCGCACGCAGGTCCGCGAACTCTTCGGCATCGCCTCCGAGTTCAATCTCGAAGAGGAGTGGAAGCGCTTCCTCCACGACGGTTTTCTGGCGAACTCCGCCGCGAAGCCCGTGGCCGTGAAGCTGGCCAATCCGAGCAGCGCGTTCTTCACCTACACCGTCCCGGCCGCACCGGCGGAAGGAAAGTTCGAGCTGGTCTTCCACCGCGACTACAGCCTGGACGACGGCCGCTACGCCAACAACGGCTGGCTCCAGGAACTGCCCGATCCGGTCACGAAGATCGTCTGGGAAAACGTCATCGCCGTCAGCGCCACCACCGCCAAGGCGCTCAAGCTGAAGATCACCGACGCCGCCAACCAGCGCGGCACCCGCAACGTAGATCACACGCTCAAGAGCAACGAGGCGCTCTGGGGCAACGACGAGGTCGTCGTCACGCTCAACGGCCGGGAGATCAAAGGCACGGTCTGGGTCCAGCCCGGTCTGGCCGACAATGTGATCGCCGTCGCGCTCGGCTATGGCCGCAAGCTGGTCGGCCGCGTGGGTCGCCATGCCGGCTTCAGTGCCTACGCGGTCCGCACTTCGACCGCGCCGTTCTTCGCCGCTGGTGCCGCCCTCAAGGCGACGGGTGAGATGAAGCAGATCGCGACCACGCAGGAACATGGCGCGATGGAAGGCCGTCCCATTGTCCGCGAGGCGACCTTGGCCAACTGGCAGAAGAAGGAAGACTTCGCCAAGAACTTCGATCTGGAGTCGCACTACGACGGCTTCGTTCCCAAGAAGGCTGTCAGCACCGCCGGTGGCACCGAAGAGCGGGTCCAGGGCATCTACCAGCATCCCTACGAGCATTTCGGTTCCGACAAGGGC
>CAMLMI010000231.1 GCA_946480965.1 uncultured Verrucomicrobiales bacterium | reverse complement strand
CCCACCGCGCCGAGCTGTCCATCGACAAGCTCTACTCGCCCGACAGCAGCACCGGCCGCCTCGGCCTGTTGGAGATGCGCGCTTTCGAGATGCCGCCGCACGCCCGCATGAGCCTGGCCCAACAGCTCCTGCTGCGGACGCTCATCAGCAAGTTCTGGAACAAGCCCTACACGAACCACCTCGTCCGCTGGGGCACCGACATCCACGACCGCTGGATGCTCCCGCACTTCGTCTGGAGCGACTTCTCCGACGTGATCGAAGACCTCCAGATCAGCGGCTACCCGATGAAGCCCGAGTGGTTCGCGCCGCACTTCGAGTTCCGCTTCCCGCAGTTCGGCGATCTGGCGGTGAAGAACATCCACGTCGAACTGCGCCAAGCCCTGGAACCTTGGCACGTCCTCGGTGAAGAAGCCGGCGGCGGCGGCACCGTCCGTTACGTGGACTCGTCGCTCGAACGCATCCAGGTGAAGGCGCAGGGCCTGATCGATGGCCGCCACGTCATCGCCGTCGGCGGCCACGCGCTGCCGCTGCACCCCACCGGCACCAACGGCGAATACGTCGCCGGCGTCCGCTACCGCGCGTGGCAACCGGCGAGCTGCCTCCAACCCACCATCGGCGTCCACACCCCGCTCGTCTTCGACGTGGTGGACACTTGGAACGGCCGCAGCGTGGGCGGTTGCACCTACCACGTCTCGCATCCCGGCGGCCGCAGCCACGAGACCGCGCCGATCAATTCCTTCGAAGCCGAAAGTCGCCGCCTCGCGCGCTTCTTCCGCCACGGCCACACGCCCGGCCCGATGCAGGTGAACTACCCCGGCAAGAACCCGGACTTCCCCTTCACGCTGGACCTCCGCGCCGTCTGAGCGCGCAGAAGGAAACCATCGAACGATCAACGCCCAACTTCGCACTTTGAAGTTGGGCGTTGTGGCGTTGCCCTGAATCGCTCGCCGAAACAAATCAGGCCGCCCGTTCGGGCGGCCTGGTTATTATTCGGAAGGCAGATGGAGCCGGCTCAGGCCTTGGGTTCGTTCTTCAAGCCTTCGGGCATCGGGATGAAGACCTCGACCTTGTTTTCCTTCTTCAGGCCTTCGACGTAGTCGGGGATCAGCTTTTGGATCTCCTGGGCCTCGAGGCTCTTCTTCAGGTCGTCGTGGACCTTCTCCAGCGGCACGAGTTCGGCCGGGATCTTCTGCGCGACCTTGATGACGTGGTAGCCGAGGCTGGTCTGGACGATGTCGCTCACCTTGCCGGGTTCCAGGGAGAAGGCGGCGGCCTCGAACTCGGCGGGAATCCGGCCCGTGCCCCGGGGGAAGGTGAATTCGCCGCCGTTTTCCTTGGAGCCGGTGTCGTCGGAGAATTCCTTGGCCAATCCGGCCATGTCTTCGCCCTTCTCCGCGCGTTCCTTGATCTTCTTGGCCAGCGCGAGCTTCTCGGCCTTGGCCTCCTCGGGCAGCGGCTGGGGCGGTTTCTTGGAGGTGTCGAGGGTGGAGACGAGCACCTGGTTCAGCTTCACCATCTCCGGCCGCTCGAACCTGGAGGGGTTCTCCTTGTAGAACTTCTGGATGTCCGCCTCGGTCACGTTGAGCTTCGGCTTGAGGGTGCGGTCGATGACGGTCTGCCAGGTGAGCTGCTCCAGGCTCTTCTCCTTGAACTTGTCCATCGTCATGCCGGCGAACTTGAGCTGCTGCTCGAAGGCCTCCTGGCTGGCGAAACGGGCCAGCGTTTCCTCCAGCGCCTTGTCGAAGCGCTTCTTGGCCTCGACCCGGTCCTCGTCCGTCGCCATCGCGGTGATCATCTTGGCGGCGATCAGGCGGTCGAGCAGGCGGAACTCCATCAGCGGACGCTGTTGATCGGGGATCTGCTGGCCGCGCGAGGCGTAGGCGGCGCGGAGCTCCCCGTAGGCGTCGTCCAATTCGCTCTGCTTCACGGTGAAGCCCGTGCCCTTGGCCAGGACCTTGTCCTCGAAGAGCGCATCGAGCTTGGAGCCCTTGGCGGCCGGAGCGTCGGCGGCCGTGGCGTGATGGAGGGAACCGGCGACGAGCGCGGCGAGGAGGAGCGGCGTGAGTTTCATGGGATGACTATGGCTCAGAGCTGGACGACGCGCACGTTGGTGATGTCGGCGTCGGACTGGATCTCCTTCAGGCACGCCTCGGGCGGACGGGTGTCGAGGACGAAGACCGTGAGGGCCTCGCCGCCGGCGACCTCGCGGCTGAGGCTCATGTTGGCGATGTTGACCGAGTGCTTGGCCAGCAGGGTGCCGAGATAGCCGACGATGCCCGGCCGGTCCTTGTTGTTCAGCAGGAGCAGCGTGCCGGAGATGGGGATCTCCACCGGCTGGCTGAAGAGGCGGACGATGCGGGGGTTGTTCGGCGAACCGAAGAACGTGCCGCCAGCGGAAAGAACCTTCTCGTTGCCGCTGAAGAGCTGGACGTGCAGCCATTCGTTGAAGGTGACGGGCTCGTCGGACTTCTTCTCCTCGACGTTCAGTCCTAGGGAAGACGCCGCGCTGCGGACGTTGACGTTGTTGATGTCCTTCACCGCAGAACCGTGGGCCAGATAGCCGCGGAGAATGGCGCGGGTGATCGGATCAACGTTCGGGAGATCCTGGGCCTTGCCGCCGTAGGTGACGTGGATGCGGTCCACGTTGGCCGGGGCGAGCTGGCCGAGCAGGCTGCCGAGCTTCTCGCCGAGGGCGAGGTAGGGCTTCACCAGCTCGTAGGTCTTGGCGTCCACGCCCGGAAGGTTCACGGCGTTCTTCACCTCGCCGGTGAGGAGGAAGCCGGAGATGACCTCGGCGACTTCGATGCCGCACTTCTCCTGGGCCTCGCCGGTGCTGGCACCGAGGTGCGGGGTGAGGACGACGTTGGGCAACGCGCGGAACTTGTGGTCGGCCGCGAGCGGTTCCTCGCAGAAGACGTCGAGCGCGGCGCCGCCGACCTTGCCGGACTCCAGCGCGGCCACGAGATCGTCCTCGGCGATGATCTCGCCGCGGGCGCAGTTCACGATGCGGACGCCGGGCTTCATCTTGGTGAAGGCTTCGGCATTCAACATGCCTTTCGTCTGCTCCGTCACGGGCATGTGGACGGTGATAAAATCCGCCTCGCGATAGACGATGTCCGTGTCCTGGGCGAGTTCCACGCCCAGCTGCTTGGCGCGGGCATCGGTCAGGAAAGGATCGTAGGCGACCACGCGCATCCCGAAGGCGAGCGCCCGCTTCGCCACCTCGGAGCCGATGCGGCCCATGCCTAGGACGCCGAGCGTCTTGCCGGCGACTTCGGTGCCCTGGAAGGCTTTCCGGTCCCATTTACCAGCGGCCATCGTGGCGTGGGCGGCGGGGATCTTGCGGGCGATGGCGCCCAGCATGAAGAAGGTCAGCTCGGCCGTGGTGACGGTGTTGCCGACCGGGGTGTTCATCACGACGACGCCGCGGGCGGTGGCGGCTTCCACGTCCACGTTGTCCACGCCCACGCCGGCTCGGCCCACGACCTTCAACTGGGGCGCGGCTTCCATGACCTTCCTGGTCACCTTGGTCTCGGAACGGACGACCATCGCGTCCACATCGGCCACGATGGGGAGCAACTCGGCTTCGGAGAGGCGCTTGGAGAGAACGGTGACCTTGAACTCGGGGCGGCCCTGGAAGAGGGCGATGCCCTTGGGCGAGATCGGATCGCAGATCAAAACGTGCATAAAAGGGAGGCCGACAGTGGGGGAAAGGCGGCGACCGGTCAATGACGCCGCCGAATGGCAAGGGAAGGCAAGGGGTTGGGCCGACCGACAGCGGCTGAACAACCAACAACCCAACTCCGAATTACCGCCCCCGTAATTCTCCCTCGCGCGACGGCACGGCATCGGCTACCGCAACGGCACGCATGGACCAACCGCCTTCCGTCCCGCTGCCGGTGCCCGCCGGACCACCGCCCGTTCCTCCCGCGCGTCCATCCGTCGCCGCCTGGCGCTGGTGGGTCCATCTGCTCGTGATCGGGTCGTATCCGCTGGTGATCGGGCTTCTGAGCTTGATCTTGCCGGGCGACCCAGCGGAGGACGCCGGTCCCGCTCTGGGTCATGATGCCGCCGGACTGCTCAAGGCCTCCGCGCTGACGCTGGGAATGTTCGGGGTGATCTTCCTGATCGGTTGGGCCGCTTCGCGGGCGACACTGGAGGATCTCCGGCTGCGCTGGCGGGGCGGCTGGTGGCCTTGGCTCCTCTCGATCCCCTATTCGATCGGGCTGCGGTTGCTCGCCGGTGTGGCCGTGCTGGCGGTGTTGATCGGGCTCTGGGCGATGGGACAAATCGAGCGGGACGAATTCTCCTCCTTCGTCACCGCGAACAAGCCCGACGTGGGCGCGGTGGTCAGCGTCGGTTCGCTCGATCAAAACCCGCTCTACTATGTCCTCAGCCTGACGCTCGTGAGCTTCGTCGTCGCCGGGTTCCGCGAAGAGCTGTGGCGCTCGGCCACGTTCGCGGCCATGGAGAAGCTCTTCCCTCGCTCCACCCAAGGCTGGGGCGGCCAAGCCTTCATGGTCCTGATCACCGGCGTGGTCTTCGGCATCGGCCATTGGCCTCAGGGCTGGCTGGCGATGGTGCTGACGGGTGTGCTGGGCTTGGGGTTGGGAGCGATCATCCTCGTCCATCGCTCCATCTGGACAGCCGTGCTGGCCCACGGCTTCTTCGACGCCACCAGTCTGGCGCTCCTGCCCTACGTCGAAAAACTGCTGGAAGCAGCCCGGAAGATGCAGGGGCAGTAAGGCGAAGTCCGCTCCATGCGTCGGCCCTTACTTCTCCGGCGCGGCCGGGAACCGCGCCTCCACCTTGTCCAAGATCTTCTGCGCCTCGCTGCCGCTGCCGGCCATCGACCAGCTCGATTCCTCGACCGCGAAGTCGTCCCGGCCCCGCACGTTGCGCACCTCGGCCGAGAGCTTCTGGCCGTCGCCCTGGTCCTGGATGTCGATGATGACCCGGGTATAGACCGGCGTGCCGGACCAGTCGCCGTGCAGGAAGACGCCGCCCGCGCCGCGCTTCTTCTCGAAGACCAGCCGCCGCGCGCCCGATCCCGGCGCCACGGTGTAGCCGTGGGCCTTGAACTCCTCCATCAACGCCAGCCCCACCGGTTCCAGCGGCTGGCGGTAGATGAAGACGCCGGGATGGCCGAAGGAGGCGTGCTTGCGCGTGGTGCAGCCGGTGAAAAGCAGCGGTGCGGCCAAGCAGGCGGCCAGGGCGAGAACGGCGGGCTTCGGGAATCTCATGGTGCGAACTTCGGTCAGCGACAGAACAGCAGCGCCAGCACCTGGGCGAGCACAATCCGGAGCAGCATCGTCAGCGGATAGACCGTGGCGTAGGCGATGGTCGGGGCGTTCGACTGGTTCATCGTCTGCGCGTAGGCCAGCGCGGGCGGATCGGTCAGGCTGCCCGCGAGCAGGCCGCAGAGCGGGCCAAACTTCATCTTCAGCCACACCCGTCCGATCCACGCCGCCAACGCCAACGGGACCATCGTGATGACCACCGCGCAGCCGAAGAGCAGCGCGCCGGTGGAGGTGAGCAGGTGCTCGAAGAACGTTCCGCCGGCCTTCAGGCCAACGCAGGCAAGGAACAGCGTGATGCCGAATTCGCGGAAGGCGTGGTTCGCGTTCTCCGGCATGTGCCAGACGATCGGGCCAATGCGCCCGATGCGGCTGATGACCAATGCGAAGAGCAGCGGTCCGCCCGCCAGGCCCAGCCGGATGGGCGTCGGCATGTCGAAAGCGTGGATCGGATACAGCCCCACGAGCACCCCGAGGGCGATACCGGCGAACATGGCGATGAAGTTCGTCTGGTTGAGTTCCTTGGCGGAGTTGCCCAGCTCGGCGGAAGCGCGGTCGAGATCCTCCGGCTTGCCGACGAGCTGCACCTTGTCGCCGAAGGCGAGGGGCAGCTTGGGATCGGCCGCCAGCTCGATGTCGGCGCGCGAAACGCGCGTGAGCGACACGCCGAAGCGCTGCCGCAGGCTGAGCGCGGCCAGCGTCTTGCCGAGAACGGCTTTGCGGGTGACGACCACGCGGCGATAGGTGACTGGGCCCGGCACAGCGGTGAGATCCTCGTCCGTCTCGTGGCCCACGATCACGCGGAGCGCGGCCAAATCCTTGGGGTCGCCGACGGCGAGCAGGCGGTCGCCGAGCTGGAGCACGGTGTCCTCGCGCGCGGCGGAGACGATGCCGTCGTTCGCGGGTTTGTGGCGGGAGACGGAGACCTTCAAGCCGTCGAGTCCGGGCACTTCCGCGAGCTTCAGGCCCGCGAGATTGGCGTTGTCCACCACCAGCGTCATCCGCGCGGGAGCGACCTGTCCGGCGGCCTGTTCCTTCTGCCAGGCGCTGTTCTCCTCCTCCACCTTCACGCGGAAGAACGCCTTTACCGCCAGCATCGCGACGATCAATCCGAGGATGCCCGAAGGATACGCCACCGCGTAGCCGATGCCGGGCAGCTGCTGCCTCGCCGCCGTCATGCCTTCGATGCTCTTCAGCGCCTCCTGCACCGCTCCGAGCGACGGTGTGTTCGTCGTCGCGCCGGTCAACACGCCGAGCATCAGCGCCATGTCGATGCCCGTGAGCCGCGCCAGCAACACGGCGACGAGCGAGCCGGTGACGATGACCGTGGCGGCGAGGGCGTTGACCGCGAGTCCGTGTTTGCGCAGCGAGGCGAAGAATCCCGGCCCGACCTGCATCCCGATGGTATAGACGAAGAGGATCAGCCCGAGCTCGCGCACGAAGTGCAGGATGGCTTCGTCCACGTGAACGCCGAAGTGCGCGAAGAGAATCCCCGCGAACATCACGCCCGCGCCGCCCAGGCCGATGCCCTTCACCTTCAGGTTGCCCAGCGCGAGACCCGCAACAGCGACGAGCGACAGCACGAGGATCGCGTGGGCGACGGCGTTGGATTCGGCCAGGGCGTGGAGGAAATTCATCGGTGGATTGCCCGCCGGTCCCGCACCCGGCTGCGAGAAAAGGTTTCAACCACGCGCCGCCGCGGCAAGGCCCATTCCACACAGGGCCGACAGAACAGGTAGGGCGAAGGCTCCCGCCGGTCATTCTTGGAGCCTCGGAAGGCTATCGACTGGATGAGCCTTGCTTGGTTTTATTGGGTTTACGAGACTATTCGGCCAGAACTCGCCCGCTGCTCGGGACATTGGTTTGGTGTCAATTCTGGTATCAGTTCCGGTGTCAGTCCTCGCCCGGAAGCATGATGGTGATGGCCGGTGAAGCGTCATCCATGTCGAGCGGGCCACACATGGCGACCAACTTCACAAGCTTCGGGCGGCGGCGGTCGTTTCGCGCATAGAGCGAAACCGTCACCCGACCCGCACCCGGTCGGCTCTGCCCAATGGCGCAACGGG
>CAMLMI010000230.1 GCA_946480965.1 uncultured Verrucomicrobiales bacterium | reverse complement strand
TTTCACGCCCGCGAGCCTTGACCGCAAGGCGGGGGATACGGCCGCCTTGGAGGCGGTCAATCTGGCCGAAAGACCCAGCGCCAATTCCCGAGCCGTGCGCAGAGGATTTTCGAATCCTTTCCTTGCCTCGAACATGAAATAGTAGTGGCGAAGCCAGATGGAAAGGCCCTCCAACGTTTCCAAGCCTAAAGTGAACCATGTCTCGGTGATCGTTCCGTCCCTGGAACCGAGAGTGCCTAGCAGCTCGTCATAGATGGTCGCAGACTCCAGATAGCGTTCAAAGGCACTGTTGTTCGGCGGGCCGGTGAAGCGAACGGAGGAGCCGATCCGGGTGTAGCTGCAGCCGGCAAAGTTTCCGCCGATCATCTGGCCGATCCGTATCCGGTGTTCGGCGATCTCAACCGTGCGGAGTCCCAGCCACCACGCGGATTCGTAGGCGGATTCAGCCCTTTTGTGCAGCGCCCAGCGGCGTGCCCAGTGGCCTTCCTCCGCGTATCGCCGAGCCTCCAGGACGGAATCGATCTGCGTCGGTTCCGATCCGGGTCGGAGGGAGCGAACGACCCACTGGCATAGCTGGTCGATGGCTTCGGCGACATTGGTTCGGCTGCCGCTCGTTTCAAACGCGAGCCCCGGGCCCCCACCGGGCGGCTTCAACTCGGCATGGATCGTCAATCGTTCCGGGTCGCGCCCATCCCGGTCGATGACGCCGTCCAGAAGATGGCGCCCCCCCCAGAACCGGGAGGACTCTTCATCGATCAGCTCCTTCTCATCGGCCAAGAGCTGGAGTTGCCTCCGCTCCAGCACGAAGATCTCCGGTTGGGCCGTAAGCCTGTCCACCAAGATGGTCGATGCCGCAGCCTCCACGCTTGCTGAATCCGGGGTGTGAACCGCAGATCTGAGCCCCACCACGGACAACGGAACGGCTTGGTCTCTGGAAACGCGAAGCTTCGCGAACAGCGCCTGCTGCTGGGTGGTCGCCCATTTGGCCCATAATGGCGACTCTTTTGTGGGCCATTTAACATGCGTGGTCGCCAAGTGGACTCCGGGCCCGACTGAGACAAGCCGGATGGACAAACTTTCACCGGCAACATCCAAGACAATAAGGCCTTCGGCTCCGAGAACCCGACCGGCATGCACCGCTCCGGATAGGACTCCCGCCGTCGTCTGCTCGGCCAGCACTTTATCGATCTCGGCACGCTCCATCAGTTCGACATCAGAGGCGGCGGAGAGCTCGGCGGTCAGAAGCGAGGCGAAGTCGTTCAATGCAGGGTCCGCAACGACGACACCCAATCGGTAAGGCTTTTCCGCAGCCTGCAACGAAGGCGCGCAAAACGCGCCAAGACATGCCATTGCCGATAGCAGCATCCACAGGCGACTTCCCAAAGGCACCGAGAGCCGCCCCTGATGGGACATTGCTCTCGGTGCCGATGGGAACGTGCGGAACCAGTCTGCGAGGCGCGTCTTCATAGGCGATACGACAACACCTCCGCCTGGATCGTGAGGTCCGCACCGGCGCTGCCGGGATCGGCAGTCGTCCAGTAGAACCTGTCCCCCACCAACAAGACCCCTCCTTGGGCGTCTGAAAGCACCGTCAATTTGCGGCCGGCCACTTCGATCTCCTGGCCGCTGAAAGTCACGAGCGTCTCGGTCCGTCCGCCGCTGCGGATCTTCAACCAGAGCGGTTCCGAAACGGGCACATCGGCGGCATCGGACAGCACCAGGCTCAGTCCGTCGGCGTCCTCCACGATGGCGCGCACGCGGTTCGGAAACAGCGCCACCGTCTCGCGCAGCATCGCCTCGTTGCGCAGCAGGCCGTTGGTGGCGACCTCGGGGGAACCACCTTGGCGGCCGATGAAAAAGCCGACCACGAGGCAGATCGACGCCAGCGACAGACCCCACGCGAGACGCGGCAGCCAAGTGGATCGCGGCTGCTTTTCCCGCACTGGCTGACGCAGCCCGCGCTCTACCCGCTCCGGGAATTCCTCCCAGTAGCCTTTCGGTGGCCGAGGAGCTTTGGACGACTTCAACAGCCGGTTCAGTTCGGGATCATTCATGGCGAACCTCCCGGGCCAACCAGCCCTTCAGCTTCGTCCGCGCGGCAAAGATCCGCCACGAGACGGTCGTTTCGGAACAGCCCAGAACCTTGGCCGCCTCTGCGTGGTTCAAGCCTTCGTAAACGGTCAGCACGATGGCCGCGCGTTGTTTGGCGGGCAGCCGGTTCAACGCGGCCTGCACACGTTGGCTCGTCTCGTCGGGCGGCTCCACCACATCGGAGGCGTCATCGGAAAGCGCGTCGTCCGCCCAGGTGCGGTGGATCTGTTCGCGGCGACCTTCCTTCTGCCGCCAGTTCAGGCAGAGGTTCATCGCGATCTGGCAAAGCCAAGTGGAGAACTTCGCCTCGGACCGGAACCCGCCGAGCTGGTGGAAGGCCCGGATGAACGTCTCCTGCGCGAGATCGTCCGCGTCGTCGAACGAGCCGGTCATCCGGTATGTCAGGGCCTGGACCATGCGCTGGTAGCGTGAGACGAGCGCCGCGTAGGCGTGCCCGTCGCCGGAAAGGCTGGATCGGATCCACTGTTGTTCGTCTGCCGATTCAACCATGCCGTTCACATTTCGACCGTATGACCAAGAGCTCAGGTGAATCCTTTGAACATTCTGAAAGATTCTTTTCGGAGTCGATTCTGATAGTCGAGCTGGACGGGAAGCGTTGGGCAGCCGGTATCGGTTTGGCCTCGCCCCGCTGCTTTTCGGGGTGGACTAGGCGTCAACTGGGCATCTTTTCGGTTGCAGCGGGCTGATGCTGTGACGCCCCCCCGTGCTGTTGCTGTCTGCACGTCTACGGCCATCGGGTTGAGCTGGGTAAAGTGGAGCGGAAGCATTCTGCGGTCTTGGAATCACCGGCGGAGGCGCACCCTGCCTTTCCGCGACGGCTAGCAGTTCCCTTTCTCGGGGACGCAGAATCCACTGGATTCGACCCCGAAAATGGTTGGCCGACATGGCGACAAATCAGGGTCTTTGGGAAAAATCCTCTGACCAGCAATCCGCCGTCGGAAACTGAACCTAGCTCAACCGCCACTCCCTTGGCGAGCTTGCGAGCACACATCCCGCACAGCTTTTGGAGCTTTCGTTTGCGTCTCGCGGTCTGGTGCATCGCAACGCCAAACCACGGAACCCTTCCATTTACGGGTCAAAGCAGGGATTGAGCGGCAACGATGAGCAGCGACCCAACGGCCTTGGACCCGATTCAAGTCCTGCCATGCACATCCATTCCCCTTGAAGTTGGAGAACAAGCGGACAGGCCAGGGTGCTGCTTGACCGGCTTGATCACCTGGGCCGACAAACCCTAAAACGGCCATCATTTCATCTGCTTCGTCCGGCCTTTTTGGCGGCAGGCCACGTTTCTCCATGAAGCCCTGTGAGTCCTCACCGCAACGGGGGGGACTCCTGCATCCGTAAAATCTGCCTGACCGGCCTTCGCGCCCTCTTCATTGCCGTCGTCTGCCAACGGCTCATCCGGGAAAACCCGTCGATCACTCGGGAATCGTCGCCGCGATCCCATCAGCAAACGCGTGATGTTTCCGCCGCGACATTGTCCAATACCGCAAACAACGACCCGCTTCCGCGCCATGTCCTTTGCCGACGAACTCGAAACCCTGGTCCGCGCCCGTTACCCGATCCTCTACGTCGTCTCCGGCGAGGAGCTACGCGTGCAGGAGGTCGTGCTGGAGATCGCGGCGCGGCGACAGAAGAAGGTCTTCGAGTGGACCTGCAGCACCGGCTTGGTGCCTGCCGGCTCGTCCATCCAGTCCAAGCAGCACCGCAATCCCGCGACCAAGGACCCGTTGGCCGCGCTGGACGAGGTGATCGAGCAGGTCGAGCCCGCCGTCTATCTCTTCAAGGACTTCCATCCCTATCTCGTCCGGAGCAACTCCGCCGTCATCCGCAAGCTCAAGGACATCGCGCTCCACTTGAAGAACAGCTTCAAGACGGTGGTGCTGGTCTCGCCGCTGATGGAGATTCCGCCCGAGCTGGAGAAGGAGATCACGGTGTTGAATCTCCCGCTGCCGACCAAGGACGAGCTCTCGGCGTTGCTGGACCAGATCCTCGATGCGTTGCGCCAGGTCAAGCAGGTGGACGTGCTGCTCGACGAGTCGGGCCGCGACCGGCTGTTGCAGGCTGCGCTAGGCCTGACCTTGGGCGAGGCCGAGAACGTCTTCGCCAAGATCATCGTGAAGGACCAGCGCCTCGGCGGGGACGATGTCCACGAGGTCTTCGCCGAGAAGCAGCAGATCATCCGCAAGAGCGGCCTGCTGGAATACTGCGCCACGGACGAGAGCTTCGCACACATCGGGGGCATGGAAGTGCTGAAGGACTGGCTCAACAAACGAGCCCAAGCCTTCACGCCCGAGGCGAAGGCCTTTGGTCTGCCCGCACCGCGCGGCGTCCTGCTGCTCGGCGTGCAGGGTTGCGGCAAGAGCCTTTGTGCGAAGGCCGTCGCGAGCGTGTGGCAGATGCCGCTGCTGCGTTTCGACATGGGGCGGATGTTCGGCAGCTTCGTCGGCTCGTCGGAGGAGAACGTCCGCCGCGCCATCAGCGTGGCCGAGTCGGTCGCGCCGGCCATTCTCTGGGTGGACGAGATCGACAAGGCGTTCGCCGGATCGCAGGGCAGCGGGGCGTCGGATGGCGGCACCACCGCGCGCGTCTTCGGCACGTTCCTGACGTGGCTGTCGGAGAAGACCGCGCCGGTTTTCGTCGTGGCCACGGCGAACGACATCTCCCAGCTCCCGCCGGAACTGCTGCGCAAGGGGCGGCTCGACGAGATCTTCTTCGTGGACCTGCCCGGGCCGGTGGAACGCGCGGAGATCTTTGGCATCCACCTCGCACGGCGCGGGCGCGACGCGACGAGCTTCAACTTGGCGGCGTTGGCCGAGGCGAGCGGGCAGTTCAGCGGGGCGGAGATCGAGGAGGCGATCAACAGCGCGCTCTACGACGCCTTCTACGCGGGCACGGATCTGGAGATGGAGCACCTCCTCAACTCGATCCGCGAAACAGTGCCCTTGGCCCGAACGATGGACGAAGCCATCGCACGGCTGAGGGCCTGGGCAGCAGGCCGGGCGAGGAATGCGAGCGGCGGACGATAGCAGCGCGGAGACCGTCCGCGCCCATCCATCAGATGATCGTCCCGTGCGGGATGATGGCGTTCTTCGGGATGACCACGACGCCATCACGGATGAAGTAAAGCGGATGGTCCACGTTGTCCGGCTTGCCCTCGGGGGTGATCACGCAGTTGCTGCCGATGCGGGCGTTCTTGTCCACGATGGTCTCGCGGATCTTGGTGTTCGAGCCGATGCCGATGCGGGGAACCCCTTCGGCTTCGTGCTGCGCGATGGACTGGGCGCTCTCGTAGTAGTCGGAGCCCATCAGGATCACGCGGTTCAGCGTCGCGCCCTCGTCCACCATGCTGCGGATGCCCACGAGGCTGTTCTCGATCCGGGCGCGGTTGATGATGCAGCCGTCGGAGATGACGGCGTGGTTGATGGCGCCGCCGTTGACCTTCGACGCGGGCAGGAAGCGCGGCCGGGTGAAGATGGGCGCGGCCATGTCGAAGAAGTTGAACCGGGGCAGCTCGGCCACGAGGTCGAGGTTCGCCTCGAAGAAGTTCCGGATCGTCCCGATGTCCTCCCAGTAGCCCTGGTAGACGTGGGAGAAGACGCGGTGGGTGTGGATGGCGCCGGGGATGATGTGTTTGCCGAAGTCGGTCTGCGCGTTGTCCAGCAGCTTGATCAGGACTTCGCGGTTGAAGACATAGATGCCCATCGAGGCGAGGAAGAAGTCCTCGTCGCCCTGGATGTTGAACTTGCCGTAAAGCTCGCGCGGAACCTGGAGGGAATCAAGCAACGCCGGGTCCTTGGGCTTTTCCTCGAAGCGGACGACGCGCCGTTCGGCGTCGGTCTGGAGGATGCCGAGCGAGCTGGCCTCGCGGCGCGGCATCGGGATGGTGGCGATGGTGATGTCGGCGTAGCTCTCGACGTGCTGGGCGAGGATCTTCCGGTAATCCATCCGGTAGAGCTGGTCGCCGCTGAGGATGAGGGCGTATTTGAAGTCGTTGTTGAGGAAGTGCAGGAGGTTCTTCCGCACCGCGTCGGCCGTGCCCTGATACCAGGAGGTGTTCTCGAAGGTCTGCTCCGCCGCGAGGATCTCCACGAAGCCGCCGGAGAAGTGGTCGAACTTGTAGGACTGGGAAATGTGCCGGTGCAGGGAGGCGGAGTTGAACTGGGTGAGGAGATAGACGCGCTTGAGCCCGGAGTTGATGCAGTTGGAGATGGGGATGTCCACCAGGCGGTATTTGCCCGCGAGCGGCACGGCGGGCTTCGAGCGGTCCCGGGTCAGCGGGAAAAGCCGCGTGCCTTGACCGCCACCCATGATGATGGCCAGGACATTGTTGCTGTTGGGGGAAGGCAGGCGCGTGGAATCCATAGGAATGGTGAGCGTCGGTCGGCACCGGCTCTATACCTTGCGGCCCGAAGAACCCGCAAGGTAGTTTGCGCCGCGAAACGGTTTTAACCATGTGCGGAATCATCGGATACGTCGGCAGGAAGCCGGCCGCTCCCATCCTTCTGGAGGGACTGCGCCGACTCGAATATCGCGGCTACGACAGCGCCGGCCTTGCCGTGCTGCGGGAAGCCGATCTGTTGGTGCGGAAACGGAAGGGCAAGATCGACGAAGGGCTCGCCCCGTTGTTGGCCCACAGCCCCGCGCCGGGCGCGCTCGGCATCGGCCACACCCGCTGGGCCACCCACGGCCCGCCCTCGGACGAGAACTCCCATCCGCACCTCGACGCCTCCGGCCGCATCGCCGTGGTCCACAACGGGGTGATCGAAAATTGCGACAGCCTCCGCAAAAAACTCCTGAAGTTCGGCCACGTCTTCCATTCCGCCACGGACACGGAAGTTGTGGCCCATCTGATCGGGGGCCACTTCGCGAAGCTCCGGGAGGCGGACGCCGCCGCGCCGCCCGGCCCGCTCCTGGAACGCGCCGTCACCGCCGCGCTGCGCGAAGTCATCGGCACCTACGGGTTGGCAGTGATTTGCGCGGATGAACCGGGCTTGATCGTCGCGGCCCGGCGCGGCTCGCCGCTCATCGTCGGCATCGGCGAAGGCGAACACTTCCTCGCCTCGGACGTCAGCGCGTTGGTCAGCCACACCCGGCGGGTCGTTTACCTGAACGACTACGACGTGGCTTCCATCCGGGCCGGGGGCTTCGACGTCACCAGTCTCGGCACCGACACCGCCAGCGTGCAGATCAGCCAGATCGAGTTCAGTCCCGAGGCGGCCGAGCGCGGCGAGTTCGCGCACTACATGCTCAAGGAGATCTTCGAGCAGCC
>CAMLMI010000229.1 GCA_946480965.1 uncultured Verrucomicrobiales bacterium | reverse complement strand
GAGGCCCACCAACCTTTCGCCAAGTTCTCCCTCGCCGACTGCCCTTCACTGCACAATGGCGACGGCTCACTTCGCTTCTCCGGGAAGGAGCTGGCGCGAGAACTCAAGAAACTGAGCCGCACCTTCCGGCCCGGAATTGCCCATGAAGTCGCCTCTGCGCTCGCTTTCCGAGCCCACGAGCAGACACGTCTCGGCCCAGCGCGCGACACCGACCTCGCCAGCCTCATGGCCGAATACGTCATCATGAGCCACCACGGGCGTGTGCGGAAGGTGCTCCGTGACGAAATTCCGAAGTTCCCCAGTGCGGCGAAAGACACAAATACCGTGCGCGGCGTTTCCGGCGGCGACCCGTTGCCCGCTGTCGTCATTAAAGGCCAAGCGCTTGGTTGCGATTCACTCTCCACCGATTGCCGCCGTATGGGTCGGGGCGCGAACGGCCACGAAAGCTACACCCGTGGCGTCCTCCGCCTTTTGGAGCACTACGGCCCGTTCCGCCTCGCCTTCTTCGAGGCTCTGTTCCGCGCGGCGGACATTCGTGCTTCCATTAACGCATCCCGCAAAACCAACGCCTGACCGCAATGGAACCGCTCTATCTCCAAGGCTGCCGTCACGACATTCTCGGCCACTACCTCAAGGCCATTGGCCTGCTCCGCGTTCTCGCCAAATGCGCTGCTTCGGAACACCGCGACCCGACTGCGGAAGGTTGGTGGGACTCCGAAAAAGCCTGCTTCTGTCTTCGCTCGCCGAAGTATCCGACACGGGAGAGACTGGTGGAGTTCTTCGCACGGCACTACCGCCCTACACCGGTTTTTGCTGCTTGGAACAAGGAGCCGGGAAGTGATGCGGATGTAACCGAAAGGTTTGGGGTGCGTCCCGAATGGGAAGTCGCCAACTCGTTGTCTAAACAGGTCGTAAGTGCGGAGGATCGCAAGAAACCGGCAAACAAAGACAAACTCATCGCTACCGAAGCACTGGAGGCATATCGCGAAGCTGCCAACGTAATGGTCACAGAAGCGGTGGACGCCATCTCGGCCCCGTTTCTAAAGTCCAACACTGAGCATTCACTCTATTTGTCCAAAGGAATTGCCGGCCGCGCACACCTCTGGCGCTCGCATTGGGATTACCTCGCGGCGTTTCAGAAGCACCGCGCCGCATACACAGTTGCAGCCGAAAAAGTCAGCACGCACACCGGAACCGCCAAGCAGTTGGCGAAGCTGAAGGAGAAAGCTAACGCTGCGCTTCAACCGATTGCTGACTTGCTGCCCTTCGTCAGCGGCACTGGCGGCGAATCATCGGCGAAAGGCAAAGGCACCCCCTTCTTCCCCGACGCCATCAAGGCATACAACATCGGCTCCGGCTGGGTGACGGAGAACTACCCGTTCAACGCCCTAGACTACGTTCTGGCCGTCGAGGGCGGGTTTGCAATGCGCGGCAGTGTCGGGCGAACGCTGGCGGCGAACTCGCGGCGGTTCGCGGCGTTCCCCTTCGTGTTCGATGCAGGCGAGGAATTGGTGGACGACGCCAACGAAGTGAAGGGCACCTCCAGCGCGCTGTGGTTTCCGCTTTGGGATAGGCCGGTCACGTTCGCTGAGTTGTCGAGTTTCATCACCGACGCTCAGGCCCGACTACCGGGGAAGGACGCGCGTTTCAGCGCGGAGTTCATGCGTGCGCTCCATAGTCAGGGTGTGGATGCCGGCTTCACGGGCTGGCAGGAGTTTCGGTTCAAAATGAAAATCAGCCGTGTGCCGTGGATTACTTCTGGCCCGTATGTCGAATCCGCCTTCCGCGAAGACGCGACCCGGCTCAACCGGGCGCTGCACCCGCTGGATGAGAGCCAGTTTCTCGACCAGTTTGAAATTAAGTGGAAGGGCGGCAAGGCCGACAGCAATAGCCCGCATCCCGTGCGGACTGCCATCAACGCCGCGATGGAAACTGCCACGCGGGAGACGACTCCGCACCATTGCCTCGACCTGCTCAGCGCCGTCTTTCGCGCGTGCCGTCAGATGGCGATTTCCGAATCCTTCCGCGAAACGCTTCCGGGCCAACGCGCCCGCTTCTTCCAACCGCTGCCGATGGAGCCGTGGCATCACTTGCTGCGCGACATGGAGCAGCCGGAGTTCCGCATCGCCCGCGCTGTGGCCTCCATTACCAGCGGAGGTAAGCAGCGTGGCGGAGAGTATTCCAAGGTGATCCCCATGCTCGGCTCGCTTCTGCCGCTTAAGCTCGGGCAGGACGGCTGGTTTCTGCCGACGAAAGGCGACATCTCCAAGCAAGCCGTCTGGACCGGCACCGATGTTTGCCACGACCTCGCCGCCGTGCTGGCTCGGCGCTACATGGACTCGCTCACGGACGAGCGCCCCGCGCTCATCCCCCCGCACGACAGCTTCGGGGCACAGTTGGGCGATGTGTTGGCGTTTCTCAGCGGTGAGTTGGACGACACTCTCATCGCTCGCTGGATTGAAGCGTTGAGCCTCGTCGGCTGGGAGTTCCCGGAAGCTGCCGAAGCGCGGCCCGAGACAATGCCTGATGAACCCGCCGTCCCGCCCGAATACGCCGCGTTGCGGACGCTGCTGGAATTGGAGTGCGCCCACCGCAAAGATGGCGACACCCAGAAGCGCCGTAGCCAGCAGCCCATCGCTCTGCTCTGCCAGCGTTCCGGTTCCACGCTGCCGCTCGCCGTTACGGAGGCGTTGCGCTGGATTGGCATCTGGGGCGTGCCGAATCCCTACGCCAACAAAGCCGAAAAGCCCCGCCTTGCCGGGCGCGACATCATTAGCCCGCGCATCTTTTCGCTCTCCAACGAGGAACCTCGATTCCCCGCCCGCCTCGCTGCTGCCGTCTGCATCCCGCTCCACCGGCGCGACCGCAGGGCTCTCTACCGTGCGGTTTCCCTGCCACAAGCGGACTGAAAGTTTTACTTCAACAAGCCACATCAACGCAAAGACCATGAGCAACAGCCCTACACCAGCACCGGCCTCAGCACTGCCATTCAAGTTCGGAGGATTCGCCATCCCGGCGGGTTGCCGCCGTATCTTCATCACTGCGGAACTGGAGCCATCCAACGGCGACCCACGCATCCAACCCACCGGCTTCCCGGACATCGGCCCCGTTCTTTATCCAGACCCGGCAGAGAAGGACGGGCTCATCTGCCTGATAGACGGTGAAGCGAAAGTGGGGCAGTTCTTGGAGGATGTCTGCCTGAGCGACAAATACGAAGGCAAGTGGCGGTCTGAACTGACCGGCCTTCCCTACATCAAGCTGACGAATGACGGGAAACTGGAGGGTGAATTCGTCACTGCGACCACGATTGATGGGCACCGGTTTGCCTCGGAGTATGTGATGGGGGCTCAATTCGCCGAAGTCAGCGCCGACATGAAGAAGGCTTTCGATGAGCAGGCTGCGGCAGCCAAAGCGAAGGAGCATGAAGACGGCAAGA
The DNA here is from genome assembly GCA_946480965.1 of uncultured Verrucomicrobiales bacterium. The sequence continues at coordinate 4,048 of CAMLMI010000229.1, read as the reverse complement.
AAACCACCGACGCGAAAACACCGAAGAAAGCGGGCGCAGCCAAACAGGAGTTCGTGCTGTGGGTGCGGCACCTCCTTGGGATGAAAACCAAAGACAGGTGTCCTGCGAGCAATGTTCCACGGATATTCAGAATCGCGATGGAGCATGACCCGATGGCCTTGTTGCACGGCTTTCAGATTTCCGTGAAGGACAAGCTGACGTTTGTCGGCCTTCGCTCGCCACGCGCCATCACTGGCTCTGTCATCGGGCTTGGCTGCGAACGGCTGATTGTTCCCGGCGTTCGGTTCGACCCAATTGGAACCGCAGCGGCCTCACAGGCGATTTTTCAAAAGCAGCGCGTCACCGCGAAGAAGATTGAAGCCCGCTTCTGCATTGATGTGAGCCTGTTGGCCTCCATGCGGCTCGGCGACGGCGAGCAGGCAAAGGCTCGTCTTGAACTACTGCTCAAACTCGCGCTCTGCAAAGTCGCTTGGTTCATCGACGAGATACAGGATGGGAAGAGACTGCGGACAGAGTGCGACCTCCGGCTCGTGAAGAATGGAGCCAAGTTTTGGCTCAATCGAATTGAAGGCGAAGGTGCCGCCTTGGATTTCTCCGCGATCGTCACTGCCGCATCGGCTGGGCTGGGAGTCACGAATGAAGCCCTCGGCTTCGCAACAGGTCACTCACCGCTGGTGCTGAAGCACGTTGCTTCAAAGCCAAAGAAGGAAGGCGTTTCCGCCGACGGGGGAACCAACAACGAAAGCGAAGCTCCCGAGAAAGAAGAGGGCGATGACGAATGATCACGATTCAGCTCACCTTCCCGTGGGGCCGATTCTACGCGACGCCGTGGGGCATCAATGCTTCCCGGTTGCGTGAGCCGGAGTGGCCGCCCAGCCCGTGGCGGTTGCTGCGGGCGCTTGTGTCCGCGTGGTTTCGGGCGCATCCGGGGCAAGTGCCCAGCGCGGAGTGCATCGCGCTAATTGAATCGCTGGGGCGGGAGTTGCCGGAGATTGGTTTCACCAAAGTCAGCTTCGGCCAAACCGTCCATTGGCAGCCGAACTACGGAGCTGCTGACAAGGACGACAAAGCCGAGGCCGCCTACAAAAACACTCGCCACGAAAACCACTTTACCGCCGTCCACGGCCCCGTCTTCTTCCGCTGGCCAAAGTTGGAACTCGCTCCGGAACACCGCCGCACACTCGAAGCCCTGCTTGCGGAACTCACCTATTTTGGCCGCGCCGAATCGCTCTGCCAGGCCGAAGTCTGCGACACCGATCCGGACAAGGACACCGGCTGGTGCCTTCCCACCGACGGACGAAAGATTTCCTCCACCAGCCGCGATGTTTTTTGCCCCAGCCCTGTGGACTTCCGCTTCACTGATCTCTGGACACGCCGTGCCGCCAACCTTGCCCCGGATTCCCCGCTCGCCCCGCCGCACCTGGTGGACACTCTTCTAGCGTCCGACATGAAACCCGACGGTGCGGAGTGGCGCTCCTACCAGATGCCCGCCGACTGGCCGAATCAGCGCCTCGTGCGAATCCCGCGCACCTCCAAGCCTGCGAACAAACGGGCTCCCGGCGAAGGGCCGAAAGTCGCCCACTATCTCTGTTTTTCCCTCCAGTGCCGTGTGCCGCTGCTGCCGAAGTTCATCGTGCCGCTCAGCGAGCGGTTCCGTAGCGCTGCAAACTCCCATCTCTGCAAAATCTATGGGGATGGCACTCCGAGCTTCGCCCTCTTCGGACACGAACGCCCCCCCGATGCCGTAGGCGACCATCAACACGCATTCTACCTGCCGATGGCAAAGAAGGCAGACCATAGCGGCTGTCTGAGTGACTTGCACGTCTGGTGCCCCTACGGCTTCACGCAGGAGGAAGTGAACATCCTGCTCCGCATCAGCCGTCTCAACTGGGGAGGCGGCAAATACCCTGTGCGCCCAGTGCTGACCGCGCTCTCCAAGGAGCCGCCGACCGACGCGCCTTTCTCCATCGGCAAGAGCCCCGCCAAACTCTGGCGCAGCGCCAGCCCGTTCGTTCCACCGCGTTATTTCTACCGAGGCAGCGGCGATAAGGTGAAGTTGAAGGAAAAGGATCGTCCGGAATTACAACTCGCGGAGTGTCTGCGGGCGGCTGGCGTTACCGTGGCGGGGGAAATCCGGCATCGTCCCTTCGTCAACGGTGCGACACAGGACGGCAAGCCGCTCTGGGACATTGTGCGCGCAGAGTTGGGCGAGGAAACCGCCACCGGAGCGCCGCTGGTCGCGGTCCCGACGCACACGAATGGCAGCACTGGCCGCCGAGGAATGGAGCAGCGAATCGGTGGTTTTTTTGAGGTGGAGTTTGTTGAACCGGTTTCGCTCAAACAGCCCGCGTTGGGTCATTCCTGCCACTTTGGCCTCGGCCTGTTCGTGCCTGTTTCCGACTAGAATGGTGAAGTTGTCGCTGGCTTCGCTTCATACACGCAGCAATTCCGGGCTTCCTGAGACAGCGAAAAAGAGCTTAGGTCGTCCTTGGGAAGGGCCGTTTGACTCCCAAGGAGCCATGAAGACCAGCACGGGAAAATCACGGAGGGCCTCGGCCCGGAAGAACATCGACGATTCGCGGCAGCTCGCCTTGCCAGAGGCTTTACCCGTAACGGAAACGTCCCCGCCGGAGGTGGCTCCGGTCCAAACGGACAACCCCGTCTTTCAAAAAGCACTCGATGTCCTGCGGCGGGAATTCCCCACGAATCCGCCCGCCGAGCCCTCACCCGTTCCAACACCTGAAGTTCCCGACGCCATCCCGGCGCGGATGCTCAACGAGTTCGTCTATTGCCAGCGGCTCTTCTACTACGAGTTCGTCGAGGGGGTGTTCGTGGAGAACGTGGATACGCTCAAGGGTGGGGCGATCCATCAGCGGGTCGATGCGGGCAAGGGCGACTTGCCGCCGTCGGCCAAGAAGTCCCGGAAGAAGACGGAGGTCGCTCCGACTCCCGTGTCTGAAGCCGATTCTTCGGAGGAGCGGAAGCCCGAAGCCGCGAGCGAGACGATCCATTCCCGGTCCGTGCAGCTCGGATCGGAACGGCTCGGAGTGGTGGCGAAGTTGGACTTGATCGAAGTGTCGGGTGTGTCCGGGGGTGAACACGGCGCATTCACGGCCGCCTCGGTGGTGCCGGTGGACTACAAGGCGGGTGCTCCGCGCGAAGGCGCGGAGACGAACGAACTCTGGCCGACGGACCGGATGCAACTGGGACTGCAAATGCTGCTGCTCCGGGACAACGGCTACGCGTGCGATGAGGGCGTGATCTACTATCGGGCGACCAAACAACGGGTGCGGCTCCAGATGACGCCGGAACTCGAAGCCTGGATCGGCGAACAGATCGCCGCAGCGCGCGCGGTGACGCGAGGGCCGATTCCGCCGCCGTTGAAGGGTTCGCCAAAGTGCAAACGCTGTTCCCTGGCTCCGGTATGTCTGCCGGATGAAACCCGGCTGCTGGCCAAGACGGAATCGCCGGAAGCGCCGCCGCCCGATTCGGAGCCGCCGCGTCGCTTAATGGCGTCGCGGGACGAGCGCCGCGCGCTGTATCTGAACTCGCCCGGACTGAGGATCGGCCGGAAGGACGAGACGCTGACGGTGAAAGATGAGGAATCGCTGGTGGACGAGGTGCGGTTGAACGACGTGAACCATGTGGCGCTCTTCGGCAACATCCAGATCAGCACGCAGGCGGTGCAGGCGCTGTGCGACGCGGAGATTCCGCTGACGTATTTCTCCGGCGGTGGCTGGTTCTACGGCGTCACGCACGGGCATGGGCTAAAGAACGTCTTCCTGCGCATCGAGCAGTTCCGCAGAGCGGGCGATCCGGCATTTTCGCTCCGGGTGGCCCGGTGGTTCGTGCATGGCAAGATCCGCAATCATCGGACGCTGCTCATGCGGAATCATCTCGATGCACCGGAGCCCGTGCTGGCTCGACTCAAGCAGGCGTCGCAGGATGTGCTGCAAGCCACGAGTCTTGAAGAACTGCTCGGCATGGAGGGCGCGGCGGCTTCGGCCTACTTCGAGCATTTCGCCGGGATGTTGAAGGCGGGCGATCT
>CAMLMI010000228.1 GCA_946480965.1 uncultured Verrucomicrobiales bacterium | reverse complement strand
CGAGGACACGCGCCGCAAGCCCGCCTACCACAACGGCACCGGCTGGGGCTGGACGCTGCCGACCTTCTGCGAAGCCCTGGCCCTGGCCTACGGCGAATCGCCGGAAGCGACCGCCGCCGCGCGGGCCTATCTGGGCAGCGTGGCGCGGCTCTTGGAGGAAGGCAGCCTCGGCCAATTGCCGGAGAACCTCGACGGCGACGCCCCGCACGCCTCCCGGGGCTGCGACGCGCAGGCCTGGAGCGTCACCGAGGCGCTGCGGGTGTGGAAGCGGTTGGCGTAGCCGAAACGAATCCCAAAAACGCCAAGCAGCCCGAATCTCGGCTGGTATCGCCACGCTCACGCCGTCGGGCGGCTCTGCACCGCTCCGTCCTGGCCCGAGGCGTTAAAGGCAGAACGCGTGCGTTTCCCGCAGGAACGCGGTCGATTCTCAAGGCCTCACCTGGAGGCGGATGATGGCGGAATCGGTCTGGGCGGCGGGGGGCAATTCCAGTTCGCCGACGGTGTTGGTGGCGCGTTGCCAGTCGCGGAGGAGAGACCACGTCGTCAGGTCGGCGGTTTGTTCCAAACGATAGGAGAGGCCGATCTGCTGGGACCAACGAAACATGACGCCTCCGTTGCTGGACGACGGTTCCGCGTCCAGCGCGAGGTAGGACGAAGCGCTCTTCGGATCGGTGCCCGCGAGGAATTCGTCGCGGTCCGAAGCGCCGTCGAGGTCGGAGTCGCGCGTAGGCGGATGGACCGGTTCCACGGCGCCGAAGTTCGCCTGTTCCCAGAGGTCGGAGATGCCGTTGGTGTTGGTGTCGGGGAAGGTGTAGGTCGCGGCGAAAGTGATCGCGCCGCCTTCGGCCAGGGTCTGCGTGGACGGCGACGGCGCGAGATAGTTCGTCACGGCGTGCCAAGTGATCGTGTAGTCGCCGGCCGGCATCTGGTCGAAGACGACGCTGTAGCCGGCCCCGATCCGGTTGGTGGGACCGCCGAGCGTGAAGCTGGCTTGGGAGAGGTTGTTGGTGACGCGGACGATGTTGCCGATCGGGCCCGCGAGCGCCTCCACGGCTACGTCGTCGATCAGCCAGCCGGGACGGTTCTCGGAGGAGAAGGAGAGCATCTCGTAGTAGAAGCCGATGCGGACAACGCTGCCGAGATAGGGCGCGAGGTCGAACTCGTTCTCCTCCCAGCCAAAGCTGCTCTCGAACTGGGTGAAGTCCTCCAACAGCGTCCAGGCCGCGCCGCCGTTGGTGGTGATGTAAACCTGCGCGATCTCGCCGATGTCGAACTCGAAGATCGGGAACTCGTAGGCGGTCTGGAAGCGCAGCGTCGCGGCGGAAAGGCCGGTGAGATCGATGCCGGGCGAGACGAGCAGGGTCTGCGACTGGTCGTAGTTTCCGCCGTTGAGGTTCACGCCCCAGACTTGGTTGCCCGAGTAGGCGGATTCTCCGAGCGGGCCGGAAGGCGTGCCGTGTTCCCAACTGCGGAAGGAGCCTTCGCCGTCCACCACGGTCCAGTTCGAGCCGTCGTTTTCGAGGTCGTCGAACCACGGGGGCGTGAGCGGCTTGAGGGTGCGGAAGGTGTAGAGCTGGCCGTTGTTGTCGTCGATGACGGTGTTGCCCGCCTCGTCACGGCTGACGAGCTGGTAGAAGTAGGTGCGGTCCGGCGCGAGGCCCGCAAGCGTGAGCGAACGTGTCACGTCGAAGTCGGCGGAATACGCGGTGCGGCTGAGGAAGCGGGATTCGCCGAACTGCACGAGCGCGTCGGCGGCCTCGTCGGTCTCCCAGGAGAGGATGGCTTCGCCGTATTCGATTTCGATGGTCCGGCCGCTGATCACCGGCGGCGCGGTGTCGATGTAGGCCTGGGCGCGGACGGATTCTCCGGCGGAAGCGTCGGCGTAGTCGATCCACAGATCGTCGTCGGCCGCCGCGCGCAAACGGCCCGGAGCCGAAGCGCCGTTGGCCGGATCGATGGGCACGGCGCCCCGGAACAATCCCGGCCGGGCCGTCTCCAGCAGGGTGATCGAGACGCCATTGGGCGCGGTGCTGCTGGCGGCGGTCACGGCGAGCGTGCCGGAACCGGCGAGGTCTTCGTCGCCCACTTCCACGATCATCTGCGACGGCAGCGTGTAGGAACCGCGATCCAGCGCGACGTTGCCGATGCCGTTGAGGCCGGGCACGAGGAAGCTGAGCGCGCGGCCCAGCACGGTGGCGCGGTTGTCGGGCGCGGGATTGTCCGTGGGAATGGCCTCCAGCGGGAAGGAGAGCAGCAACGTTCGGTTCGTGCTGTCCTCGCCCACGCGCGGGAAGCGCACGCCGCCCGCCTCGAAGCTCGCGGTGTCGAAGAAGACCGGCGCGGCGTTCGTGTAGGCACGGACGGTGTCGGCCACGTCGGGCCCGAGCTCGAAGAACTCGAAGCTGGGGAAGGCCGAGTAGTCGAGGTCGATGAACATGCCGGAGGAAACCGGATCGCCGTCCACGCCTTCGATCTGCGGCAACGTCACGTCCGCCTCGAAGGAACGCACCTTGAAGACATTCGTGACGAAATGGAAAGAGCCGTCGTTGGTCAGGCGGCTGAGGATCTCCATCGAGGCCATCATGAACGCGCCGCCTTGGGCGAGGTAGTTGGTCACGGCGGAACGCTCGGCCAGGCTGAGGCTGTTGTTCGGCACCCAGAAGCTGTCGTTCACCCGCCAGAGCACGCAGCGATACGGGGCGAGATCGGCGGCGGTCGGCGATTGGCCCTGCTCGGCCACGTCCCAGACATCGTGGCCGATGCCGAGCGCGTCGAGCGTGTCGGTGTATTCCGTGACGGGGATGGGCGGGGTGTCGTCGAGGCCGCCGCTGTCGCCATAGTTGTTCACCACGAGCACGGGCGGCGCGCCCAGGGCGGTGAAGGCAAAGCGTTGGCCATTGTTGTCGTTGGTGCGGGTGTTGCCCGCTTCGTCGGTGGAAACGACGTAGAACTCGTAGGCCTGGCCGCGCACCAACCCCGAGAGCGTGACGGTGTGGTCGGTGTCGAGGCCGCGCGCGGAAACGGCCGTGGCGACATTGCCCGACGGGCCGAAGACGACGAGCGACGTGGCCGGTTCGTCCGTGGTCCATTGCACGAGCGTGCGACCGAACTCCGCGTCGGTGCCCACGGCGGTGATGACGGGCGGATTGAAATCGGCCACGGCACGGGCGGTGCGCGGAAAGGCCGGCGCTCCGTCCTGATACGTCGCGGTGATCTGGCTGCCGTGGGCGATCTGGAGGCGTCCGTCCGCAGTAGCAGTTCCGGTGGCCGTCAGAACCGAGTTGGTGAAGACGCCGCCGGTGCCGCTGGCGAAGAGAGTGATGGTTTCTCCCGCCGCTTCCACCGAGCTGGTGAGCGTGATGGTGGCGGTGGTTTGTCCGGCCAGATCGGGATCGATCAACCGCAGGCGGATCGTGTCCGGCGCGCGATAGGCCCCGCGATCCATGAAGAGCACGCCCACGCCGGGCAACGGCAGATCGCCCGAAGCGACGAGCGCGAAGTCCTGGTCGATGGCCGCCGTGTCGCCGCGCGCATCGTCGGAAACGGCGCGGGCGTGGATGCGGACGCGGTATTCGCCCGGCGAGGGTTCGAAGAGGCGGATGGCCTCGACGTTGTTGATCTTGTCGGACGCGCCGCCGGGGATGGATTCGCCTTCGTCGAAGACATTGCCGAAGAAGACTTCGCCGTTGGGCGAGACGACTTCGAGGTCGAGATCGTTGACCAGCGCGGGAATGACGGCCGGGAACCCGGGCACATCGGTGTAGGCGAGGGTGATCTTCAACGGCTCGTCGGACGAAGCGACCACCACGCGGTGTTCCCAGACCAAGCCCTGGGTGAGCAGGTTGGTCTGTTCGACAAAGTCGTGGCGACGCGGCGAACCGATCAAGGTGGTGAGATCGACCCGGCCCCAGCCTTCGTCGTGGTTCGGCGTTGGATCGGTGCCCCAGAAGTCGTCCATGTCCTGCGCGCTGTCGATCAGCGCGGCCTTCACCAGCGCGGGCGAAGGCGTCGCGCCGCCGTGCGTCTCACGGTAATACTGCACGAAGATCGCCGCCGCGCCGGAGACATGCGGACCGGCCTGGCTGGTGCCGCCCTGATACTGGTAGTTCGCGGAGATTTCGCCCCAGGCGTATTCGGACGTGGCGGAGGAGGATTGCAGCGAGGCGATCCAGGTGCCGGGCGCGGTCACGTCGGGCTTGATGCGGCCATCTTCGGCGGGGCCGCGACTGGAGAAGTCCGCCATCGCGCTGATGTCGTCCACATAGACGAGCAGCTCGGGGCGGTCGTTGGCGGATGCGCCGGTGGCGATGACGTTCTTGGCCACGGCGGGCGTGCCGATGGTCTGGGAACCGGGCCCGGCGTTGCCGGCGGAGAATTCCAGGATGTAGGGCTGGTCGCCCGGCGTGCCGAAATCCGCGTCGCGCACCAGCGCGTCGAACTCCTGCGCGAAGGTGTCGTAGCGGCCCTGCGTGTCCTCGCCCCAGGAATTGGAGCCGATCACCGCGCCCGCGCGCACGGCGTCGCGCGTCAGCGTCTCCATCGTGGGCGGCGCCTCGTAGTTGCCGATGCCGTCGAAGATGCGCTGGCCGACGATGCTCGCGCCCGGAGCCACACCTAGACCGAAGAGGAATCCGTTCTCGTCCGTTTCACCGAGCGAACCGTTGCCCGCGATGATCCCGGCGCAATGCGTGCCGTGGCTGTGCTCGTCCGCGCCGCTGTCGAGCTGGCCGTAGTGGAAGAAGGCCGGCGTGCGCCCGAGCATGTCGGGATGCATCGTGGCCGCCACGCCGTCGTCCAACCCGCTGTCGGCCACCGCCACGATCACGCCGTCGCCGTCGAAGCCGAGCTGGTTCACCGCCGACGGCGTGCCGGGCGTGCCCGAGGAGCCGCCAACGATCTTCGAGGACACTTCGTCGTAGAGCGCGGGCTTGGGCGTGTTCTCGATCCAGAGCACGGCGTCCGAAGCGGCGAGCTGCGCGATCTGCCGCGCGTTGGCCTGCGCTTCGAGGATGACGCCCCAGCGCGACGCCTGCGCGACCCTCACCGACCGCAGGATGCCGCGCAGGCCCGCGAGATCGGCGGCGGTGGGCTTGGGCGGAAGCACGACACGGATGGGCGTGGTGCTGTTGAGCGTCGGCAAACGCAGGCCGCGAAACACCTTGTGCTCCGGCCGGTAGTCGCCGACCCACGTCACGAACGGCAGCGAAAGCAGGCGCGCGCGGTTCGCGCGATTGGCGCGGGCCACGAAGGCATCGGTCGGCACCGCGCGCAGCAGTTCGACGCCGTTGGTCCGGAGCGTTTCGCGCCACGCCGCTTCCACGGGGCCGACCAACTGCACGAGGTGCAGGCCCTCCAGAGGGGTGGCCACGGCGGACTGCGCGATGGCGGATTTGGCGGGGGGAGAAAGCGTCTCGTTGCGGAGGCGAATCGGCTTCGCATCGGCGGCCAACAACGTTCTGGCCGTGCCCAAGAGGAACAGCAGGGCCCAACAGAAACCACGCCGGGAGATCACGCCGAGACTGTAGGCACGGCCTGCGGCGGAGACAAGGGAGGGAAACGGAGCGGCGGGACGGGTCTCCAGCCCGGTCCGCCGGAAGCCTTCGTTCTGCTCCCGAGGCTTCGCCGAAGGCTTGAGTCTCCGCTTCGCTTACTTGCCCAAACAGAACTGGCTGAAGATCGAGTCCAGCAGGTCTTCCGTGGAGGTCTTGCCCACGATCTCGCCCACGGCTTGAACGGCGATGCGGAGATCGGCTCCGGCCAGTTCCAACGTCAATCCCCCGCGCAGGGCGTCCGCCGCCCGCGTGGTGGCCGCGCGGCTACGCTGGAGCGCTTCCTGATGCCGCGCGTTGATCATCACCTGGAGCGATTCGCCGCCGATGGCGCCGGACCACACCGCCGCCTTGATCGCGTCTTTCAACGCTTCCAGTCCATCGCCGGTGGCGCAGCTTACCGCGACGGACGGTGCTTCGAGCTGAAGCCTCGCCGGCAGGTCGGCCTTGTTGCGGACGACGATCCGCTTCTTGCCGGAAAACTCCTCCAGCCACGCCGCGTCTTCGTCGGTCAGAGGCTCCGAGCCGTCGATCAAGTGGAGCACGAGATCCGCCTTGGCCGCGCTGGCCCGGCTGCGGCGGATGCCTTCCTGTTCGATCACGTCGCCGGCTTTGCGCAGGCCGGCGGTGTCGATGAAGACGACGGGGATGCCCCGGATGTTGGCCGTCTCCTCGATGGTGTCGCGCGTGGTGCCGGCGATGGGCGAGACGATGGCGCGGTCGTGGCCGAGGAGGAGGTTCAGCAGGCTGGACTTGCCCGCGTTCGGCCGGCCGATGATCGCCGCGCGGAGGCCGCGCCGGAGGATCTGCCCTTCGTCCGCCGTGCGGAGCAGCTCGTCGATGAACGCCACGCCGCCGTCGAGCTTGCGCAGGAGTTCGGCCTGGGTGTCGGGCGAGATGTCTTCGTCCGGGAAGTCGATGTGCGCTTCGACGTGCGCGAGCACCCGGAGCAGGTTGTCGCGAAGCACGTTGATCCGCGCGGAGAGTTTCCCGGCCAATTGTTCGCCGGCCGCCTGCACCGCCAGGTCCGTGCGGGCGTGGATAAGATCGGCCACGGCTTCGGCCTGGGTGAGGTCGATGCGGCCATTGAGGAAAGCGCGGCGGGTGAATTCGCCGGGCTCGGCCAGGCGCGCGCCGGCGGCCACGACGGCATCGAGCACCAGTTTCGTCGTCAGGACGCCGCCGTGGCAGGAGATCTCGACCGTATCCTCGCGCGTGAAGGTGCGCGGTGCCCGCAGGATCGCGAGCATCACTTCGTCGATGCGCTGGCCGGCCCGAACGATGTGGCCGTAGTGCAGCGTGTGGCTGGCGGCGGTCGGCGGGACGGAGTTTTTCCCCGCCGGTTCGAAGCAGCGCTCCGCCACCTGGAACGCGGTCGGACCGGAAATGCGGATCACCGCGATGCCGGCTTCTCCGAGCGGCGTGGCGATGGCGGCGATGGTGTCGGTGAGCATCGGGTTCGGGGATGGGAGATCGGGTCTGGCGTCTGGGATCTGGTATCCGGCATCCGGCATCAACCCCAATATCCAGTGGGCAGTAGTCAGTCTTCAGTGCCCGTCTTCCCGTCACATCCGCCGCGTGCGATTTCCTCGCGGCGTTCCTGGAGCCAGAGCCGGGCCTTCTCGTAGCTCTTCTTGTGCAGGAAGTGCAGCAGGTCGGGCGAAGTGCCGCGCGGGAGCTGCGCCGTCAGGTCATCGAGCCGCTGGAAGATGGCGAGCAGGCTCGGCTTGGGATTCAGGGTGGGCAACCGACGCACCGTGTCTTCGTAGGCGAGGAGTTCGTCGAGCAGCTGTTGTTCAAGGGCGGTCATGGGAAATGGGTAGGGCGACGGCTCCGGCCGAGCCGCCTTGTGGCTTGTCTAAAACGAAAGAAGCTTCTCTGGCATCTCCCGGACACCAAGGAGTCGCCAGAGGAGCTGCTACGATTGATCGACGCCTCCCGGTGGCTCGGCGGGAG
>CAMLMI010000227.1 GCA_946480965.1 uncultured Verrucomicrobiales bacterium | reverse complement strand
AGCGTTCCGCCTTCAGCTCCAGCGAAACGAGCCAGCCCTGGATGGCGTCGAGGAACCGGCCTCCGGCCCGGAGCGCATTGGTCAACCGCCAGGCGAACTCGCCGCGCCCCTCGATCTGCTCGACGACCTGGGCGAGTCCGGCCCCCTTCTCCAGTTGAGCGGAAGCACGGGCCACCTTGGCGATGAACTGCCGCTGGCCGGTGGTTTCGGCGGCCAGGGCCAACGCGCGGCGCTCCGGCACTCCGGCGTCCAGCAACACGGCCAACATGGCGGCGAAGTCCCGGCGGCACCGGCGCCGCACCCAGGGAAAGAGCCACAGCAGGCGTTCGCCCCCGGTCCATTCCCTCACCCTCGGCCCGGCCAGCACCAGAAAGGCCGCCCCGGCGCAAAACACCCAAAGTCCGGCCAGCACGCCGAGGAAAACGGGCAGCCAGCGGCGCGTGCCCGCCCACAAATCCTGCGCGCCGGAGGCTCCGCCCGCATGCCACTCGACCAGCCCGGAAAACACGGCGTTCACCCGGGGCGCGATCGTCCAGTGGAACACCGCGGTCGCCGCGATGGCCAGCGGGAGCAGCACGGACAGCAGCACCAGCGGCATGAGCAGGGCGGCGTGACGGTTGCCCGCCCCGCGTCCCAGCAGCGCGCGGCAGGCGGGCAGGACCTTGGCCGGATCGCCCAGTTCCTCGCCAACCGCGAGCATCGCGCGGATCGGCGGCGGCAGGAACCTCGGCACCCGGTCCAGGGCGCGGGAGAGCGTCAGGCCCGAGGCCAGATGCGCCGCCACCAGATGGAAGCGCGCGCCGAGATCCAGCGTCCGGGTTTGGGCCAGCTCGGCCACGGTTTGCCCGGGCGACTTGCCGAGGCGCGCGCCGCACTCCAGCAGGTGCAGAAAGAAGCGCGCGCGTTCGACCCGGGCGGCCGGAGCCCCGAGGACCAGATGGAACACCAGCGCCGCCCCCGCGAGCAGCGCCACCGCCAGGACAAAGAGCGGCAACGCCCAGACCAGGTGCCCGGCGCCGTCGGCCAGCAAGGGAAATTGGAGAAGGCCCGTTTCCATGCGCGTCCGGTTCGCTCAAAACTCCAGCCAAGGCAGCACCTCGGACACGACCCGCATCGCGCCGACCATCTGCACGACCAGCATCACGCCCACGAAGAGCAGCAGCGCCGGGGTCAAGGCGACCAGCAGCCGGTCCGCCTGCGCCGCCGCCCGTTCGGCGAAGACCGTCTTCGCCTGCTGGAACCCCGCCGCCAGATCCTCGCCGCTGCCGACCAGCAGCCAGCCGAAGACCCGGGGAAAGGTCCGTTGCCGCGCGGCAAATTCGGCGGCCCCGCCCTGTCCCGCCGCGATGGCTGTCCGCCAGCTCCGCCATTCCGCCGCCGCCGGGGACGCGGGTTCCAGCGCCTCGGCCAGGGCCAGGCTGTCGGCCAGCGTCATCTCGCGGCGCAGCGCGATGGCCACGGCGGAGGAGGCGCGCGCCAGGCTGGCTTCGCGGAAGACCGGCAGCCGCCAGGCCGCCTTCCTCCGCAGCCGGGGCGACAGCAGGAACACGGCGGCCACCGCCGCCAGGCAGACCAGCAGGACCACCGGGGCCAGCAGCATCACCGAGAACACGCCGCCCTGGGCCAGCGCCTGCACCAGTTGGGAGAACGGCGGCGCTCCCCACCATGCGTTCGCGGTCCAGTCCGGGCCGATCGTCTCGATCAGCTTGCCGGTCAGCCCGCACAGCCCCAGCGACAGGGCCGCCGCGCCGAAGAGGGTGATGAGAGGGTAGGCCACCGCGCCCCGTATCCGCGCCATGAGCTGCCCCGTGTCCCGGTAATGGTCCGCCACCTCGTTCAGCACCTGCGGCAGGTTCCCCGTCCGGACGCCCGTCTCCAGCATCCGCCGATACAGCTCGGGCAAGTCGGATTCACGGGCCGCTTCGGCCAGCGGCCTTCCCGCCCGGACCTGGCGGAGCAGCGCCTCGATCTCCGTCCGCCAACGGCCCTGCTTCATCTCGCCGCAGAGCCGTTCCAGCGCGCCTTCCAGCGGGATTCCGGCCCGGAGCATCCCGGCCAGCTGCTGGTTGAAGAAGGCGATCTCGTCGTGGTTCACGCCTGCATCTGACCGGGCCGGAGGTGGAGGCTCACGGGGAATTTTTCGGCGGAATTGGACTGGCCACCCCGCGCGCGCCGCCGCTTCGGCGCGTTCCTTGACGCGAAGGTCGGGGCTGGTAGCTTCCCGCGCACCACCCGGCCGGAGTCGTGGTTCCGCAGAGGCACCCGTCGGCCGGTGGACAACTCACATGACATTCAAAGCCCCTCTCGCTTCGGTTCTTCTCGCAGCCGCCTCCGTCTCCACCTTCGCCGCCGATTCCGCCCCCGCGCTCGCCACCGAGCAGGACAAGATCAGCTATGCCATCGGCGCCGACATCGGCGGCAGCCTCAAGCGGATGGAAGCCGAGGTGAACCTCGACAAGCTCACCGCCGGACTGCGCGACGCCCTCGCCGGTTCCAAGCTCCAGCTTTCCGACGAGGAGATCATGGCCAGCATGCAGGCCTTCCAGACCAAGGCCCGCGAGAAGATGATGGCCCAGCGCGCCGCCGCCACCGAGAAGGCGGCCAAGGCCGGGGTCGAGTTCCTCGAGGCCAACAAGAAGAAGGAAGGCGTCGTCACCCTGCCCAGCGGCCTCCAATACAAGGTCATCAAACAGGGCGATGGGGTTAAGCCCAAGGCCACGGACACCGTTAAGACCCATTACCGGGGCACTCTGGTGGACGGAAAGGAGTTCGACAGCTCCTACAAGCGCGGAGAACCGGCCCAGTTCCCGGTCGGCGGCGTCATCAAGGGCTGGACCGAGGCGCTCCAGCTCATGCCGGTCGGATCGAAGTGGCAATTGGTCATCCCCTCGGACCTCGCCTATGGTGAGCAGGGCGCGGGGGCGGACATCCCGCCGAATTCCGTGCTCGTGTTTGAAATCGAACTGCTCGAAGTGAGCTCCAACTGATGAAATTGAATCCGCTTTCCCGCATCGCCGCCGGCTTCCTGTCGGCGGCGGTGTTGTCGTCTGTTCTCTGGATCGTGGTGCAGCCGAACGCCGCCGAGCCCGCCAAGGCCGGAGGCGAGCGCGAGGGCTTCGGGATCACCGAACCCAACGTGGCCCGGTTCGTCTCCTTCTTCCTGGAACAGTCGCACTTCGCGCGGCGAAAGCTGGACGACGAGGCCTCCGCCAAGTTCCTCGCCCACTACCTCAAGGCGCTCGACGGCGCCCAGATCCATTTCCTCGAAAGCGACGTCGCCGAGTTCGACAAATACCGCACCCAGCTCGACGACCTCTCCCGCAAGGGAGACCTGACCCCGTGCAAGGAGATCTTCAACCGGTTCCTCGCCCGGGTGGACGAACGCGTGCGCCTCGCCACCAACGCCCTCCTCACAGAGAAGTTCACCTTCACCACCGACGAGCGCTACCTCGCCAACCGCAAGGACGCCCCCCGGCCCAAGGACATCGAGGCCGCCCGCAAGCTCTGGCATGACAACCTCCGCTATGAATACCTCACGGAGCTGCTGAACCAAAAGGCCGTTGCCGTCCCCGCACCCCAGCCGAGCGTCCCGAAGAATCTGGATTCGCCGGAAAAGGTGCCCACCGATCCGACCCGCCAGGTGGACATCGCAAATGCAGACGAGGCCAAACCCGCGTCGGCCAAGAAGGAAAAGCTCTCCCCCGACCAGGAAGTCGTGAAGACCCTGATGAGCCGCTACAAGCGCTTCAGCCGGATGGTCCACGAGCTGAGCGACGACGAGGTCTTCGGCATCTACATGTCCTCCATGACCCACGTCATGGACCCGCACTCGGACTACATGACCCGCTCCCAGCTGAAGAACTTCGAGATCAACATGAAGCTCTCGCTCTTCGGCATCGGAGCCCTGCTCCAGCAGGAAGAGGACTACGTGAAGATCGTCGAGCTGCACAACGGCCCGGCCAAGAAGAGCCAGAAGATCAAGCCCGGCGACCGGATCGTGGCCGTGGCGCAGGGCGACGCCGAGCCCGTGGAGGTCATCGGCGAGAAGCTCCAGAAGGTCGTGGAGATGATCCGCGGCGACAAGGGCACCGAAGTCCGCCTGACCATGATCCCCAAGGAAGCCACCGACGAGACGGAGCGCAAGGTGGTCAGCCTGGTCCGCGACGAGATCAAACTGGAGGGCAACGAGGCCAAGGGCCGCATCTACGAGCAGACCGACGCCTCCGGAAAGACCAACCGCTTCGGCGTGATCGACCTCCCGTCCTTCTACGCGGACTTCGAGCTCTCCGGTCCGTCCAAGAGCGGCGAGCACAAGAGCACCACCACCGACTGCGCCCGCCTGATCGCGCGGATGAAGCGCGAGGACGTCGAGGGCATCGTGCTCGATCTCCGCAGCAACGGCGGCGGCTCGTTGGAAGAGGCCATCAACCTCACCGGCCTGTTCATCAAGAAAGGGCCCGTCGTCCAGATCAAGAACCCGGACGGCACGATCTTCATCAACGAGGACGAGAACGAGTCGGTCCTGTGGGACGGCCCACTCATGGTGCTGACCAGCCGCTTCAGCGCCTCCGCCTCCGAGATCGTGGCGGCCGCGCTGCAGGACTACGGCCGCGCCGTCGTGGTCGGCGACTCCACCACTCACGGCAAGGGCACCGTGCAGCAGCTCCTGCCGCTCGACCGCATGATGGCGTCGCGCCGCGGCTACGACTTCGACGTGAACCCCGGCGCCCTCAAGCTCACCATCCGGAAGTTCTACCGCATCAACGGCGACACCACCCAGATCAAGGGCGTGACCCCCGACATCGTGCTGCCTTCCGTGAACAACTACGCCGAGGTCGGCGAATCCGAGCTGGAAGACGCCTTCAAGGCCGACGAGAAGCCCCTCCCTCCCGCCGACTACGTGCCCGAGAACCGCGTAGCCCCCTACCTCTCCGCCCTGCGCAGCAAGTCCGAGACCCGCATCGCCAGCAGCCGCGACTACGCCTACATCCAGGAAGACATCGCCCGCTACAAGAAGGTCATCGCCGACCGCACGGTTTCCCTCAACGAGGCCGAGCGCCGCCGGGAAAAGGAGGAGAACCGCAAGCGCGACGAGGCCCGCAAGGCCGAGCGCAAGGACAACCCCGCCGACAAGGCCACCGTCTACGAGATCACCCTCCAGAACATCTCCGCCCCCGGCCTCGTGCTCTGGGCGCCCAAGAACGACGACATCGTGAAGCTCGACGATCCTGACGCCGATCCCGAGGACAAGGAACCGGAAGGTTCCCCCGGCCGTCCACCACTGGATGTCCCCTTGCTCGAAGCCCGCAATATCCTGGCGGACTACATCCGGCTCCAGAACGGCATCCAGCCCCTCCACGTCGGGGCCGACAAAAAGCTGTAGCTCCCGGGCCTCCGGGCCCGCGCTGCCACGCCCGGCATGAAATCCACCCGCTTCGCCCTGCCGCTGCTCCTGGGAGTCCTGCTGGCCGCAGGATGCCGCAGCACCACCTCCCCTTCGGACAGCTCCGCCGTCGCCAAACCGGTGACGGCTGCGGTCGATCCGGTCGAGGCCGAATACCAGAAGCTCGTCGCGGAGGACGACGCGGCCCACGAGGAGGTGGACCAGTGGATCAAGGAAGCGGCCGAGTTCGAGGCCGCCGGGGCCGGAACCCAGAAGGCGAATCTCCAGGCCAAGATCGTCCAGCGCCTCGACGGCTTGGACCGCCGCTACCGCACCTTTCTGGAGCTGCACCCGAACCACGCGAAGGCTCGCCTCGCCTACGGCAGCTTCTTGAACGACCAGGGCAAGGAAGAGGAGGCCGTGGCCCATTGGGAGCAGGCACGACAACTTGATCCGGCCAATCCCGCCGCCTGGAACAACCTCGCCAACTACTACGGCCACCGCAGCCCGGTGAAGAAGGCCTTCGAGTATTACGCCAAGGCGATGGAACTCGATCCCACGGAGCCGGTCTATGTCTGGAACTTCGCCACCACGGTCTATCTCTTCCGGGTGGACGCGAAGGAGTTCTACGGCATCGACGAGAACGGCGTCTTCGAGAAGGCGCTGGACCTCTACCGCAAGGCCGTGGCGCTCGACCCGAAGAACTTCATCCTCGCCTCCGACTACGCGAACAGCTTCTACGGCACCAAGCCACCGCGCTACGAGGACGGTCTCGTCGCCTGGGAAGCGGCCTATCAGGTGGCCGGAGACGACATCGAACGAGAGGGCGTCTGCATCCATCTCGCCCGCTGCCACATCAACCTGAAGCGCTACGACGAGGCCGAAACCCAGCTCAAGCGGGTCAAGCACCCGATGTATGACGCGCTCCGGAAACGCCTCGAAGACCGCATCGCCCGCGAACGCGCCGGCCGCACCGACTCCGACCCGGAATCCGCACCGGCTCCCAAAGATCCCTAGCGGAAGGCCGAGGTTGCCCCGTTCTTCAGCTCACCCCCGTGACCGTGTAGGCCACCTTCGCCCCGGCGATCACCAGTTGCACCTTGTCCCCCGTCTTGCGGCCGACGATCTGCGTGCCCAGCGGCGAATGCGGCGTGATGACCATCACCTCCTGCCCGTCGATCTCCACCTCCGTCCCGCCGGCCTTGGGGCCGACGAAATACAGCAGCTTCTCCTTCTTTGCGGTCAGTTCAACCAAGGCGCCGAGTTGGACGCGGTCGTCCGGGCCGAGATCGCGCAGGGTCATGTTCTTGAACTCCAGCAACGCCGCCTCCGTCTCCGCCAGGTGCTGCGCCTGGCCTCGCGCGAGGTAGGAAGCCTCCAGGCTGCGGGTGTCGTATTTGTTGTCGGCGCGGCTCTGCTCGTCCGTCGCTTCCTCGAACGCGGAGCGCGCCGCCTTGGTGTAGAGCGCCACCTCGTCGGCCAGATGGGCGACGATCTTCTTCAACAACGCTTTCTTGTTCACGGTCGTCGGATCGGGTGGATCACAGATATTTCGCCAGCACCGGCTTTAGCTCCGCCACGGTCCTCTTCGGCCAGAGCGCCTTGTCGGTCATGATGGCGTTGGCCAGAGCGGAATGGCAGGGCCAGTTTGCTTCGGCCGGGATCTTGGCGACGACCGCCGCGACGACCTTCTTCGCCGTCTCGGCGTTGCGCTTCAGGTTCTCGATCACCATCTCCACGGTCACGTGCGCCTCGTCCACCTTCCAGCAGTCGTAGTCGGTGATCATCGCCATCGTGGCGTAGGCGATCTCCGCCTCGCGCGCGCACTTGGCCTCGCCGAGGTTCGTCATGCCGATCACATCGAAGCCGGCCTTGTGGTTGAAGACCGATTCGGCCCGGGTGCTGAAGGCCGGCCCTTCCATGTTCACGTAGGTGCCGCCGTCGTGGACCCGCGCCTTGGCCGCCTTGGCCTCGGCCAACAGCAGTTGCCGCAGTTCCTCGCAGATCGGATCAGCGAAGGCGATGTGGGCGACGATGCCGCGCCCGAAGAAGGTGTGGTTCAGCGCCTGTTTCGTGCGGTCGAAGAACTGGTCGGGCAGCACGATGTCGCAGGGCTTGTAGCGCTTCTGGAGCGAGCCGACGGCGCTGACGCTGATGATCCACTGCACGCCCAGGCTCTTCATCGCC
>CAMLMI010000226.1 GCA_946480965.1 uncultured Verrucomicrobiales bacterium | reverse complement strand
CCTCTCCCCATCGGATGGGGAGAGGGTGGCCGAAGGCCGGGTGAGGGGAGCTGCTCCACCGGCTTGATGTGAAGCCATGCCTGTAGAGATGGCGAATCGCTGACGCGCTTCGTCAATTGGGGCGGACAGGCTGGAAGCCTGTCCTACTTGGAGCGCTGCGCGCAGCTTCTCCCGGTTGCGCTCCTGCGACCAGTCGGTGTCGGCCGCGTTGTGGAACCGGCCGGTCGGATGGGACGGCAGCGTCGCCCGGCGCGAATCGGCCGCGACGACGTGGCGTTCGTTCCAGCCGCGCAGGAAACGCTGCTTCTGCCGTTCCCACGCCACGCTGCCAGGCTCCAGCGCGAAGAGATCGCGCAGGAAGTTGTCCGGCGCGGTGTTCTCGTCGAGACGGCGGACGAGGTAGGCCATGGCGCTGTTGAAGTCGGCCGCCTTCACCATCGGCGCGTAGACGAGCAATCCGCCGGCGGCGGCGCGGACGGCGCGGGCCTGGTGGTTGGCCATGCCTTCCAGCATCTCGATCTCGACACGATCGGCCACGCCGTGGTGGTCGCGGAGTTCCAGCGCGAGGGCGACGTCGAAGAGGTTGTGGCTCGCGACGCCCACGCGGACGGCGGCGGTATTCTCCGGACGACAGGCGAACTCCAGCATCCGGCGATAGTTCGCGTCGGTCTCGGCCTTCGTCGCGTAAGGCGCGGGATGCCAGTCGTGCAGCTCGGCCTCGACCGTTTCCATGGCGAGATTGGCGCCTTTGACGAGGCGCACCTTGACCTCGGCGCCGCCGTTCGCGACGCGTTGGCGGGCCCAGTCGGTGAGCTGGCGCAGGGCGGCCCACGAGTCCGGCAAGTAGGCCTGGAGCACGATGCCGGCGCTGAGCGGCTTGAACTCCGGTTCATCCAACGTGCGCTGGAACGCCGCCAGGGTGAGGGCGAGGTCGCGGTATTCCTCCATGTCGAGGTTCACGAATTTCCGCTCGGCCAACGCCACGCGGTAGAGCTGGCGCAGGCGGTGCTGGATCTCGTGCAACGTGCCGTCCCAGTCCACCAGGTTGATCTGGCTGAAGAGGGCCGAGATCTTCACCGAAATGTAGTCGATGCGGGGATTCGCCAAATGGCCGAGCACGGCTTCGAGGCGATGGCCGGCTTCTTCCTCGCCCAGCACGGCCTCGCCGAGGTGGTTCACGTTCACCCGCGTGCCGTCGGCCTTGCGGGTGGAGAGGTAGCGCGCGAGCGGATCGGGTTCGCCGGGCAGGACGACCTTGGCGCTGTCGCGGCGGAGCTGGCGATTCACGGCGGCCATCACCGGACCGGGCACGAAGCGGGAGGCGAAGGTGCCCACACGGAGCAGAAGGCGGTCGGCGACGGACAGGTAGCCGGGCACACCGTGGCGCGAGAGAATGTCGCGCAGCCGCTTCGCCTGGAGGGAGGGGAAACGGCTGCGGAAAACGCGGTCCACCATCTCCAGCGTGAAGGCCTTCCCCGCCGGATCGTCCATCATGCGGGCGAGGCGGGCGGCTTCGGTTTGTTCGACGGCGGTGATCTGGGCGCGGGCGGCGGCCAGGAGTTTTTCGGCGCGGACGACGGCGCGTTGGGCGATCTCTTCCATCGTTTTATACCATCCACGCGGTGCGGCGACGCGTCTTGCACGTTCCCCGGACAGGCGCCGCCGAGTTTGCACAAAACGGACGGCCTGATTGACTCGCCGCCGTGTCCGACACCGCCACGCCCCGAGAGAAGGTCTTCGCCGCTGCGCCCGGTTTGGCGGTCACGGAGGCGCTTTTCGCGTCGCTGGACGATGTGGTCTTCTGCGTGAAGAACCGGGCGCTGCAATACGTGGCGGCCAACGACGCCTTCGTCCGCCGCGTCGGGGCGCGCAACCGCCAAGCGGTGCTGGGCCGCACCGCGCACGACCTTTTCCCAGCTCATCTCGCCGCCGGCTACGAACAGCAGGACCAGCACGTCTTCGCCACCGGCCAGGAGCTGAACGACCGCATGGAGATGATCACCCACGCCGACGGTTCCACCGGCTGGTATGTCGCGCGCAAGGTGCCGGTGCCCGACACGAAGGGCCGGATCATCGCCCTCGCCAGCATCTCCCACGACCTGCGCTCGCCGCTCGGCAGCGACGAGCGCTTCGGCCCGTTGGGCAAGGTCATCGACCGCATCCGCCGCGACTACGCCCAGCCGCTGCGCGTGAACGAGCTGGCGCGGGAAGCGGGCCTCTCGCTGGACCGGCTGGAGCGCGGGATGCGCTCCGTGCTGCGGATCTCGCCGAGGCAACTGCTGACCAAGACGCGGATCGAAGAGGCGGCGCGGGCGTTGCGCGAGAGCCGTCGCCCCATCGGAGAGATCGCGGCGGAATGCGGCTTCTACGACCAGGCGACCTTCTGCCGCCAGTTCCGCGCCGCGACCGGATTGACACCGGGGCAGTATCGGGCGGAGGCGTGAATCACGCGGGAGGCAGCGCCCGGCCTTCCGCTTCAGCGATGGGAGGCGGAGACCAGGCCGTGGAGCTCGCCCCGGGCGACGAGCACGCGGTGGATGACTTCGGCGAGGGCTTCTGGGGAGAAGGGCTTGAGGATCATTTCAGCGATGCCCGCTTCGCGCAGGTGGACCGGTTTCAGATCGGTGCCGTAGCCGGTCATGAGGATGACGACGAGGTCCGGCTGCACGAGCCGGGCGTCCATCGCCAGCTCGCAGCCGGTCATGGCGGGCATGCTGAAATCGGTCAGCAGCAGCCGGAAGTGGTCGGGGCGTTCGCGCAGGCGCTCCAGGGCGGCCCAAGGCGTGGACACGTATTCCGTGCTGTAGCCCTGGCGCTGGAGCATGAGCTGCACGGTGCGGGCCACGCCCGGCTCGTCGTCCACGATCAGGATGGCCTCGCCGTGGCCGGTGGGACTCAGCGGCGAAGCGACGTCGTGTCCCTCGGGCAACGGTTCGTTCGAGGCCTTCAGGTAGATGTCGAAGCGGGTCCCCTTCCCCGTCGCGGTGGTCAGGGCGATGGCGCCGCCGTGGGATTCCACGATGCCGTGGACGACGGAAAGGCCGAGGCCGGTGCCTTCGCCCGCCGGTTTCGTCGTGTAGAAGGGCTCGAACATCCGCTCCAGGACGGCCGATTCGATGCCGCGCCCCGTGTCGCGCACGGTGATGCGGACATACGGGCCGGTCTCCAGACGTCCGGCCGCGAGCGGGATTCCGGCGGGCTCGGGCACGTCGGCCAGTTCGACCTCGATGCGTCCGGCCCGCGCTTCCAAGGCCTGCCAAGCATTGGTGCAGAGATTCATCACCACCTGGTGGATCTCCGAGGCGGCGCAGCACACGGGGGCGACCTTGGCGGGCATCCGCCACTCGATCTCCACGCGGGCCGGGATGGAGGAGCGCAGGAGGTTCACGGCCTCGGTCACGATGGGCCGCAGATCGGTCACGCCGCGCAGGGCGTCGCGCTTGCGGCTGAAGGCGAGGATCTGCCGGACCACGTCGGCCGCGCGGTGGCAGGCGCGCAGCGACTCGTCGAGGAATGTGGCGGCGGGATGGCCCGGCTCCAGTTCCGCCCGGGCCATGCTGGTGTTGCCGAGGATGACGCCGAGGAGGTTGTTGAAATCGTGGGCCACGCCCCCGGCGAGGGTGCCGAGGGCCTTCATCTTCTGCGCCTGCTGCAACTGGCCCTCCAGGCGCTTGGCCTCCTGCTCCGCCGCCACCTGCTCGGTGATGTCCTGGAACGAGGAGACCGCGCCATCGAGCTTCGCGCCGTCGGGCCCGAGGAGCGGCCGGCTATTGACCGAGATCCAGCAGCGTTCGCCGTCGCCGCGCTTCAGCCCGAGGACCACGCCGGATTGCGGCTGGCCGGTGCGCAGGGTCGTGTTCACCGGGAACTCCTCCGCCGAACACGGCCGCCCGTCCGGATGGATCGCGTCCATCCCCGGATGGAGGGTGGACCGGCCGACGAGCTGTTCGGCGGGCAGGCCGCAGATCTTTGCCGCCGCCGGATTCGCCTCGATGATCGTGCCGCGCGCGTCCACCACCACGATCCCTTCGGCCAAGGAGGAGAAGACCGCGCCGTGCAGCCGCTCCATCTCCGCCAAACGGTCGAACCGTTCCTGCAAGGTCAGCGTCTGCGAGGCGATCTGTCGCCGCAGCAACCAGAGCCACAACGCCCCGCCGCCGAAGACCACCGCCACCACCACGCCCGCGACCGTGATGCGCTCGGCCGTCCAGAACGGCGTAGCCTTCGTCACCTCCAGATCCGCCGGGGAATTCAGGTAGAGCCGGAGGCTAAGAATCTTTCCGCCCCGATCGCGGCGGATGGAAAAGACGCCCCGCGCCCGGACCTCGTTGCCGGGCTTCAAGGCCAGCGGTTCGGTGCCCGGACAGACCACCAGCACCATCGTGCCGTTCTGCTCCATCACCCAGTTCTGCTGGTCCGTGGCCGGGATGATCCCGGCGACCCGCCCGGTCAGCTCCACGTAGTGGGAATCCACCAGCTGCTCGACGAGTTCCGCGATGCTGGCCCGGCGCGGTTCTGGCAACGGTCCGGTGCCGAGCTTCCACGACGCCGCCACCTTCAGCTCGGGCGTGAGCTTGTTCGGCACCGGTTCGCCCACCAGCTCCAGGACGTCGCCCGCGCGGACCGTCTCCGGCAGCACGCCTCGCGCGTAGATGTTGGTGGAGCTGTCCCAGAGGAAGATGCCGACCGCCGTGGCCGTCACCACGCCACGCACGCGGACCTGAACCGGGGCGGAGTTTTCCGCCGCTCCGCCGACGATCGACATGGGGCTCAACGGCAGCGAGGCATACGCCGCATCCGCCGCCGCCGCCGGATGCTGCTCCAGCGCCCGGCGCGCCGCCGCCATGCCATGCTCCGCCCCGTGAACGGCGACCGAAACCAGGAGCAAGATCCCCGCCCAGATGAAGACGCAACCAGGCAGCCGTATGCGCTGCAATGCTTTCATGAACCTCGTGGAGATTGCGGACAGCCTACCGCCGATGGACCGGAAGCAAAGCCCCATCTGCCGACGGCCCGCGCCCCCGCTGACCTTCCAGCCGCCCCTCGATCCCACCCTGAATCTCCCTCTCCATCCGAGATCCGGGTGAAGAACGGGATCGGGACAGCCAACGGGCTTCCGTCACGATTCTCTGGCGGCTTTTCCCGGCTCGACAGGCCCTTCGTCTCCGTTTCAATGCCGCGAAGGAATCCACCATGAAACCCTCCCTTGTCTTCGCGGTCCTCGTCGCCGCCATCGCCCCGGCCTTTGCCGCCGAACCGGACATCACCGGCAAACCGTCCGAGATCGCCGCCTTTCTCGAACCCAAGGTGAAAACCACCACCCTGACCGGCGAAGCCGAGATCAAGGTGCCGGTCGAGAAAGCCGTCGCCTCGCTGCGCGTCGTTTCCGAGGACAAGTTCTTCGCCGCCGCGTTGAACGAGAACAATGCGCTGCGCGCAAAGGTTGCCGCCATGCTGAAGACCGCCGGTCTGCCCGACGAGCAGGTCCAGGGCGCGAAATTCTCCTCAACCCCGAGCTACAGCGTCTTCAGCGACAAGGCGAAGAACTACCGCATCGAGAACGTCGTTCGTGTCACCGTGAAGGACGACAAGGAGTTCCTCGCCGTGGCCAACGCGGTGGATGCATTTCCCGACGTCCACTTCGCCGGGATCGAGCCGGAGCCGGGCGACGCCACCGCGCACAAGGAAAAGGCCCTGGCGGCGGCGCTCAAGAACGCGGCCGACCGGAAGGCGCTGCTCGAACAATCCACCGGGCTGGTGTTGAAGCCGGATTCGGTGGGGAACATCTCCGTCACCCTCGCCTTTCCCGAAGCAGCCCGGCGTCGTTATGCGGCCTCCAGCTTCGCGGCGGACAAGAGCGCCGGCTCCCTGTCCTATGCGCCGGAAACGTCGCCCTTGGCGGGCGGGCTGGGAGAAGTGACGGTCAACGCCTCGGTCGCGATCACCTACAGCATCTCTTCCAAGTAGGCCCTCCGAATCCCGCGCTTGCGCATCCTTGTCGGCCCCGCAAAGTCATCGACGATGCGGGGCGCTTCAACCCCAGCCCCGCCACAGCAACACCGGACACCATGTTTCAGAAAGGCCAGAAAGTCGTCTGCATCAACGACTCCTTCCCCAAGGAAGTCCACCTCGTCTATGCCCAGCTCCCCAAGAAGGACTCCGTCTATACGGTCCGCGCCGTCTATATCGGCCGGGGCAAGATGCTCAACGCCGGCCACGTGAAGGGCCTCTCCAACAAACCCGGCGACAGCGACGGCGAGATCGGCATCCTCCTCGAAGAGCTG
The DNA here is from genome assembly GCA_946480965.1 of uncultured Verrucomicrobiales bacterium. The sequence continues at coordinate 1,291 of CAMLMI010000226.1, read as the reverse complement.
AAGAACCCCGTGGACATGTTCAACGTCCATCGCCAGGAACTGGGCTTCAATTCCGAGCGCTTCCGCACCATGGAAACGACGACCAACGAAGAAGAGCTGGTCGAATCCGTCCCGGCGGAACTGGCGCTGAACTGAGCGAGACCCAGTGGGACAGGCTTCCAGCCTGTCCCGAAGTCTGCGCGGCGGAATTGGCGGAAAGCGCCAAAACATCGAACGCCCACCATTCAACGCTGAACTCCGAAGGAAAGCCCCACCGGAGCTGCCTTCGATGTTCAGGGTTCGGCGTTGAATGTTCGATGTTTTCCCTTCCCCAAATGGACGCCGAACTTCCCAACCTCCTTCCTCCCGCTCCGCCGGTTCCGCCCGAACTGGAGCTGGATGTGGACGCCTTGGCGGAACGTCTGGCGGTGTGGGCCAAACGCGGCGTCTTCTTCGGCACGTCGTCCTGGAAGTATCCTGGTTGGTTGGGCCTGATCTATCGGCCTTCGCTTTACGCCTATCGGGGCGAATTCTCCGAGGCACGGTTCCAGGATCGTTGCCTCGCGGAATACGCCCGCATCTTTCCCACCGTCGGGGTGGACGCCACCTACTACGCCTTCCCGTCCGAGAAGTTCCTCACCGGCATCGCCGCGCAGGTGCCGGACCACTTTCGTTTCTCGTTCAAGGTCACGGACGAGATCACCGCGAAACGGTTCCCCATGTTGCCGCGTTTCGCCGAACGCCGCGGTCAGCCGAACCCGAACTTCCTCAACGCCGATCTCTGCGCCGAGCAGTTTCTCCGGCCACTGGAGGCGATCCGGGAGAAGGTCGGGCTGGTGATGTTCGAGTTCTCCCGGTTCTACGCGCCGGACTTCAAACGGGGACGGGACTTTGTGGACGCACTGGACCGTTTCCTCGGCCAACTTCCCGGCGGATGGCGCTACGGGGTGGAAGTCCGGAACAAGAACCTGCTGCATCCCGATTTCTTCGCCCTGCTGGCGCGCCATCGCGTGGTCTCGATTTTCAATGCCTGGTCGGGTGCGCCCCCGCTGGACTTCCAACTCGCTCAGGCCGGCTGCTGGACCACCGACCTCGGCGCCGCGCGTCTGCTCATCCGACCCGGCAACGACTACGAAGACTCCGAGCGGCGTCTCACGCCGTTCCGTGAACTGAAGGAACCCTTTCCCGAAGGCCGCGCCCACGCCCGTGAACTCGTCTTCCAAGCACGCCAGCGCGGTGTGTCTCCGCTCTACGTGTATCTAGGCAACAAGCTCGAGGGATCGTCGCCCCGGTCCATCGATCGGCTTGTGGC
>CAMLMI010000225.1 GCA_946480965.1 uncultured Verrucomicrobiales bacterium | reverse complement strand
TGATCGGGGTGAACAACCGCAACTTGAAGGACTTCGTGGTGGACCTGGCCGTGACCGAACGGCTGGCGGCCAAGGTGTCCAAAGAGCATCTGTTGGTTGCCGAGAGCGGCATCTTCACCCGCGCCGACGTGGATCGCCTGAAAGCCTGCGGCAGCCGCGCGATTCTCGTGGGTGAAAGCCTGATGCGCAGCGGCAACATCGGTGCGGCGGTTGGGCAATTGATTGGCCGCTGAAACGAACGCCACTGCCGCCAGCGGATCGGCCGCATCGCGGTGGCCATCCGCCGAGGATGCGGCCCCGGTCCCGCCATTGACTTCCCCTCCGTCGATCCGCTGGATCGCCGTGTCATGTCCTCGCACCGGCTACAGAAAACCTGGACCGATCGGCTGAAGGCGGCCGTGCCGTTCGGGCTCGGCCAGGCCAAGCCGAAGCATTTCCGCGACATGGCCGGCATCGTCTGGCGCAACCGCGACAACCTCCCCTACGCCTGGAAAGTGCTCAGCCAGGGCGTTTGCGACGGCTGCGCGCTCGGCACCAAGGGCCTTCACGACTGGACGATCGACGGCGTGCATCTCTGCATGACCCGGCTGAATCTGCTCCGCCTGAACACGATGCCGGCGTTCGATCCGGCGGTGCTGGCGGACGTGTCCGAGCTGGCCGCGTGGGACAATGCCCGGCTGCGCGAACTGGGCCGGTTGCCGTTCCCGATGCTGCGGGAGAAGGGCGCGAAGGGCTTTCGGCGCATCGCATGGGACGACGCGCTGGAGCGGATCGGACGCAAGATCCGCGCGACGTCGCCCGAGCGGCTGGCGTTCTTCGTCACGGCGCGGGGCGTGACCAACGAGGTGTATTACCTCGCGCAAAAGACGGCGCGTTTCCTTGGCACGAACCACATCGACAACGCCGCCCGCCTTTGCCACGCGCCCAGCACCACGGCCATGAAGCGGTCGCTCGGCGTGGCCGCGACCACGTGCAGCTACCGCGACTGGTATGGCACGGACCTCGTCGTCTTCTTCGGTTCGAACCCGGCCAACGACCAGCCGGTCACGACCAAGTATCTGCACGAGGCCAAGGCGCTCGGGACGAAGATCGTGATGGTGAACCCGTATCGCGAACCGGGCATGGAGCGTTACTGGGTGCCGTCCACCGCCAAGAGCGCGGTCTTCGGCACGGACCTCGCCGACTACTGGTTCCCGGTCGGTATCGGCGGTGACATCGCCTTCCTTACGGGCGTGCTGAAGTTGCTGGTGGAACAGGACGGGTTGAACCACGCCTTTATCGCCGAGCACACCACGGGCTTCGACGCGGTGAAGGCTGCGGTGTTGAGCGCCGACTGGGCGGAGCTGGAAACGGCGTCTGGCTTGAAGCGGGCGGCGATGGAGGAATTCGCCGGATTGATCCGTGCCGCGAAGAACGCGGTGCTCGTCTGGAGCATGGGCGTCACCCAGCACGCCTTCGGCGCGGACGCGGTGCAGATGATCGTCAATCTCGGTCTCACGCGCGGCTACGTGGGGCGCGACAAGAACGGGCTCATGCCCATCCGCGGCCATTCCTCGGTGCAGGGCGGCGCGGAGATGGGCGCCTACGCCACGGCGTTGCCCGGCGGCAAACCCGTCACAGCCGAGAACGCGGCGGCGCTGTCGGCGCAGTATGGCTTCGCTGTGCCGACCAGTGCCGGGCTCGACACCGTGGGCATGGTGGAAGCGGCGGCGCGGGGTGAACTCGACCTGCTCTACTGCGTCGGCGGGAATTTTCTCCGCACGTTGCCCGATCCAGACCATGTTCGCGCCGCGCTGGCCAAGGTGCCGTTGCGGGTCCACCAGGACATTCTTCTCACCGATCAGATGTTCGTCGAAGGCGACGGCGACGTGCTCCTGCTCCCGGCCAAGACGCGCTACGAGCAGGACGATGGCGGCACGGAGACGACCACCGAACGCCGCGTGGTCTTCAGTCCGGAACTGCCGCGCCAGGTCGGAGATGCCCGGGCCGAGTGGAAGATCCTGCGCGACGTCGCCTTGGTCGGCGCGCCGGAGCGGGCGCATCTCTTCGGCTGCGAATCCGGCCAGGCCGTGCGCGAAGAGATCGCGCGGGTGGTGCCGTTCTACGACGGCGTGCAGCGGCTGAAGGCGGGCGGCGACTCCTTCCAATACGGCGGCCCGCATCTCTGCGCCGATGGAAACTTCCCGTTGCCCGAGGGCCGAGCGCGGTTCCAGGCCGTGGCGCTGCCGCCGCGCGGAGAAACTGCGGACGGCCGAAAGTTCCTCGTGACCACGCGGCGCGGGAAACAGTTCAACACCCTGATCTACGCCGAGGTCGATCCGCTCAACGGCGCCCCGCGCAACGCGGTCCTGATGTCGCCGGAAGACGCGGCGATGCTGGGCTTGGTCCACGGCGACCGGATCGCGCTGACCAGCGGTTGCGGCCGCTACGAAGGCCGCGTTTTCCTCGCGCCCTTGGCCCGGGCTTGCCTCCAGGTCCATTGGCCGGAAGGCAACGGCTTGTTGCGCCGCGGCGTGGTCGATCCCTCGGCCGGCGTGCCGGACTACAATGCGCGGGTGGCGGTGGAGAGGATCACCTGCGGTTGAAACCGAGCCCGAACGAATCCCGCTTCGCCGTCGTTCAACGCCAGCGTTCCTGTCCTTGCGGACGGCGGTTGCCGTTGCCGCGCCGGTCCGCTTCCGAGAGCGCCTGCTGGGCTTCGCGGCGGACCCGGGGATCGGCGTCGTTCTCGGCCACGTAGCGGAGCCAGTCCGCCACGGCAGGATCGGCGCTCAGGCCGCTGAGAGAGTCGGCCGCGGCGCGGCGCAGGATCGGGTCGGCGTCCTGCAAACCCTCGACCAGGGCCGGAGCCAGGGCCGGGTTGTTCATGCCGTCGAATGCTTCGAAAATCTGCGCGCGCTGGCGCGGATCGCGTGCGGACCGCGCCACGGTGGCCATCTGGGCGGCCACATCGCCGAGGTCGGTCTGACTGTTGCTCAGGGCACGGAAGGCGGTCAGGCGTTCCTCCAGGCTGGCGTTGGGATTGAGCGCGCGCTGGCGCATGTCGGCGATACGGGCTTCGGACATGGGGCCTTCGCGCAACGCGTTCTCGGCCTGGCGACGCACGGCCGGGTCCTCGTCCGACTGCACGGCTTTCCAGAGCAGCGCGTCCACGGCAGGATCGCCCGCGAAGCGTTCCAGATTCTCGATGGCTTGGCGGCGCACGCGGGAATCCGTGGAAGTGCTGGCGAACTGGAGCAACGGTCCCTTGAGCGAGGCGTTGTCCAGGCCGTCGAGCTGGTCGAGCACCGACGCCGCGACCTGGGGATTGGCACTCGCCTGGGCCCAGCCCAGCGCCCCGGCGATCACGGCCTCGTCGATCACGTTGTTCTGCCGCAGGAGCCGCAACGCCCGGAGCCGTTCGTTGTCCGGCAGCGACGCGTCCAGGAACTTCGCCTTCAGCTCCGCCACCTTGCTGTCGGAGAGCGGCAGTTGCCCGCGGTCCATCAAGTGTTCGGACGCCTTGGTCAACCGCTCCACCGCTTCCTCGATGGCGGCCAATCGCTGCTCGATCACCGCCGTGTTCGCCGGGGCGGCAATCGGTTCGGAACGTCCGAAAAGCCCGCGGCGTTCAACGGTCTCCGCCGGAGAGTTTTTCTCGCCGGAAGCGCCCGTCGATTTGAGCGCGGCCAGCTCGGACTCGATCCGCCCGAGGGACCGGTGCTGCACGACGAGAGCGCCGACCAACCCGGCGGCGACAACGCTTGGAATGAGGACTTTCAGCATGGCTCGGAATCTTTCGTGGACAACCGCGCCCGGATCAGACGCGGAACCGATGACATCCATTGAAAGGTATTTCCCGGAACGGCGGATGCAACCGGCCAAATTCTTCGCGACGCGCGGGAGAGGCGATGGTTACGGGCAGGAAGCCGCCAGCAGCTCACGCCTGGGTCAGGTCCTTCGTCACGTAGCGCTCGAACTCGGCGTGGAGGTGGGGCGGGATGCGGACCTTGAAGCGGGCTTTCGCGCCGTTGAACTTGCTCTCCACCACCTGGCCGACTTCGTGCAGCCGAGCCATCACGGCGGAATCGGCGTAGGGCACGGCCAGCTCCAGGAACTCGCGCACGGGCCGGAGCTGCGCGCCGATCTCGGCCATAAGCGTGTCGAGGCCTTCACCCGATTTGGCGGAGATGAAGACGCTGTTGGGGAAGCGTTCACGGAACCGCGCCGCCACTTCGCGCTCGGACAATCGGTCCACCTTGTTGAACACCATCATCGTCGGCTTGTCGGCGGCATCCAGCTCCTCCAGCACCTGGTTCACGGCGAGGATCTGCTCCTCCGCTCCGGGATGGCTGAGGTCCACGACATGGAGCAACAGGTCGGCCTGGATGACTTCCTCCAGCGTCGCCTTGAAGGCTTCGACGAGATTGTGCGGCAGCTTGCGGATGAAACCGACGGTGTCGCTGATCAACACGTTCTGGTTCGTCGGCAGGCGCAGGCGGCGCGTGGTGGGATCGAGCGTGGCGAAGAGCTTGTCCTCCGCCAGCGTGCTCGCGCCGGTGATCCGGTTGAGCAGGGTGGACTTGCCGGCGTTGGTGTAGCCGACGATGGAGGCGAGCGGCCACTGGCTGCGCTGGCGGCCGGCGCGCTGGGTCAGGCGCTGGCGCTGCACGATCTCCAGCTCGCTCTTGATCTTGTCGATACGCTCCTGGGTCTTGCGGCGGTCGGCTTCGAGCTGGGATTCGCCTTCGCCGCCGATGGAACCGGTGGAACCGCGCTGGCGGGACAAGTGCGACCAGAAGCGCGTGAGGCGCGGCAGCAGATACTGGAGCTGCGCCAGTTCTACCTGGAGCTTGCCCTCGCGGGTCCGGGCGCGTTGGCCGAAGATGTCGAGGATGAGGCCGGTGCGGTCCGTCACGCGACAGCCGAAGAGTTCTTCCAACGTGCGGCCTTGGCCGGGGGAAAGCTCGTCGTCGAAGATGACCACATCGACGCCCAGTTCCTTCCCGCGCGCGGCGAATTCCTTCGCCTTGCCGGGGCCGATGTAGGTGGCGGAATGCGGCTTCTCCAGCTTCTGGGTGCCCCGCTCGGCGACCTCCAATCCGGCCGTGGTGGCCAGCTCGGACAGTTCGTCCAAGGAATCCTGCACGTCCCAGGCGGAATGGGCCTTCATTTCCACGCCCACGAGGAAGGCGCGGGACGATTTCTGCACAACGGTGTCGATGAGAGCTCTCACGCAGTGGCGGGCACTTTAGCGCGGGTTGTCGCGGGGAAAAGTGGATTGTTGAAGAGGTCTTGATCTCAATCTTGATCTTTCTCTTAATCCAAGCGCTTCGGGGATTAAGAAGAAGAGTAAGAGCAGGATTAAGATACTGGGAAAGATTCCGGCCCTTGACTTGCCCGCCGCTTCGGGAAACGACATCCGCGTGCCCCCGCTCCCGTCCAATCTCTACACGCAGTGGCGCGCCCGGATTCCGTCCACCGGCGAACTCCACGACCGGGCGGAGCGTCCGCCGGAGGACTGGCTCCAGCGCATCTGGCACCATCAACGGCTGAGGCACGACGGTCTGCGGCTGCTCGATGGCCGCGCGGTGCGCGTGCTGCATCCGGGCTTCCGCAGCGCGGAGGGAGGACCGGATTTCCGTGACGCCGTCATCCGCATCGAAGGGGAAGCGGCGCAGGCGGGCGACGTGGAAGTGGATCTCGACGCGGCAGGCTGGCGGCAACACGGGCATGACCGCAGCGCGGCTTTCCAGAAGGTCGTCCTGCATGTGGTCTGGAATGCGCCGAGCGATGCGCGTCAGCCGTTGCCCACGCTGGTGCTGCCTTCCGCGCTCGATGCACCGCTGGGCGAGATCGTGGCGTGGATGGAAGGGGAGCCCGATTGGGCCGAGGAATTCCTCGGCAAGTGCTGTTCGCCGCTGCAAGCGCTGGATGCCGTGCGGCTGGACGAACTGCTGCGGCAAGCGGCGCAGGTGCGGCTGGAGCGGAAGGCGCAGAACTTCGCGCGTCGCGCCCGCGAGGCCGGCTGGGAGCAATCGCTGTGGGAAGGGCTCTTCCGCGCGCTCGGCTACAAGCACAACGCCTGGCCGATGCAGCGGCTCGCGGAAACGCTGCCCGCCTTGACCGAGGGCGACCGCGCGGTGCCGGTGCTCCAGGCGCGGCTGCTGGGATTGGCGGGTTTGCTGCCGCACGAGCTTCCGTCGCAAGCGCTGCGCGAGGCGCGGCCTTTCTGGGATGCCTGGTGGCGTGAGCGGGATCGTTGGCAGGAACAGGCGTTGCCCGCCGTCGTGTGGCGGATGCACGGGCTGCGCCCGGCGAACCATCCGCAACGCCGCCTGGCCCTCGCGGCGCATTGGGCGACGCGCCCGCGATTCGTGGCGGAGCTGGAGGAATGGTTCCTCGGCTCCGGCGAACCGGCGACGCTGTTGAAGACCCTGCAGGCCGGCGCGGACGACTATTGGTCCTGGCACTGGACGCTGCGCAGCGCGCGCATGGCGAAGCCGCAGCCGTTGCTGGGCGAGGCGCGGACGACCGATCTCGCGGTCAACGTCGTCCTGCCGTGGTTCCGCGCCCGGGCCGGGGCGGGTGGCAACGCTGCGCTGGTGCGCCGCGTGGACGAGCGTTTCCGCCAATGGCCTGCGGGCGAGGACAACTCGAAGCTCAAGCAGGCGCGGGTGCGGCTGCTGGGCGGCGCACGGCGCGACCTCAGGCCGACGGCGGCGACGCAACAGGGAATGCTGCAGATCCTCCAGGACTTCTGCGGCCGGTCCAACGCGCTCTGCGCCGGTTGCGAATTCCCGCAGCGGGTGAGGGAACTCTCCGCCTAACCGCCGATCAAGCGCGCGGGTTCCGGAGCTGGCTGGAGCGTCGGCGCCTTCGTCTGTCGCCGTGCGCGGGACCACCATCGGAGCCACCGCAGCGTGTCCGGCAGCGGGCGGATGGAGCTGCGTTCCTCCGCGTAGATCACGTCCACCGGCACGAAGGCGATGGCGTGGCCGTGACGGGCGAACTGGAAGAGCATCTCCGACTCGATCTCGAAATGGTCCGCCGCCAGCGGCACACGGGCCAGCGTGGGCAGATGGACTAGGCGGAAGCCGCACTGGGAATCGGGCAGTTCCTGGCCGGTCAAGGCGGAGAGGCGCCGGCTCATCCAGCGGTTCACGCCGCGACGGAGCCACGGCATGCCGACAGGCGCGGCCATGCGGTTGCCGACGATCAGCGGGGTGCTTTCATCCGCGCGGGCGAGGAAGCGGGGAATGTTCGCGGGTGCGTGTTGTCCGTCGCCATCCAGCGTGATGGCCCAGGTGGACCCGCGTTCGGCGGCGGCGCGCCAGCCATCGAGGAGGGAGCGGCCCTTGCCCTGGGGACATTCGTGGCGAAGAACTTCGGCCCCGGCGGCGCGGGCTCGGTCAGCGGTGGCATCGGAGGAGCCGTCGTCCACGACCAGCACGGCCGGAACATGCCCGAGCACGGCCCGAACGAGGTCGCCGATGGCCGCCGCCTCGTCGAGGCAGGGAATCACCGCGATGCAGTGCCGGGCGTCGATCACGCGGTGGAAGCTAGGGGAGCGCAGCACGAGGGAGCAATCCGGGATC
>CAMLMI010000224.1 GCA_946480965.1 uncultured Verrucomicrobiales bacterium | reverse complement strand
GACCTTTTGGACCAACTGAGCAGCGAACCTTTGACTGTCAGCGAATGCCACTCGTTGGAGCGGCTGTGCCCGAACACGACGCCCGCGATGGTCTCGGGCGATTCCGGGCGGATGCGCACCGACAGTCGCGCTGGCGGCTGCCGCAGAACGGCGATGGCCAACTGGGGATGGGTTGTTTCCGTAATGAGTTCGGCTCCCGTGTCTTCCCATTCCCCCGACAGGACGCGCCACGGCGCCTGGATCGATTCCAGCCAAGTCTCGAACTCTTCCGAGAACTCCGGCGGCATCGTGCCGTAGGTGGCGTTCCACGCGATGAGCGGATGGGTCTGTGCTTGCGAGGCCGTCATCTCGTCGAGCTTCTCCATCCAGGCGCGGAAGGGGTTTGAGCGGTGCTCGATCAGGAAATGCATCACCGCCCAGGACTCGGGGTAGCCCGGCTTGCGTCGGCCCGAGACCAAGCCCTTGAGATCGCGGGCGTGTTTTCCACGAAACGCGGCCAGCGCTTCGGCCGGGAATTCGCCGAAATGGATACGCGGGATGACGGCTTGGCGGAGACGGCTTCCGTCCCAGGTATGAAAGGAGAAGTAGTCGGCCAATCCTTCCGGGTAGAGCCAGAGCCGGGGCCAGGCGTTGGTCGCGGCGACCAGGAAATGGAACTGGTGGGTCAGTTCATGCAGCAGCGTCCGGCGCGTCTCATAGGCCGAGGGCTGGACCCAGAGGTAGCATTTCCGCGTCTCCGGCACGTAGCAGCCGGCGGTTTCGTCGTGGTTTTCGTCGTTCTTGGTCCGTTCGGCCTGGAGGGTGCGGAGGAAATCCGCGCGGGTCTCGTAGATCTCCACTCTCATGCGTTCGCGGGAACTGCGGCCGAAGAACGACGCCAGGCGCGCGTGGCAGCTTTCGGCGATCAGGCCGATCTCTTCCGGCGACAGCTTCTCCACATAGAGGGAGTAGTGCTCGGTGGTGATTTCCTTTCCCGGCTTGGTCCCGGTCGGGGAAGGCGTTGGTTCCGCCGCCCAAGCCCGACTATTGCCCAACAGAACGACCATCAATCCCGCCAGGATCAGAAGGAAAGATTCGCTGGCCCGGCCCCGTTGCCATTGCCGCCAATGCATTGCCATGAGGGCATCTTGGATGGGGAAATCTTGACGGGTCAATGGGGAGCAGGCCGTCGTCGGCTGGTGTGGACAGCGCTGGCTGGATGGTGATTTCCAATTCCACGCGCAGCCGCCTAGCGTCGGCGCATGGCGCTCGTCCGCATCCTGATCGATGGCTACAGCCTGCTGCACGCGTGGCCGGAGATCGCGCCCGGCCAGCCCCGGCATTCGGCGGCGGCGCGGGACGAATTGCTCTCCATCCTGGCCCAGTATCAGGACTTCAACGGCACGCCGATGACGGTGTTCTTCGACGGCGCGGGTGCTCCCGCTGGCACGCCCAAAGTCCACTCCACGCCGAAACTGGAGATTCTCTATTCAAAAGCGGGCCGAACGGCCGATGACATGATCGAACGGACCGCGCACCGGTTGAAGCCCTATGGCGAGGCCTTGGTCGTGACCAACGACTTCGTCGAACGCGACATGATCCTCGGCATGGGCCACCACGCGGCGAGTTGCGAGAACTTCATCCGGGACATCGGCAACGTGCTCGATGAGCTCCGGACGGAAGTCGAACGCATCAGCCGCCGGGAGCGGGTCCAGTTCAAGAGACCAAGATGAAGTGGATACGCATCTTCTGCCTGCTGGGATGGCTCTCGGCGGGTGTGCACGCCGCCGACGAACCCCGTCCGGCGGGGCGACGCTTCTTGCTGATCGTAGAGGCGTCGGCCAACACCGCCAAGCTGGGCACGGGCGTGGAGAACGCCGTTCGCGGGCTCATCACCGGTGGATTCGCCGGGAAGATCGGTCCCGGTGACACGCTGGGCTTCTGGGCTTACGCGGTCGGGCTCGACCTGCGGTTCCCCATGCAGATCTGGAAACAGGATTCGGCGGTCGCATTGACCGACGTGCTGGTGCGCCATGTGCAAACCTTGAAGTCCGACCAGCCGCCCATCTGGGAAAACGTCCTGCCCTCTCTCCAGAAAGTCGTCGCCGCCTCGGACGATCTGACCGTGGCGATCATCAGCAGTCCGGGGAGCCGGTTGACGCTGGAAGGCGAACTGAACGCCCGGATCGGCCAAGTCTATGCTTCGGCGGAAGAGGATCTGCGCAAAAGCCGACTGCCCTTCGTGACCTTTCTCGCCGTGCGTGGAGGCAAGGTGGTGGACGCCGCCGTGAACTCCGGCATCGGTCCCTGGACCATTCCCGATCCGCCCGTTCAGCCCCGGCCCAAGCCGCAGAAGCCAGCGGAAGTAACGGAGAAACGCCGGGTCAAGCCGGCCGAGAAAAACGATCCTTCGCCGCCCGCCTTCGCCCATTCGAACGCTTCCCAGGTGCTCGCCGCCGTGGCGGAAGCTTCTCATCGCGCCGAAGCGCCGGCTCCGCGTCCGCCCGAGCCCGCGTCCCCCGCTGCTTCGGCCCCGGCTGCTGTAGCCGTCGTGCCCGTCGAAGCCGCGCCCGTTCCGACTCCCTCCGGCTCTGTGCAATCCGCTCAGCCAGCCACGCCGATCTCTCCGCAAGCACCGGCACCGGATGTGGCCATTCCGTCGATCCGGGAAAACCGCGCCGCCGTCGAGGCTGTGCCGGCTCCATCGATTTCGGTTCCCGTGCCTGAAGCCCATCCGCCACAGGCCACGAAGCCCGCTCCGTCCCGCAGTGCTGAACCCGCGGCGGCACCGATCGTCGCCACGACGGCGATGCCGCGCACCGGCTATCTGGCGGGGGCAGCCGGGTTGCTCGCCGCCGCCGTTGGTCTGGTGGGCTGGCAGTTTTCCCGCCGGAAGAAGTGCCTTGCCTCGGCCAGCCTGATCACGCGGTCCTTCGACCGTCGCTGAGTTCACGGCGCCGACGCAGAAGCGGTGCCGACTTTCCCCTCGCGCCCGTTTCCGCGCGGCGTCCAGACTCGCCGCGATGTCGAAACTGCTGACCCTTTCCGAAAAACGCCGCGCGCTTGCCGCCACCGAATCCGTCGCCCGCGAGGTCGGCGTCTCGCTCCGCAAGGCCCTCGCCAGCTCCGCCAAACGCGTCAACGACGCCACCCAGCACGACATCAAGCTGGAGCTGGACGTGCGTTCGCAAAAGACCATCGAACGCGCCCTGGCCAAGGCGTTTCCCGACATCGCCGTGCTGGGCGAGGAAGGCGATTCCGGCGACACCGGTCTCGCCCGGCGCTGGGTGGTGGACCCCATCGACGGCACGGTGAACTTCGCCTACGGCATTCCGCACGCCTGCGTCTCCATCGCGCTCCAGGAACGGCGGTCGGCTCTGGAGAAGCGCGCGAAACATTCCGACGACGCCTACGCGACCGTCACGGGCATGGTCTATGACCCGTTCCTCGACGAGATGTGGACCGCCATTGACGGCCAACCGGCACGGCTCAATGGAAAGAAGATCCGGGTGGCGCAGCGGAAGAAACTGGAGGAAGCCATCGTGGCGGTCGGCTTCGCGAAGTATGAGACCACGCTCGCGAAGATGCTTCCCGTGTTCAACATCCTCGTCCACCGCGTCCGCAAGCTGCGGCTCCTCGGCGCGGCGGCGCTTTCCATGACATGGACCGCGAACGGCCGGCTCGACGCCTACAAGGAATACGGCGTGCGGCTCTGGGACATTGCGGCGGGCGGCCTGATCGTGGAGCAGGCGGGCGGAGAATTCTGGCGCCGCCAGATCAGCGACGACCACACCTACGAGATCTGCGTGAGCAACGGCCCCATGCGGAAGCGGATCGAACAGGCCATCGAAGAGGCGTGAACCCCGCAGCGGGGGCGGAGATGGGGGCCTCACCCCAAGGGCGCAATGGACGCGACGACCATCCTTCTTCGCTGAAGAGATCTCTTTCCTTTGCGTCTTTGCGTGAGGCGAAACCAAGCCGCTTCCGACCCTAGTCCAGCACGCTCCGTTCGCGGTTGGCCTTCCGGAGTTTGCGGCAGAGGTCGCGGCTGATCTGCTCGAGGATCTTGATCTTGATGGCCGGATGGGTGGTGCCGAGTCGCTGGAAGTGCTCCACGCCGAGCACGTGGCAGGTCACGTCGGTGTCGGCCACGATCATCGCGGAGCGGGGGGCTCCGTCGATGAAGGCCATTTCCCCGAACGACATTCCCGGGGAGAAGGTCGCGAGGCGCGGCTGCTTGGCTTCGGGCAGCATGACGCTGACGTGGCCCCGGGTGAGAAAGAAGATCTCCCGCGCGGCGTCGCCGATCTGGATGATGGTCGCGCCCGCCGGACAGCTCCGCGTTTCCAGGAGCGGCATCACGGTGGCCAGTTCGGCGGCGCTGAGGCCTTCCAGCAGATCGTAGTGGGCGGGATCGGAGATTTCTGCCGGTCGATGCCCGGGCAGGTGCGATTCCAAGAGCTGGTTCTCGCACCATTCCAGCGCGAGGTCGTTGCTCTCGAAGGCGACGAACCGCAGCTCGAAGGTCTCGGCCATCTTCAGCCGCATATAGCGACGCAAGCCGGAGAGATGCCCGGCGTGGGTGAAGACCACCTTCTTGCCCGCCTGTTCGAGGCTCTCGACCAATTGGAAAAGCAGGCGGCTCGCGCTTTCGTTCACGGAGAGCACGCGTTTCAGGTCGATCAGCAAATGATGGAAGGAGCCGAGGCCGTCCATGACGTCGCGCACCAGCACTTCGGCCGTGCTGAAGGAAAGATGGCCCTGGAGCTGGTAGGTCACGATCTGGCGGCCGTGTTGTCGCAGCGTCTCGGCCTGCACGGGGGTGCGGACGCGGCTGGAGTTCAGTTCGGCCGCGTTGAACTTGAGCCGGATGGTCGAGCGCCCCACCGCCGGCCGGCTGAAGAGATGGAGATCGAAGTGCCGCGACAATTCCTGGCACACACGGATGCCGCGCACGCTGTTGCCGTGGGGATCGAGGCGCGGGGAAAAAACGCCGATGCCGAGCTGTCCCGGCAACACGGCCAAAACGCCGCCCGCCACGCCGCTCTTTGCGGGCAACCCCACGCGGAAGATCCACTCTCCCGCGAAGTCATACATGCCGCAGGAACTCATCACGCCGAGCACGCTCTCGACGTATTCGCCGCGGATGGCCTGCTTGCCCGTGACGGGATTCACGCCCCGGTTCGCCAACGTGGCCGCCATCACGCCGAGGTCGCGGCAGGTGACGGAGACGGCGCATTGGCGGAAATACATTTCCAGCACGGGCGTGGGGTCGGAGGTGAGGATGTCGAAATTCCGCAGCATGTGGCCGATCGCGCGGTTGCGGTGGCCGGTCTCGCTCTCGGAACGATAGACCGTGTCGTCCACCGGAAGCTCGCGGCCCGCGTAGGCGGAGAGCATGTCTTGGATGCGGCGGAAGCGGCCTTCGGCGGACTTGCCGAGGACGAGGCCTGTGGTGGCGATGGCCCCGGCGTTGATCATCGGGTTGCGCGGACGGCCGCTGCCGGGTTCGAGGCTGATGGAGTTGAAGGCGTCGCCGGTGGGCTCCACGCCCACCTTGCGCTCCACTTCGGCCCGGCCCTGGTCCTCCAGCGCGAGCCCATAGACGAACGGCTTGGAGATGGACTGGATGGTGAAGGGCCGCCGCGAATCGCCGACCTCGTAGATCGCCCCCGTGGCGGTGACTAGGCAGATGCCGAACCAGTCGGGGTCCGCCTTGGCCAGCTCAGGGATGTAGGTGGCTACCTCTCCCGAGGTTTCCCGGCGACACTCCTCATACAGTCTTTGCAAGTGCTGCATCACCGGCGAAAGGAGCGGGGCTTCGTAGGATGTCGTCATGGGGTGCTTCGAGGGACGCGGCGGGAGGCGCGCGGCGCGGAGACTGGCGAGGCCCCTCCCGCTCGGCAAGAAAGCTCTGTTGACCCGGTGGGCCGGACCGGGAAAGCGTCGTTCGTCCTCCCGTCCATGTTGAACCGAATCCGCCAGCTCCTGCGCGCCTGGATGCCTGACCCGCGTCCGGAGCATCTTCGGCGCGGCGCTCTGGGCGAAACCGCCGCCCGGAAACATCTCTCGGGGCACGGCCTGAAATTCCTCGCGGCGAATGTCCGCGGAGGCGGCGGGGAACTGGATCTGGTCTTCCGCGACGGCGATTGCCTCGTCTTCGTGGAGGTGAAAACCCGTTCCGGCGAAGACTGGACGCGCCCCGCCGCCGCCGTGAACGCCTCCAAGCGCGCCAAAGTCTTCCGCGCCGCCCAGGACTACCTGTCGCGCCTGTCCGATCCACAGGTGAAATACCGCTTCGACATCGTGGAAGTGCTGCTCGTCGAAGGCGCGGTCCGTGAAGTCCGCCATCTGCCGAACGCGTATCAGGGCGGATGGAACGCCCGCGAACGGCGGAGGATCTGAGCTGGGATCATGCAGTGGAAAGGAGCGAAGACGTGATCGTCCGCGCCCCGTCTGCACCGTTACGTCTGAGAGGTTCTCGCCGCGAACTGGCGCTAAAGGTTGAAGGCCGGGCAGGGGACCGTCACGTTGCCTCCGGATCGGCCGAGGTCCGGACCATGACCACAGCGAACAAGATCACCGTTCTCCGCATCCTGCTCATCCCGTTCTTCGTGACGGAGATGATCTACTACGTGCGGACCGGCCTGGAGACGCACCGGCTGTTGGCGATCCTGAGCTTCGCCGTCGCGGCCATCAGCGACGGCATCGATGGCTACATCGCGCGCCGCTACAACCAGCGCAGCGAGCTGGGCGCGATCCTCGATCCGCTCGCGGACAAGCTCCTGCTCGTCTCCTCCATCGTCATCCTCAGCCTCGACAACGGCGACCGGTTCCCGCGCATCCCGCTCTGGGTCACCATCGCCATCATCAGCCGCGACATCGTCCTCACCATTGGGGCCGGTTTGATCCACTACGTCGTCGGCGACGTGAAGGTGCGCCCGCGCCTCCTCGGCAAGCTCGCCACCGTGCTCCAGATGGCGATGGTCGTCTGGGGCATCCTGAAGTGGGATGTCGCGGGGTTCGAACGCGTCTGCGCGGCGGCGGCCCTCGTCACGGTCGTCTCCGGCCTGATCTACGTCTGGGACGGCATGAACCAGCTCGGCAAGAGCCCCAAAAGCTCCGCGTCGCGCGAATCTTGAACGCCACTTGCGCCCGGGCTTTCGCTGAATAGTTTCCCGCCGCCATGCCCGCTTCATCCAAAAAAACCGCCGTCAAAGCCGCGAAGAAGAAAACCTCCGGCGTTCCCGCCCAAGGCAGCGCCGGCCCGCTCGCCCAGCCATTGGCCGTTGGAACGCCCGTGCCCGATTTCACCGCACCAACCAATGGTGGCGGCACGGTCCGGCTGTCGGACTTCAAAGGAAAGAACGTCGTCCTCTTCTTCTATCCGAAGGACAACACGCCCGGCTGCACGACCGAGGCCTGCTCCTTCCGTGACCACTTCGCCGAGCTGAAGAAAAAGGGTGTCGTGGTGCTCGGCGTCAGCGTCGATTCCGCGAAGTCGCACGACAAGTTCGTGAAGAAGTTCGGCCTGCCGTTCCAGCTCGTCTCGGACGAGGACCACCGGATCGTGGAGGCCTTCGGCGTGTGGGGCGAGAAGCTCTTCATGGGCCG
>CAMLMI010000223.1 GCA_946480965.1 uncultured Verrucomicrobiales bacterium | reverse complement strand
TTCCTCGACGCCATCCAGGGCTGGCTCGTTTCGCTGGAGCTGAAGGCGGAACGCTCCGAGCAGGCGGCCGCGCAGGCGATCTTCGTCGCGACGGTGCTGCTGCAAGGCTTGCTGGTGGGCGCCTTGACCATCGCCGTCTTCGGCCTGCTGGCCGGCATCATCCATTCGTTCCCATGAAGACCTTGTCGCCCCGGATTCGGACCGCCCGTCGCGGGTGGATGAACGTGGACCTCGCGGTCGCCCTCGGGTTGCTGGTGGTTCTGGTCCTGCCGCTGGCGCACGGGCTCGTCGGCGAACGCCGGCTGCTGGATGCGGAACTTCGCCGCGCCGCTTTGATCGAGCTGCTGGACGGCGAGCTGGAAATCCTGCTGGCCGGGGAGTGGAAGAGCCGGCCGGAAGGCGAGTCCGACGTGGCGCTGGCCGGAGCAGGCGCGGAGCGGCTCCCGGCGGGCCGGTGCGTGCTCGTCAAGAACGGCCGCCATCTGCGGCTGGAATGGAGGCCCGAAAAGCGTCCCGGAGCGGTCGCCGCCAGCAAGGAGGCGGTGGTGCCATGAAACCGACGTTGGACCGCAGGCGCAGGACCGCCGGACTCATGCTGATCCAGGTGCTGGTCTATCTGGCGGCGACCGCGCTGATCCTGAGCCTGGCGTCAGTGGCGATCTTCGACGCGCTCGGCCGGGTCCGCAGGGACCTGGAACTGGCCCAGCGCGCGGGACTGCTGCTCGACGCGGGCGAACGCTGGCGAGACGACGTGCGGGCCTCTTCCGGAAACGTCGTGGTGGAAACGACGGAGCAGGGGAGCGTCTTCCGGATGGGGGCGGGAACGAACACGGTGCTCTGGACGCTGTCGCGGGGCGAATTGAGCCGGGCCGCTGGCGAGGGGGCACCGTCCAAGGTCTGGGCCCGGGGCGTGGCCGAGGCGGTGTTCCTGTGCGAGGAACGGGGCGAAGTGCGGCCGTGGCGGATGGACGCCACCTTGGCCAAGGTCCGCAAAACGGAGCGCCATCCCGTGGCGTTCACTTTCCGGAGCGTTCCTCGGCAGGAGGTGGCGCGATGAAGACGGGTTTGAAATTGGACGTGCGCTTTGGGTCCGGTGGACCCACCCCTGACCCCTCCCAGGAGGGGAACCAGAAACGCATCTCCGGTGGTCGAACGGCGTCCTGCCTTATCCCCTCCTGGGAGGGGTCAGGGGTGGGTCGGCGGGCCAGCCGTTCTTCCCGGGGCTTCGCCACCTTGGCCGTGCTGATGCTGGCCTTCGCGCTCGTGGTGCTGGTCATCGGCCTGAGCCGGTTCCTGTCCGTGTTCCGCGCCGACGTGCGGCGGATCGAGACGAAACAGCAGGCCCGGGTCGGAACCGTGGAAACGAACCGGCCGTCGGCCTTGCCCACAGCGGAGGAATGAGGCAAACCGTGGGCGTCAACGGAGAGCGAACCATGAACCCTGCCATCGACCGCGAGATCCGCATGTTGGAGCGTTCCCTCGCCGCCTTCCGCTGCGGCCTGCTCGGGCTTTTGCCGATCATCGGCGCTCCGTGGGCCGTGGCGGCGGTGCGGGGCTACATCCATGCGAGGGCGGCCGGTCGCGGCCTCTGGAACCCGGCGGCGCTCCATGCGCTGGCCGGGTTCGGGCTCGGGCTGGCGGGGTTGGGGTGGTGCGCGTTGCAGATCCTGGCGGTGGCCGGGATCGCGTTGGCCATCGCCTCATGACGCCGCCCGGCTCCTGGATCATCGGCACCCGGGAACTCCGCCGCGCGGCGAAGTCCGGCAACCTGTGGCTGCGCCGCACGGGCTTCGTCTTCTTCGCCCTGGTGCTCCTCGCGGGCATGGTCCTGTGGCAGGATCTCCAGACCGGTCCGGCCGGGGCGCTGGGCGCGGAGGTCTTCCGGATCGCCGTCGGCTGGACCTTCCTCATGGCCCTCATCAGCGGGCCGGCCATCGCGGCCGATCTGGTCAGCACCGAACGCCGGGACGGCACGCTCGACCTGCTGCGGCTCGCGGGGGTGCGACCGGCGGGCGTCGTGCTGGGCAAGCTGGGCTATGCGGCCACGGAGGTTTTTCCCGTGATCCTTTCGATGGCTCCGCTGCTCGTGTTGCCGGTGCTGGTCGGCGGCGTGGTGGCGGAGGAGGTCGTGCATGCGCTGACGGGGCTCTTCCTCACGGCCGGCTGGTCCCTCGCGGTTTCGCTCTTCTTTTCCGCGCTTTGCCGGAACGGGCGCGTGGCGACGGGGCTGGCCCTGATCGTCCTGGTCGGCGTGGCCGCCGGTTGTCGGTGGGGCATGGAACGCAGCGGCGGAGGCCTCGCTTTCTGGCCGCTCCTGTCGCCCGCCGAGTCGCTGGTCCTGACGGTGGCCGCGCCGAACGGCTCGACGGTGCATTCGACCGCGGGCCTGGCCGCAGGGCAGCTGATCGGGTTGGTCGCCGTGCTCGGCCTCGCCTGCGCGGCGGCGGAACTGCTCGGGCACCCCTGGCTCCGGGCCGTGCCGGAGAAATTCCCCCTCCGTTCGCGCCGGTCCCCGAACGCTTCCCGCCGCGCCGTCGGCTGGAAACGGACCCTGTTGGAGCGGGAACCGCTGGCCTGGCTGATCCTGCGCGAACGGTTCTCCGGCGGGGCGCTCATCGGCGTCGTCGGCCTGGCCGCGCTGGTCTGGGGCGCGTCGCTGCTGCTCCACACGGCCTATTGGGCGGACTCGCCCGCGGCGATCCTGATGGCGGCGTGCGTGCTGATGGGGCTGGTGAAAGTCTGGCTGGCCCTGGACACCACCCGGCGCCTGTCCGAAGACCGCGAATCGGGCGCGCTCCAGATCATCCTCACCACCGGGATGCCGCCGGACGAGGTGCTGCGCGGGCTGGAGCGCGGGCTCTATCGGCGCTACCTGCTGCCGGTCTTGGTCGTGGCGTGCCTCTCCGTCGGGGGCATCGCCATGATGGTGGTGTCGGGCGAGGGCGGGGTGGAGATCCTGCTCCTGCTGATCGCGGCGCTGATGTTTGTCTTCGACGCCTTCGCCATCCTGTGGACCGGTCTCTACGAGGGGCTGGTCCGGCGCAACGCCGCCCGCGCCCTCGTGGCGACGGTGCTGAAGGCCCTGCTGCTGCCTTGGCTCGTGCTGGGTCCCATGGTGGCCGCGCTCGCGCTGTCGGTCGGGCCCCGGGTCGATCTGCTTTTCCTCACCGGCGCCTGCTGGTTCACAGTCGGTTTCCTGACCAACGGAATCCTCGTGGCCTTCTCCGGCCCTGGGTTGGCGGACCGGCTGCACCATTGCTCGATCGGCCTGGAGGAGCCGCCCGTCTCGCTCTGGCAAAGGCTTGTCGGTTTCGCCCCGGCGGATGCCCCGCCATCTCCCGTGACCACGCCATGAACCGCACCGCTTCCACGAACGACCCGGACGATGCCGCCATCCATCGCACGGTGGAACTGCTGCGCCAGGCCGAGCACGCCCGCGCGAGCGACGTGCATCTCCAGCTCCGGCCCGAAGGCGAGGCCGACGTCGCCTTCCGCATCGACGGGCTGTTGGTCCCGCGCGAACCGCTCCCGGCCGGATTGGCCGAACGCGTCTTCGGCCGGATCAAGTTCCTCTCCCGGCTGAAGACCTACCAGGAATCGCTCCCGCAGGACGGCCGCATGAACAAGGCCGATCTCGGCATCGCCCACGATGTCCGCGTGGCCACCTATCCGACTGTGGTCGGCGAACGCATCGTGCTCCGGCTTTTCAGCCGCGACGGCGCGAAGCCCTTGGCGGAGCTCGGACTGGACCCGGCGGAGCACGAAGCGCTCGCGGGTTTTCTCCGGCAACCCGGCGGATTGCTCCTCCTCACCGGTCCGGCGGGCAGCGGCAAGACCACGACCATCTACGCCTGCCTGCTCGAACTGGCCCGGCAGGGAGGCCGCCACATCGTCACGGTGGAAGACCCCGTCGAGCAGATCCTGCCCGGCATCACCCAGACGGAAGTGAGCGAGGCGCGCGGGCTCACCTACGCCGCCGCCGCGCGCCATCTCCTGCGCCAAGATCCCCAGGTGCTGGTCATCGGCGAGATCCGCGACGAGGAAACCGCCCGCATCGCCGTCCGCGCCGGACTGACCGGCCATCTCGTCATCGCCACGCTCCACGCCGGCTCCTGTCGCGGCGTGGTGGACCGGCTTCGGACCCTTTGCCCGGACGTTTCGGCGGTGAACGCCGCCGTGCGGATGGTGGTGAACCAACGCCTGCTCCGCCGGATCTGCCGCGCGTGCTCGGGCCAAGGCTGCCAAGCCTGTGCGGGCAGCGGCAGCCACGGACGCGTGCCGGTGGTCGAATGGTGGCGCGGGAACGGCAGCGCCGATCTTTCCGCCCTCCAGCCGAACCGTTCCCTCCGCGCCTCGGCCTTGGCCTTGGTTCAAGCCGGCGAAGTTTCCGAAGCCGAATTGCTCCGTGCCTTGGGAGCGGATGAAGCAGAATGACGGGCGAACGAAGCGCGGAAGTTCGTTCAGCGTTGCTTCCGCCTTTCTCCAGATCACTGAAAACCTAACCCAGACCGGCCATTCATTGAGGGATTCCAAACTTGTCACCGTTCCCCGGTATGCCGAGGCTGCGGGACATGAAGACGCCTGCCGACCGTCCAGGAACGGGTCTTGTCTGTCTCGCTTTCATCCTCGTTTGTCTCGGCGGCTCCGTCGTCGGGGCCGCGACCCCGTCGTTGGCTGTTCCGGACTATCAGATCGGCGACAGTGCCGCCGCGACCATCACGACGCCCGTCACGCTCCGTTTCGTCGATCCGGACGCAACCGAGGCGGCGCGCGAGGCCAAGGCACAAACGGTCTTGCCGTTCTTCCGCTTCCTCTCCGGCGCGAGCAATTCGGTGGAGATCGCCTTCCGCAACGAATTCAGCAAGACCCGCGAGGCGTTTCTCAAGTCCGTGGTCGATGCCCACGGGAAACCGAGGTTCGGACGGCAGGAGATTTCCGACGAAGCCCTCGACAAGATCCGCTCCGCTTTCCAGCGGGCGAACGACGGGTTTCCCGTCACGGCGGAGTTGGCGCGCGCCTGGGTGTCGGGCGACGACGGGCTCTCGTTGGAAAACCGCTGGTCCGATCTGTTGCGCCGCGCTACTTCCAGGGTCATCCGGCCTTCCGGCACCTGGGCCGGGTCCGACGTGACCGCCAAGGATGTCCGGCTGCTGCCCGTCTCGGCCTTCGACGAAAAGGTCAGCCTCTACGACGCGGAGCGGAACTGTCGCCTGTTCCGCCGCTCGACGATGGTGCCGTTGAACCGGGCACGGCAGGAGCTGGAAGAATCCTTTCCGCCGGCCGAACTCCAGGTCGCGAAATACCTCGCGGGACTGGTCCAGCCGAACTGCGACTTCGACGCGGATCTGACCCAGCAGGCCGCTTCGCCCAAGACCAACGACGTCTGGGTCTATGACCGGATCGAAGCCGGCGGCACCGTGGTCGCCGCCGGGCAGACCGTGGACGCGCGGACCAAGGCGGCCCTGGACGAGCTGCGCAAGAACACGGCCGTGACCGTCGCCAGCAGCGCCGTGGCCCAGGCCGAAGCGGAGATCCAGTCCGTCCGCAGCAACGCCGCCGAAGCCACGGAGTCCGCCACGCGGTTGAGCGAGGAGATCGAACGGGTGCGAGCGGAGGCCGCCGACCGGCAGATGGCCATCCTCCGGTGGAGCGGTGCGGGCTTCTGCATCCTCGGCCTCGCCGCCGCCGGGTTGTGGTGGAAGGTGCTCAAGCGCCGCCCGCGTTCCACCCGCGGGATGGTGCCCGTGCTGAAGGCCGAGCCCGTGGCCGCGCCGATGACGACGATGCCCTACGCCATGCGGCGGCGGTTGCACGAGCGCGGCACTCTCCTGGCCTGCCAGCAACAGGCGGAAAAGGAGATCAACCGCTTCTCCGAGCGCTTGGAAGAGCTCCATGTCCCCTTGGGCGAACGGCTCAAGGCCTACGAAGACCGCATCGCAGACCTCGAGCGCCAGCTCTCCAGCCGCACGGAGGAAAACCGCGAACTGATCAGCGCCGCCATCGAATCCACCCGCCGCCGGCTGGACGCCGAACGCAGCACCCGCTCGGCCGAGCAGAACAATTGATCCTCAAGGCCGCCCTTCCGCCTCTGCGGCTCCGGCTGCAAACGGCCCGGCGCATTCCGCTGCGTCGTCTTGCCTCTGCTTTTGGGTGTCGCCCAAAAAACAGCCGGAAGAGACTTGTCTCGGCGCTGTCCCGCAGCGATTAGTCCGGGCGACATGCCGACCCCGGAAAGCCCGACGCTGCTCTACAAACGCGCCACCTTCGTGACGTCGTTGCCCACGGCGCGCCGCTACAGCCCGTCCCATTGCTGGCTGGAGGACCGGGGGGACGGCGTCTGGCGGGTCGGGTTCACCAAGTTCGCCACCCGGATGCTGGGCGACATGGTGGACCACCGGATCGATGCCACGGCCGGTTTGCCGGTGAAAAGCGGCGACGTCGTCGGCTGGATTGAGGGCTTCAAGGCCATTTCCGACCTCTTCTGCGTGGTCAACGGCGCCTTTGTTTCGGGGAACGCGGATCTGGCGAAGGACATCGAGCTGGTCACGCGCGACGGCTACAAGGCCGGCTGGCTCTACGAAGTGCGCGGGGAGCCGGATTCCCTCTGTATGGACGTCCACGCCTACCGCGAGCTGCTGGACAAGACCATCGACAAGATTCTCGAGAAGCAGAAAGCCGAGGAAACTTCTGAGTAAAAACGGCGTCTTCACCATCCAAGAACGAATGTCACAGGCCAGATACATCATGATCGGCGGGTTCCTCGGAGCGGGGAAGACCACCTCCGTGGCCCGGTTGGCCCAGCACCTGACGGCCCAGGGGCTAAAGGTCGGCCTCATCACCAACGACCAGGGCAGCGAGCTGGTGGACACCGCCATGCTCCGCTCGAAGGGCTTCGCCACCGAGGAGATTCCCGGCGGCTGCTTCTGCTGCCGATTTAATTCCCTCGTCGATGCCGCCCACAAGCTGACCGAAGCCACCCGGCCCGACGTCTTCATCGCCGAACCCGTCGGGAGCTGCACCGATCTGGTGGCCACCGTGACCTATCCCTTGCGCCGCATCTATGGCAGCGACTTCGCCGTGGCGCCGCTGAGCGTGTTGCTGGACCCGGTCCGCGCGCTGCGGCTCTTCGGCGTTGAAGCGGGCGGGAGGTTTTCCGACAAGGTCGCCTACATCTACCGCAAGCAGATCGAGGAAGCCGACCTCATCGTCATCAACAAGGCCGACCAGCTCACGCCCGAGCGCGAAGCCGCCCTGCGCGCCGCTTTGGCCAACGAGTTTCCCGGCAAGCCCATCCTCGCCGTGTCCGCCCGGACCGGGCAGGAGATCGACGAGTGGTTCGCCCGCATCACCCGCGACGAACAACCCGACGGCGAATCCATGGCCGTGGACTACGAAGTTTATGCGGACGGCGAAGCGCTGCTCGGTTGGCTGAACTGCACGGTGCAGTTGGCCCATGCCGACAGCTTCGACGGCAACGCGCTGATCCGGGAACTGGCCTCCGGCATCCAAGCGCGCCTGACCGCGGCCGGCGGCGAGATCGCGCACCTGGAAATGACGCTCAGTCCCGACGGCGGCTTGGGCGACATCGCGGTGGTCAATCTCGTCCGCAACGACTTCGTGCCCGAGCTGTCGATCGT
>CAMLMI010000222.1 GCA_946480965.1 uncultured Verrucomicrobiales bacterium | reverse complement strand
GATTGCCGCGCACGGTGAAATCGCCGTCGAAGGTGTCGTCCTGCGTGCAGACGCCGAGCGCGCGGCGGGCGGCATCGCCTTCGGTCGCGAGATCATACCCGGCGATGCGGATGCTGCCGGCATCGGGCCGGAGAAATCCGTAGCACATCCGGAGCGAGGTGGTCTTGCCCGCGCCGTTCGGCCCGAGCAACCCGATGACCTCGCCCGCCGCGCAGGACAGGTCCACGCCGTCGACGACACGTTTGCCGCCGAGCGATTTTACCAAGCCGCGCACTTCGAGCAGCGGCGTGGTGGCGGTGGCGCGAGGGGGTTCTGCGGAGAGAGACGAAGTCATGGGTTTCAGATGTTGCTCAACGCCACTCGGGCTTCGACCAGACGAGATCGGCCGGGGTGATCTGCGGCGGCACGGCGACGTATTCGCCGACCTCCTTCAAGTAGTCCGGATACCACGCGCCTCCGAGAAACGCCTGCACCGCTTCCGCGCTGGAGTAGAGCTGGAAAACGCAGACCACGTCGGGGTTGGTGTTGTCGTAGCAGAAGTAGTAGGCCTCGTGGCCGGGATTGGCGGCGACGCGGGGTTTGACGTGCTTTTCCCAGACGCGGCGGACGTCGTCACGTTTTCCGGGCAACGCCTGGTGGCGGATGAACAGGGCGGTCTTGGTCATGGCGAAAAGGTGTCGGGGCGGCCGCAAGTAGGTCGGGCTGCCAGCCCGACTCGTAGTCCAAGCTGCCAGCTTGGACATTCCTCCGGTTCAGGCTGGCAGCCTGAACTACGTGCCGGGCCAGCGGCCCGGCCTGCTCGGAAGGACGAATTCATTCGGTTCGGACTCAGCCGCCGGCCATCGCGCCAACGACGAGGAAGGGCTCTTTGCCACCGATCACCGCCTCCGGCAACCGCGTCTCCAGCGGCTCCAGCGACAGGTCCTCCTTGCAGGCGAAGTAGCGGATGAACGGCCGCCGTTTCTTGGTGCCGTGATCGCGGATGGTGCCCCGCAGCATCGGATACGCTGCCTCCAACGCCTCCAGCACCGCGCCGACCGTGACCGGCTCCGGCACGTCCACCGACACCTCGCCGTCCACGCGGGCGAGGGTGCGGAGGTGGAAGGGGAGGACGACGCGTATCATTGGAAGTTGGTTGAGACACGAATTCCACGGATTGGCACGAATGGCCGGGCTGAATTCGTGGGCATTCGTGCAATTCGTGTCCAAGTTCAGTTCAACGTCTGCACCTCCACCGAATACACCGGCGGCAGGTCGCGGACGATGGCGTCCCAGGTGTTGCCGCCGTCGGGGGAGCAATAGACCTGGCCGCCGGTCGTGCCGAAGTAGATGCCGCAGTCGTCCAGCGAATCCACCGCCATCGCGTCGCGGAGGATGTTCACGTAGCAGTTCTGCTGGGGCAGGCCCTTGGTCAGAGGTTCCCATTCGTTGCCGCCGGTCTTGCTGCGATAGACGCGCAGTTTGCCGTCGGGCGGGTAGTGGAGCGAATCGCTCGTGATGGGCACGACGTAGATCGTCTCGGGTTCGTGCGCGTGGACGTCGATGGGGAAGCCGAAGTCGGTCGGGAGATTGCCGCTGACTTCGCTCCAGAGATCGCCGGCGTTGTCGCTGCGCATGATGTCCCAGTGCTTCTGCATGAAGAGCACGTCGGGCCGGGAGCGGTGGGCGGCGATGCGGTGGACGCAGTGGCCGACTTCGGCGTCGGGATCGGGCAGCTCGAACTGGGACTTCAACCCCTTGTTGATCGGCTTCCAGCTGAGCCCGCCGTCGTCGGTGCGGAAAGCGCCGGCGGCCGAGATGGCGATGGTGATGCGTTTCTCGTCGCGGGGATCGAGCAGGATGGTGTGCAAGCCCATGCCGCCCGCGCCGGGTTGCCACAGGGCGCTCTTGGTCTGGCGCAGCGCGGGCAGTTCCTTCCAGCTCTTGCCGCCGTCGGTCGTCTTGAAAAGCGCGGCGTCCTCCGCCCCGGCGTAGGCGACATCGGGATCGGTCAATGAGGGTTCGATGTGCCAGATGCGCTTGAACTCCCACGGGTGCTGCGTGCCGTCATACCACATGTGCGTGCCGACCTCGCCTTCGTAGGCGAAGCGGTTGCTTTCGCCCTTGGGAAATCCGTGCTCGCCGACGAGGTCCTCGGGTTTGCTGCCGGGTGTGTGCCACGTTTTGCCGCCGTCGTCGGAGCGCTGGATGATCTGGCCGAACCAGCCGCTGGTCTGGGAGGCGTAGAGGCGGTTCGGGTCAACGGGCGAGCCCTTGAGGTGATACATCTCCCAACCCGCGAAGTGCGGGCCGCTGATGTCCCATTGCTTGCGCGTGCCGTCCGCCGTGCAGATGAACGCGCCCTTCTTTGTGCCGACCAACACTCGGACCTTGCTCATGTTGTCTCCTGTTTCTGGTTTGTTGCTCCGGTTCCAATCCTAGGACGAACGGCCCGCCCTATCCGGGACATCTCTTCGGCAGAAAAATTACGCGGTCACTCCTGCTTGGTCGCCACCCACCAGGTGGTGCCGCCCGCGTCCTTGAATCCGCCGCGTTTGTCCTCGTCGCCTTTGCGCACCGGCTCCTGGACGGCGATCGCGCCGTGGGCCAAGGCTTTGGCAAAGCTCGCGTCCACATCGGGCACATAGACGTGCACGTGCGCCGCCACCGCCGGCCAGACACCTTCCAACTGGTCGCCCAGCATTACGACCGTGTCGTCCAGCCGCACCTCGGCGTGCATGATCCGGCCGCTCGCCGGGTCGGTGTGGCGGCGCAGCTCCAGCGCGCCAAACACCGCGACCAGGAAACGGATGGTGGCCGCCGCATCGGCGACGACGAGGTAGGGCGAAACGGACGTGTGGCCGACGGGTTTGAAAGGGGCTGGTTTCATGGTTTGCGGTGCATGGAAGCCTGATTTCCCGAGTCCAGAACCATCCGGCTGAACCGGATCGACGCTGGGACAGAGCGGGACAAGTTTCCAGCCTGACCTTTGAAGCCCATCATCCCGGTGGCACGGACAAACGGTGCCCCATCTTGATCGCGCCGAATCAAGCGCGCGCGTTTGCGGCTCAGGGCAACAGGAGCACTTCCACCCGGCTGCCCGTTTCCAGCACCGCGCCGGGAGGCACATCCACCAGGCCGCTGGCCCGCGCCAAGGCCGCCAGGGCGTGGGAGCCCTGGATGCCCGCCGTGCGGACCTTTCCTCGATCCGAGCGGACGACGCGGACGAAGTGTCGGCGATTGCCGGGATTTCGCAGCGGTTCCTCCAACTCGCCCCAGCTCGTGGGCGGCGAGAGTTCGGCGGCTCCCTGCATCGCCAACAGGGCGGGGCGGACCATCAGCCAGAACGTGACCCAGGATGAAACGGGATTGCCCGGCAGGCCGAAGAGATGTTTGCCGCCGTGTTCGCCGAAGACGAAGGGCTTACCCGGCTTCACCGCGACCTTCCAGAAATCAATCGTGCCGCCGAGCCCGACGAAGGCGTCGCGCACATGGTCCAGTTCGCCCACGGAAACGCCGCCGGAGGTGATGAGCGCGTCGCATTCCTCCAAGCCGCGCCGCAGGACCGTCTCGGTCGCCGCGAGGTCGTCGGGCACGAGGCCGTAGTCGCACACGGCCGCTCCGCAAGCGCGGAGCAGCGGGAGCAACTGCGCGCGGTTGCTCTCGTAGATCTGGCCGCGCGCCAAAGGTTCTCCCGGCAAGCGCAGCTCGCTGCCCGTGGAAAGCAGCCCGACGACGGGACGTCGCGCGACGGGCGCGTCCGCGCAGCCCACGGCGGCCAGCAATCCACAGGCTCCGGTGCCCAGCATCGTCCCGCGTTCCAGAAGCGGCGCGCCGGCCTTGAGCTCTTCGCCCCGCAACCGCACGGCTTCCCAGGGTTTGACCGGAGCGAGGACGCCGATTTCTCCGGGGCGCGCGGCGGAATCGCTCACGGTGTCTTCCTGCATCACCACGGCGTCCGCTCCGTCGGGCAGCATCGCGCCGGTGAAGATCCGCGCAGCCGTGCCCGGTTCCACGGTGAAGTCCGGCGCATCGCCCGCCGCGACCGTGCCGCAGAGCTTCAGCCAGATCGGCGAATCCGCCGCCGCGTTCGCCACGTCGCGGGCGCGGACCGCGTAGCCGTCGAAGGCCGAGTTGTCGAAGAGCGGCAGCGGCACGGGCGAGACCAGCGGCTCCGCCAAGATGCGCCCCGCCGCTTCGGCGACGGGCACCCGCTCGGTGCCAAGAGGACGGATGCGGGCCACCATTCGTGCCAGGGCTTCTTCAAGTTCGAGCATGGGAAGTTGGGCCGATGAAACGGCGCTTCAGCGACGGCGGACCCAGTATTGCACCACGGACCAGAGCCCGGAGAACCGGAACGCGGGATCGATGTAGCGCTCGATGACGTAGAAGGCGAAGTAGTAGGCGCGGCAGAAGGCCCAGACCACGAGCGACAGATACAGCAGGGTCCGCCAATGCGGCGATTCCGCGAGCAACAGCCCGCCCGCGACCAGCCCGATGACGAGGAACAAAACCGCTTTGAGCCACATCCAGCGCGGGTGTTGCAGGTCTCGCATGGCGGGAGTCTGGCGGGGCGATTCCACGGCGCAAGACTGCGGACTTTGCCGTTGGCCGCGTCGCGCGGCTGTGGCACTGGTGCTCCATGACGAAGCTCTCCCCACCGCAGATCAAGGCCGCCCTGAACACCGTGCCCGACTGGACGAAGAAGGGTTCGGTCATCCGACGCACCTATGCGTTCAAGGACTTCGTGGTCGCGGTGAAGTTCATCAACGCCGTGGCCAAGCTGGCGGAGAAGGCGTGGCACCATCCCGACATCGACATCCGCTGGAACAAGGTCTCGCTCGCGCTCACCACGCACGACGCGGGCGGTCTCACGGAAAAGGATTTCGCACTGGCCGCGAAGTGCGACGCGGCGGCGGGCAAGCTGGTGAGTTAAAACGGCAACTGCGAATAGAGCAGGGCCAGGGCGCGGATCGCACGGTCGGTGCCGAGGAAAACCCCGACGATGGCCACGACGGGCACAAGATCGACCCGGCCGAAGCGGAGGGCGAGGAATTGCCCCGTGAGAACGGCCCAATCGCTTTTGCTGATGCGGCCCAGCAAGGCTCCCGGAAGTTCCAGCACCCAGCGCAACGGCAGCAGCAGCGTCTGGGAGGTGGTTTGCACATAGGCCCAGACCGTCGCGCGGCCGAGATAGACGTAGCTGTTGAGCAAGCCCACGGCCAATAGGCCCACGATCAGCCAGCGCAGTTCCAGATAGAGGGCGAGGCCGTTGACCAGCGCCTGTTGGCCTCGGTGGCCCAGAGACTTCGCCTCCGGGATCAGGTTCATCCACTCGAAGACCGGCCCCGCCAGCATCCACGCCGCGCCGACCGCGACGCCGGGCAGCAAGAGCCGGAGCGCCCACGGCAGCGCGTCCAGCACGCCGAGCTGTTCGCGGACAAAGCGGTTCTGCGGCGTGTCCACCGCGCGGGGATGGAGGATGGAAAGCAGCACCAGCCAGAGATACGCCACGGCCACCGCGTGGAGGAAGCTGCCGACCGAATAGAGCAGCATGAAGTCCCAGTAGCCGCTGCGGAAGGGCACCGGCAACAGGCCGAAGCGGAGCCGTGCGACCCAGTCCACGCTCTGGCCCACCTGCCAATAGACCAGCCAACGCACGACGAGCAGTCCGGCCAAGAGCGGCAGCAGATGGGTGCGATGTTCGCCCGCGTCGGTCCGGCGGAGCGTGGAGAGCAGGCTGATGCCCGCGTTGGGCACGACGAGCCGCGCCCGGGTCTGGCGCCAGCCGAACCAGAGCAGCAGTCCGGCGAGGTTCAGGATGAAATCGAGCAGGTCCATCGACGCGGTGAACGGCGGTCGGCCCCGAGTCTCCGGAAACACTCCCTGGGTTCAAACCGAAAGGCGGTCCACGCACGGACAAATGCGTTCGCAGGGTGTTCTCCGGAAAAAGAAAACGCCGCCAACTTGGTTGGCGGCGTTCTTGGAAAAGCAGCCGCGTGGGCTCAGCTCAGCTTCACGCCGAGCGCCTGCGCCTTGCGGATGAGCGCGTCGGCCATGTCGCTCGGGGTCACGGCGACTTCGATGCCGCATTCGTTGAAGACGGTGATCTTCGCGGCCGCAGTGTCTTCCGCGCCGCCGATGACGGCGCCAGCGTGGCCCATGCGGCGTCCGGCGGGAGCGGTGGCTCCGGCAATGAACCCGGCAACGGGCTTCTTGCAGTGGGCTTTGATCCAACGGGCCGCTTCGACTTCGGCGCTGCCACCGATCTCGCCGATCATGATGATGCCGACGGTCTCCGGATCGTCGTTGAAGAGCTTCACGACGTCGAGGTGCGAGGTGCCGTTGACCGGGTCGCCACCGATGCCGACGCAGGTGCTCTGACCAATACCCTTGCTGGTGAGCTGGAAGACGGCCTCGTAGGTCAACGTGCCGGAGCGGGACACAACGCCGACGCGGCCTTTCTTGTGGATGTAGCCGGGCGCAATGCCAATGCGGCAGCCGCCCTTGGAGGCGTCGCCCGTGCCGGGCGTCACCACGCCGGGGCAATTCGGCCCGATCAAGCGGGTCTTGCTGCCTTGCATGGCGCGCTTCACGCGGATCATGTCCTTCACGGGAATGCCCTCGGTGATGGCCACGGCGAGGTCGAGCCCGGCCGCGACGCCTTCGAGGATAGCGTCGCCGGCGAACGGCGGCGGGACGAAGATGGCGGAGACGGTCGCGCCGGTTTCACGGGCGGCGTCGGCCACGGAGTTGAAGATGGGCACGCGGTGTCCGGCGTGCTCGAAGAACTGTCCGCCCTTGCCGGGGGTGACGCCGGCGACGACCTGGGTGCCGTAGTCGAGCGAGAGCTTGGCGTGACGACCGCCGAAGTCGCCGGTGATGCCTTGGACGAGGATCTTGGTTTGGGGAGTGACGAGGATGGCCATGATAAAAAGAGGTCTGAAATTATTCGGGCAGCTTCACCGCGTTGCGCTTGTGGATGAAGACGACGTTGTTGTCGGGGTCGAACACGGCGGCCATGCGGCAGACCGGTGTGGGCAGGGGCTCGAACTTGAAGCGCACGTTCTTCGCCTTGAGATGCGCGATGGCGGCGTCGAAGTCCTCGACCTCCAGGCCGACCGTGCAACCGTCGGAGCTGGGGTTCCAACCGGGCGCGTGGCCGATGGCGAGGGTGGCCCCGCCGATGTCGTATTCGATCCACTGCATCCCGCCGGCCTCGCCGAAGATCTGGTCGGGCTCCAACCCGAGCACGTCCTCATAGAACTCCCGCGCCCGCGCCACATCGGTGACGGGGTAGCAGGAGAAGGCGATTTCGGAGATTTTGATCATGCGGTGGATGCTCTCGTTGCGCGAAATGTCAGGAACCCGCCGTCGCAGCGGATCGTCTGGTCCGGCGGGGCGATGGCTTGGCGGCACGGACGAGGCGTTTGCTGGTAACGCCTTCTTCCCGGCGAACCAAAGCGCCCAAGCGTCCCAGATCGTAGCCGCATTCCGCGCCGATCCGGTCACGAACCGTTCGGATGTCTTTGAGCAGGTCAGTCTTCATGGCGACAAATTATAGCATCAACTCCACCGGCGTGCAGATCACCGGCGGGGTGTAACCCGCTGCGGCAATCACAGCCCGGACCCGATCTACAATGGCGGCATTGGCAATGTGGCGGCAATTCCAGGTCAGCAGAAAATC
>CAMLMI010000221.1 GCA_946480965.1 uncultured Verrucomicrobiales bacterium | reverse complement strand
CGTGGGCAGGAGTTCCAGTCCGATTGTCGCTGCGGCGTGCGATCCATGCGGTGGACTGGTGCATGCCGGTTTCGATTTCCCAAGTGGGAGGAATGCCGAGCTGGGTTCAGGACACTGCATTTCCAAGCTGCCCCGACTGCTCGCGGACCATGAAATTTGTGGCGCAGATTGATAACGGACACTTCTCTGGCCACGAAGGCGTATACTATGCGTTTCTCTGCGCTTCTTGCCGAACCACCGCCACGACCTATCAGCAGACTTGAACGGAAATACATATGGCCCTGGTGCTTCTGAAGCAGCGTCCGGATTCGCTATCCACGGCATTCCTCAATCCTTCCAATTATGCGGAGTTCTGGGGGGAAAATCGCTGTTCCACTACGACCTTGCCCTGAAGGTTCGTGAGCTTGATGCGGAGCGAGGTGGCGTCGGCCACGGCTTCGGTGAGGGTGGCGCTTTCCATCTTCGGGCCGCCGCCGGTGATCTGGGCGTAGGGGAAGGCGTCGGTCGGGGGTAGCCACGCGGCCTCGTGGGTGTGGCCGGAGAGGACGACCTGGGCCTTCCACGCGACGAGCGAGTCGTGCCAAGTGGCGCGGCTACGGCCGCTGAAGTAGTCGTAGCCGCCATTGGCGTAGTCGGGCGTCTTCTCCTCCTTCCAGCGCAGCGGGATGTGGCAGAAGACGACGCGGTAGGGCGCGTCGCGGAACTCCGGGCGACGGATCACCTCGGCCAGCCACCGGGCCTGCTCGGCGCGCAGCGCGTCGAACGCGACGCGGCCCCGGAAGGACGGATGGTCGTCGGGCTTGTCCTCGCCGGTGTGCAGGCAGATCACGGCCACGGGCCCGGAACGGAAGGCGTAGAACGGACGCCCTTCCGGCGCGGCGACGAGGCCCGGCGCGCGGAAGGCGTGGGCCCCGCGCACGTCGTGGTTGCCCCAGGTGAGGAACATCGGGCAACGCGCGGTCATGTCGCAGCCGCCCGGATGGAGCAGCGTGGGCACGAGCAGATGCTCGAAGGTCCAGTCGTTGCAGGTGTCGCCATTCCACAGGAGGAAGTCGGAGGCGGGCGTGGCGGCGTGGAGGGCCTTGATCGTCTCGTCGTGGATGTGGGTGTCGTTCCACATGACGAAGCGCGCTTCCCGCGCAGTCGGCGAGAGAGTGCGGACGGATTTCCAATCGCTGGTCACGGTCTCGCTGTCATCGGCCGCCGTCGTCACCGCGCGAACCCGCAGCGACGTCCCGGGTGCGAAGCCCATGAGCCGGACACGCAACACCTCGTCGCTCTGCGGCACGAACCCGAACGCATCGGCCGCGACCACGCCCTTCGCCCCATCGGCCGTTTCCCATTCGAGGCGACCCTTGGCCAAGCGGCCCACGGCCCAGACCGCTTCCAGCCCGTCGGCGCGCGGTGCCATCAGCACCAGCGGCGTGCGGACGAGCGGGATCTTCGGCGGGGGCGGAGGCGTGGGAGATTCGGCGGCGACGGACGGCTGGGCGAGCGCCGCACCGACGCCGCCGGTGGCGAGGGCTCCGAGGAATTGTCTCAGTTTCATGGGCATGGTGCCGCGAGCTTGGGAGCGGGGCGGCGGCTCCGACAACCGGCCACTTGTAGGGGGGACGTTTCGCCGATTGCCGTGCGTTCCCCCACGGGCTAACACTCGCCAAATCCCATGCAAAGCAAGGCCACCACCGTCCGGCAATATCTGGCGGAGCTTCCCGCCGAACGCCGCGCCGTCATCGAAGCCGTCCGACAGACCGTGCTGCGCAGCCTCGACCCGGTCTATGAGGAGGGCATGCAGTATGGGATGATCGGCTACTACGTGCCGCACCGCGTCTATCCGCCCGGCTACCACTGCGATCCCAAGCAGCCGCTGGCCTTCGTCTGTCTCGCCGCGCAGAAGAACTACTTCTCCCTCTACCTCGGCTGCGTCTATGGCACCGAGGACGGCGAGGCGTGGTTCCGTGAAGCCTGGGCGAAGACCGGCAAGAAGCTCGACATGGGCAAGTCCTGCCTGCGTTTCCGCACGCTCGACGATCTCGCCCTTGACGTGGTGGCCGAAGCGATCCGCCGCGTGCCCGCCGAACAATACATCCGCCAATACGAGATGCTGCGCCAGCAGCCCCGGAAGGGCTCCGCGAGAAAGGCCGTGAAGCAGGCCGACCCAAAGACGCCCGCGAAGCGGACGGTCCGCAGGAAGGGTTAGCCTCCCGTCTTGGTGAAGAACGCGCGCTGCTTGTCGCTGATCGGCATCTGGAGCCGCTCCATCACCTTGAGCATGTCTTCCCAGACGCGGCGCTTTTCCTCGATGGACTGGTTCCGCAGCAGGTAGGCCGGATGGTAGGTGGGCATGACCGGGATGCCGCGAAAGGTCTGCCAATTGCCGCGCAGGCGCATGATGCCGGTGAAGTTTCCGAGCAATCCCTCCACGGCCGTGCCGCCGAGGGCCACGATGGCCCTGGGCTGGATCAGGTCGATCTGCGCCAGCACGTAGGGCGAACAGGTCTTCATCTCCGCCAAGGTCGGCTTGCGGTTGCCGGTGGCCTGGCCCGGCGTGTCGGGGCGGCACTTGAGGATGTTGGCGATATAGACCTGCTCCCGCGAGAGGCCCATCGCCTGGATGATCTTGGTCAGGAGCTGGCCGGCCTTGCCGACGAACGGTTCTCCGGCCTTGTCCTCATCGGCTCCCGGCGCTTCGCCCACGAACATCACCTTGGCGTGGATGTCGCCGACGCCGAAGACCACCTGGGTGCGGGACGAGGCGAGGTTCGGGCACTTCTGGCAGACGAGGGCGCGTTCGCGGAGCTGGGCGATGGCGGCGGCCTTTTCCTCCGGAGACTGCGGCGCGGCGGAGGGGGGCGGGGACAACGGTTCGGGAGCCGGGGCGGCAACCGGAGCCGGGCGGGGGGCCGGACTCTTCGGAGCCACAACCGCCGGGGGCATGGTCCGAGGCGCGGCGGCGGGAGCGGCTTTGGCCGATGGCGCGGCCGTGGCGGCACCGGGACGTTGGGCCAGGGCGGCCAAGGTATCCGGCGCGATGCGCAAGTGGGTGACGCCCGAGTCCCGCAGGGATTCCAGATGATGGATCGTTCCGTCCAACAGCCTCAGATAAGCGTCGCGCACGGCTCGACCGTAGCAGCGGCCTCGGAGACCGGGGAAGAGCCGGGCGCTGGAAATCTTGGAGCTGTCGCGCTTTGGGCGGGCTGATTCCAGCGACGACGGCGGACAGTCTTTTTTTGGCCACCTTGGCGGATCTTGCCCCGGAAACGACACCGAAACGTCGGTTGAGAGCGCTGGCACGGAGGGTGCATCCTTCCTGCGCGACGGTCGGAAACGGTCGTCGATCCCACTGAAAACCTGGGAGCCGGGCGGCGTAAAAAACAAAAAAAACGCCTTCCAAAAAAGCAGTCCTCCATTGACCGCCCGGCTCCTTTTTCCCTCCCCCTCGGTTCGATCCCTTGCCCTCCTTGTCTTCACGGATTGAGACGGGCTTCGACAAACGGGCCGAGCTGATCGTTTAACGGTGATCGCGCTTCTTGTCGGCGGGTTCCATCGGCGCTTCTGCGCATGAGCCGTCTGGTGGGAGGAAAAGCGCCGGTTGGGGAACCGGCCTACAGACAGGAGATGGATGGCCTTCTATTCGGGGCCCAGGAACACCACTTCGACGGTTTCACCGGGCAGAGCCTCGAAGTCCTCCGGCACGGGAATGCGGATGGAGAGGCCCAGCTCGGGGTAGCGGGGATCGACCATGCCCATGGGGTAGAGCGTGGCGTTCACGGGCTCCAAGTGGGAGGCGACGGATTCGATCATGGAACGGGCGAAGGCGCGGTTTCCCGAGCGGGCACGGAGCTCGACGCTCATGCCGGCCTCGACCTTGTGGCGGAAGGGTTGGCGGACGAAGGCGATGACGTGTTCCGCCCGGGCCGAAGCAACGGTCAGGATGGGCATTCCCACGGGAACCGTGCTGCCGGGGCGGAACTGGACGAGCCCGACCCTGCCGTCGCGGGGCGAGGTGAGCACAATGCGGCCCAGCTCGGTCTCGATCATCTTCACCTTGGTCTCGTAGAGATCGAGCATGCCGGAGGTGGCGTTGGCGAGGGAGGCGTCGGTGATGCTGTCGCGGACGGGGCGGGCCTGATCGACGGCCACCTTGCTGGCGGCGACGACGGTGGTCAGCTCCTCGATCTCCACCTTGCGGGCGTCGCGCACGGACCGGAGACGGTCCACTTCCTCCGAGGAAAGAATCTGGCTCTTGGCCAGGGCTTCGGCGCGGGAGAGTTCGGTTTCGGCCAACGCGGCTTCGACCCGGGCGACGGCGAGCTGGGCCTGGAAATCGAGGCTGTTGAGCCGGAGCCGTTCGAAATCGAGCATCATCTGCTGCTGGGGCCGGATGGCATCGAGGCTCTTGCGCAGGGCGTCTGCCTCGGCCCGGACGGCGGCCACGGTCGCTTCGAGCAGCTTGGAGTCGGTGGCGGTGACGATGGCGACGGGATCTCCGGCCTTGACCGCCTGGTGCGGCTGGACAAGCACCTCGACGACGGTGACGGGCACGGGCGCGCCAATGGCGCTCATGTGGAGCTCGACCTGGCCGACGATGCCCTGGGGACCGAGCCGGTTGCGCCAGATGAAGACCGCGAGGAAGGCCACCACGCTGAAGACGAGCAGCGGCAGGATGCGGATCTTGAACTCCCTCCAGCGGAGATGGGCGGGCACCGGGATGCGTTCGAGAGGGGCCATGGATCAGAGTTCGGATTCGTCTTCCGCCTTGATGCTGGTCAGGCGGGCCACGCCGTTGAGGGCCTGCAGCTCGGTGGTGAGGTCCGTGACGCGCGAGGGGTCGCGCAGGAGGATGCGATACGAAAGGTCCGTGCCTTGGGAGGCCTCGTGGCTGCGCTGGCTGGCGAGATGGATCTGGAGGCCGTGGCGGTCGAGCAGGCGGAGCAGGTCGGACAGTTCCCCGAGCGGCCGGTCCCAGCGGATGTTCAGGATCACGTCGTAGCGGTGGCGGGAGCCGAAGTTGACGAACCAGAGGTAGAGCAGGATGCCGACGACGATGGCCGTGGCGATGACGGCGGTGGTGAACTTCTGCGTGCCGCAGGCCATGCCGACGACGATGGAGGAGAGCAGATACGAGGTGTCGAGCGTGTCCCGGAGGATGTTGCGGAAGCGGACGATGGCGAAGACGGCCATCAGGCCGAAGGCGGTGACGAGGTTGTTGGCCATGACCACCATGACCAGCGCGACGAGCACGGGCATGAGGGACAGGGCGTTCACGAACGACCGGCTGTAGGACAGGCCCGGATGCGTGACCATGTAAACGGCCCCCAGCAACTGCCCGGCGAGGAAAGCCAACATGCCGGCCAGCAGGACCGGCGGCAGCGCGGTGGGCATGGCGGCAACGTCGCCCTGCAGAAGCCAATTCATCGAATTCATGTCACGATCGAAGTGTCCGGGGAGCCCTCTCGCAGGCTGTTGAGCGCGGCGAGGCGGACTTCGCGGCGGGATTCGCCCGCGGGATCGAGCGCGACCGGGGAATCCGAGAAATGGTGCTCGCCCTTGAGCGCGACGCCGTCGGCGTATTTCGCCGCGCTGCACTGCATGAGGCCGAAGGCGCGGACCAGTTCACCCAGCCATTTCGGGAAGCGGCTGGTGAACTTGATCTCCAGCACGACCTTGTCGCCGAAGGGCATGACCGGGTCGTCCAGATCGGCGGTGAAGCGGGTGGTGAACTCCGGTGCCACGCGGACATCGCGGTCCATGGTCACCCGGAGGGAATTGTCCGAGGTGCTGATCCAGGCCTCCCGGAGATACGCCACGTGGGCGCGGGGCCGGGCGTCGTGCTTGACCATCAGGGCGTGGAAATTGTGGACGGCGGCGATGTGCTTGGGGTCCTTGGAGACGATCTGCGCGAGGTCCGGCTGCTGCCCGGCCAGGAACGCCTCGACGAACTCCCGCCGGATGCCGCCGCGCTGCTTCAGGATGGCGTCGTTCATCCGGCGCTTGATCTCGACGAACACCGGGGCGCCCGGGGCGTCCTCGTAGAAGCGCAGCCGCAGCTTGTAGCGGTTCTTGTTGCCGTTGATCGTGTGCCAGTAGGTGACGAGGTTCTTCGAGTCCAGATAGAGGCTGTGGACGGGATAGGAGAGCTTGGGTTTCCCGACGCCGAACTCGTCCAGCTCCAGGTAGCCGCCGACGAAGTCGCGGACCTCCAAGGCCACGGCCTCGGGGACGATGTATTTCAACTCCAGCCGTTGAAGCTGAATGTTGTCAGGCACACTCATTAAGTCTGAACGTCAGTGCTGCACCACATTCGGAGAAGCCGCATTGTTCACAAAATCGTCACCTTGCTGTCAAGGTGCTCCACGGGCACAGCAACGCACATGGCATTAAGAACGGAATACTGCGGGGAAGATTAAGCCAACGTGAAGGGGAACTGCAATGGACCGGCCGTCACAAAAGGATGACGCGGCCGGACCCGTCGGTCCGGCCGCGCGCGCGACCGTCACGGTTTGGCCACGCCAATGACCGCTTGGGCTACCCGTTTGCCCGCGTTGCCCGTGGGCTGGGACTTCAGGTCGTCCGGATCGGCATGGACGATGATGCCCCGGCCGATGAAGGAATCGGGCCCGGTGAAGGAAAGGTGCTTGTCCACGTAGTCCAGTTTGGCCTCGCCCTGGTCGTTCGCCACCAGGTTGCCGAGGTCGCCGGCGTGACGGGTGGCGTCGTGGGGGCCGCCGTGGTCGTGGCCGTGCGGGTTGAAGTGCCCGGCCGTGGCCATGCCGTCCTTCGCGGAGATGTCGCCCCACTGGTGGATGTGGAAGCCGTGGCCGCCGGGCGTGAGGCCCTTGACCTCGGCCACCACGCGGACACCGCCCTCCACTTTGGTGAACTTCACGGTTCCGCTGACCGAGTTGCCCTCGGTGGCCGACAGAACGGCGATGGCGGCGGTGATGGGTTCGGCGGCGCGGAGCACGGCCGGAGACAGGACCAGCGCCGCACCGAGCAGCACCGTGGGAACGAAGGACGAGCGGAAGAAAGAGCGTTTCATGACGTTGTGGCTGGCGTTTTTGGACAGCGCCCCGCGAAACCATTCCGCCGGGCGACCTGCCCGAGAACTAAGCACCAATCGCGGCCGAAGCCAACCGGCAGTCTCGGTTTCCGCGCACGGAAAGCAGTCTGGCGGGTCTTAGCGGACTGTGCTTCGGTTGCCGAGCCATGTCGCGTTCCCATCGACGACGTCTGGTTGCGCTGATCGCCCTGATGCTGGCGGGACTCGTCGCGTGGGTTTGGCAGTCTCATCGCCAGCCGAGCTTTGAAGGTCGGACGCTGGGGGAGTGGTGTGATCTGGGAATCGCCAGCGTCGCTGATGACAATGAGTCGTCGGCCTTGCTCGCCAGCAACGCGGTTTGGCAGATCGGTGATCGGGCGGTTCCTTGGCTGGTGGATTGGGCGACTGTTGGCCAACCCCAGTGGGAAAGTTGGCTGGATGAGAAGGCCGACTCCCGCTTCAAAACTTTGGATAACTGGATCTACGGACGGGATAAAGCCAGGGACAGGGACCGGGAAAGGGCTGGGTTCCTGGCTGACACTCTCCGGGAGCGAGCGAGTGGGGCGATTTCAAAACTGATCGATCCGAGATGGATCAAACATCCAGACGCCTACATCGCTTCGGTGGAGACCATTTATCGTATTGGCCCGGAG
>CAMLMI010000220.1 GCA_946480965.1 uncultured Verrucomicrobiales bacterium | reverse complement strand
TCGTCACCCCTTTGCGCGAATTGCGTCGCCGCTCCTCGCTCGCCATCTTCCGGCCATGCATCTCCGCCTGCTCACCTTGGGCCTCGTTGCCGGCGCCTTGGCTGGAACGCTTCCCGCCGCCGAAAGCGACCCGGCTGCGGGTGGACCGGGCGGCAGTGATCCTGCCAGTGCTCTCAAGCGCTTCCGCCCCGCCCCGGGCCTGAAGGTCGAGCTGCTCGCCGCCGAACCGCTCCTGGAGAACGCCGTCAGCTTCGACCTCGACGCCCACGGCCGCGCCTACGTGGTGGAGACGCATCGCCGCCGCAGTTCGGTCTTCGACATCCGCGGTCTCGGCTTCTGGCTGGACGCGGACTACGGTTTCCGAACCGTCGCCGACCGCGCCGAATTCTTCCGCCAACAGGCTTCGCAAGACCACGCCGCCTTCTACCGCGCCATCGGCAGCGGGAAAGGTGCGCTGCGCGACTTCACCGGCGACGGTCGCCTCGACTGGCGCGATCTGGAAGTGGAGTCCGAGAAGATCCGCCTGCTGACCGACACCAACGGCGACGGCCGCTACGACCAGTCCACCGTCTTCGCCGAAGGGTTCAGCTCGCTCGTCTCCGGCGTCGCCGCCGGGGTGTTGGCGGAAGGCACGAACGTCTGGTTCACCTGCATCCCCGATCTGTGGAAGTTCAGCATCCCCTCGCCCACCTTTGTCCCGTCCACGCCCTTCAACGCGACCTCCCCAAATCAAAAATCGGAAATCGTAGATCGTAAATTGCACTCCGGTTTCGGTGTCCACATTGCCTTCGGCGGGCACGACATGCACGGGCTCATCAAGGGCCCGGACGGACGGATCTACTGGAGCATCGCCGATCGCGGCACAGACTGGCGGCCGGAGTTCACTTCGCCGTTCTTTCCCGAAGCCTTCCTCAAGCAAGTGCTGCCCGACACCGGCGCGATCTTCCGCTGCGAACCCGACGGCTCGAACATCGAGGTTGTGGCCGTGGGCCTGCGCAATCCGCAGGAGCTGGCCTTCGACGACCACGGCAATCTCTTCACCGGCGACAACAACGCGGACGGCGGCGACAAGGCCCGCTGGGTCTATGTGCTGCCCGGCAGCGACAGCGGTTGGCGCATCGGTTGGCAATGGCAGAACAACCCCAAGCTCGGCGCGTGGAACGCCGAGGGCCTGTGGTGGAACCCCGAGACCAACAGCGCCGCCTGGGTCCTGCCGCACTGCGGCTACCTCGGGCGCGGACCGGCCGGGCTAGCCTGGTATCCCGGCACCGGTTTGCCCGCGCGGTTCAACGGCCGCTTCCTGATGTGCGACTTCCCCGACGGCATCCGCAGCTTCGGCGTGGAGCCGCGCGGCGCGGGCTTCCGGGTGATCGACGACCAGCCGTTCCTCTGGAACATCTTCGCCACCGACGTGGACTTCGGCCCCGACGGCGGCGCCTACGTGCTCGACTGGGTGGAAGGCTGGGACAAAACGGGCAAGGGCCGCATCTACCGCGTCTTCGACGACGCCACGGCGAACAATCCGTTGGTGAAGGAAACCAAGGCGCTGCTCGCCTCCGACTTCGCCGCCAAGACACCGAACGAACTGGCCGGCTTGCTCGGCCATCGCGATCAACGCGTCCGGTTGGAGGCGCAATGGGCTTTGGTGGCGAAGGGGTCTGACGGGTTCTGGAGACTGCCCACCACGCCTCGAACTGGGAAGAATCTCACGACTCGCATCCAAGCCATCCAAGGAATGGCTCCTTTCCTCCGCAACCGCCCCGCGTGGGCAGGCGAACAGGATCTTGCGACCGCTCTCCGCTACATGCTCCGCGATCCCGAACCTGAAATCCGCGCCCAGATCGCCAGGGTGTTGGGGGATTCCAAGGATCGCCGCTACACGTCCATCCTGCGGACCTTCTTGCAGGACGCTTCTCCTCGCGTTCGGTCCCTGGCGGCCATCGGGCTTGGCCAGATGCAGGACAGCGAAGCGTTCCCCCACCTGGTAACCATGCTCCGCGACAACGCCCACCGCGATCCGTGGCTCCGGCACTCCGCCACCCTTGGCCTGATGGGCAGCGCGTCGTCCGCCCAACTCGGCGCCCTGGCCCAAGACGATTCCGAATCCGTCCGCCTCGCCGCCGTGGTCGCGCTACGCAGGCGGCATGATCCGCACCTGACCAACTTCCTCGCCGACGCCTCTCTTCGCGTCCGGGCCGAAACCATCCGCGCCATCTACGACGAACAGTTGATCGCCCTGTTCCCAGCCCTGCCGCGCTTCAGCAGTCCGTGGCAGTCGGGCACGATCTGGCCCAAAATCGCGGCGTCCACGGGTGGTGCACCGACGACCGGTTCCGTCGAACAGGACGCCATCCTGAACGACGCCATCGCGCTCCGGGTCGCGAACGCCCACTACCAGCTCGGCACCTCAAACGACGCCGCTGTCTTGGCCACGTTCCTCGCCGAAGGCAGCCCCGCCGCCCGTCTCGAAGCCGCCACGCTCCTGACCCTTTGGACCACGCCCGCGCCGCGTGATCGTGTCACCGGACACCATCATCCGCTGACCGGCCGTGTCGCCGGCGATGCGTCGGCCGCGTTCACCGCGTTGGCCCGAGTGGCGACGAACGAAGCGGAATCCGCCGACCTGCGCGCCCAAGCGTTGCGGGCCTTGGCCGCCTTGAAGGCTCCGGAACTGCCGTCCGCCCTCGCCGCCGCTCGGCGTTCCAAAGACGCCTCGCTGAACAAGCTGGCCGACACCTTGGCCCCGACCTCCGCCAAACCTTCGCTCCAAGCCCTGACCCAGCAGTTGGAGACCGGTTCCCTCGTCGAGCAGCAGGACGCTTTGGCCCGCCTGGGGAAACTGCCCGCCGCCGAACCGATCCTCGCCCGTTGGCTGGAACAACTGGCCAAAGGCCAGGTCCGTCCGGAACTGGCGCTTGACCTGAAGGAAGCCGCCCTCGCCCACGGCTCGCCTGCCCTCCGGGAACAACTCTCCCAGTTCGACGCCCAGCGGGACGCGGCCGATCCTTTGGCCGCCTACCGCGACACCTTGGTCGGCGGCGACGCGGCCCACGGCCGGACGCTCTTCATCGAACACCAGGCGTTGGCCTGCCAGCGCTGCC
This sequence comes from uncultured Verrucomicrobiales bacterium, assembly GCA_946480965.1. The sequence goes on along the minus strand of CAMLMI010000220.1, from coordinate 4,636 downwards.
ACTCCATCCAGAAAGGCGACGGCGGCGAAGTCGGTCCGCTGCTCGCCGGCATCGGCTCCAAACAGACCCGCGAATACCTTCTGGAATCGATCGTGCGGCCCAACGCCAAGATCGCCGCCGGCTACGAAAACGTGGTCCTCACCCTGAAGGACGGCCGGGAAGTCTTCGGCACCGTCCAACAGGAAACCGCCGGGACCCTCAAGGTGCTGTCGGCCGAAGACGGTCTGCTCACGGTGAAGGCCGCCGACATCGCCACCCGCGAACGGTCGCCGTCCTCCATGCTCGAAGGTTTGGCCGAACAGATGACCCGCCGGGAATTGCGCGACCTCGTGGAGTTCCTCGCCTCGCTGCGCTGACCGGTTCGCTACGGCAACCCTGTCGTCCGGTTTTTTCGTTTGCTCTGCCTTGAGGCGTCTGGCAGACATTGCCCTCCGGTTCGGCGCGTTCGTCTATCGGTTAGGACGTGGCCCTCTCAAGGCCGAAGGATGGGTTCGATTCCCATACGCGCTACCATCTTCTCCATCAACGACTTACGAATGGTCCAAGGTTCCGTATAACCCAACGGAATAACACCCGCAAAGGATCGTCCGCCTTTGTCCGGCTCTGTTCAGCAACGTCTTTCGGCGCTGGCGAAACCACGAAAGACACCCGCCATGAACCAGACCGCGCAGATCATCGACCGGCTCCGCAACATCCACCGGACTGATCCGGCCTATTCGCCCGGGGAGATCGACAAGATCACCATCGAAGTCCGCCTTTCCAACCTCTTCGCCACGGGCGTTCCCGTTGCGGCACCCACGCGCGAGGACTTCCTCTACGCCGCCGCCGATCTGGCCGCCGCCTTGCCCACCAAGATGACCAGCCTGGACTTCCCGGAGCTGCGCAACCTCGAAGAGACCTGCGGCAAGGAAATGCTACTCACCAAGGCGAAGCATCTCCTCAACCAAGCGGTGCAGTGCTTCAGCATGGCCGGAGAGTCGTTGCCGCCCCCGGCCGAGTGGTCGAGGGGGGAGAAGCCCCGGCGGAGAAGCGAGCCGAGGAGTCTCATGCTCTGCGAAACCTCGGGCGAAGAGGGGACGTTCTCAAACCTCTCCATTTTCCAAGAGCCGGACGAACACGCCGAGGATCAGTTCCGCGTGTCCGTCCATGTCACGGGCAATGTTGCCCGGGCGCTCCTGCTGGTCTCGAGCCGCAGCCATGACGACGTCTCCTCCGAGCTGCTGGAGTGCATCGGCCGATTCTGCGACGCCAAGCTGGCCGAAACCTTGGCCAAGCCGGATGTCCGGCGGGGTGCTGGCGTCATCGACTTCTACAAGGACGGCTCCTGCTCCTGCCCAGATCACCGCATGGCCATGCCAGAGCCGCCCAAGGTCGCCGGGCTGGATCGCGCCCAAGAACTCGCCCAGGCGGCAAATCAGGCGGCGGCGTGAAAGATTCGGCTCCGGAGCGCGTATTGTAGATGGGGCCTGCCCCATCGGTGCCGAGCGTTAAGGCGGGACGCGATCTTCGCGCCTACGGAACGCCGGCACCGACCAACATCAAACTAACCCTCCCCGTTGCCGAACGTCGCCGGTAGCGGGGCTTTTCGTTTCCATCGGATGCCCACTGCGGCATGGACCGTCATCTCACCATCCCGCACCTTCTCGGCCAGATCGGGGGCCTGCTCCACGATCCGCTTCGCGTCGGAGATCAGGCGGGGGGAAATGCCGAGGGCTTTGGCGGCTTGTTCTCTGGAATCTCCTTTCTTTTGTTCCGGCAAATTTGCCGGAACAGAATCCGGCTTCCTGACCTGCCGCTTCTTCGCCTCCTCCTCGTAGTGCGGCAGGGCCTTCACCCCGATGACGATGGCGACTTGGCTGGGGGTCAGGTGGCGGCGATGCACGTTCAGGCCGCAGACCGTTCCGTGAGGTCGAAGAATTCGGCTTCATCCTCCCCCGTGGGCAGGGAGTGGAAGAACAGGGCGAGGCCGCTTGTGAGGACGATGGGCGTGCAATGGAGCCCTTCGACCATGACGTTCGGCAGCTTCCGGGAGTGGGCGTCCATCTCTTCCAGGCTGGCCACGGTCTCGCCGGAGTCAGGCTTGATCTCGTAGAGGGTCGTGGCGGCGACGATCTGTCGGGCGCGGGCGAAGGCTTCGTCCCGGTCTTTGGCGACGAGCCACACGGCCAGAGCTCCGGCTTGGACGGCCCAATAGAGCGGATGGCATGGCTGGGGCCGGACGGCGAGCAGCACGCGCCAGACGGGCATGGCAAGGTCGGGGGATGGGTTCATGGGATTCAGTAGCCTTGGGAGGTGCGGTTCCGTTGGTTCACGTCGAGGATCTCCGCGTCATAGTCTCCCCGGCGTAGCCGCTCCTTGTGGGCCTTCTTCCGGTCGTCCACCAGATAGACCGCCGCCCGGCTATTGCCCGCCGCCGTCTCGCCCGCGGTCCGGCTGTTCTGCTCCGCCTGGAACGCGCCCAGGCTGGGATACACCATCGAATCCTCGCGCGGCACGATCACTTCGGCGCGCCGTTCGCCCACGAGGTAGGGCAGACGCGCGGTCATGTTGCCGCCGGCTTCACGAGCGGTCATCGCGCCGACGCCTGCGACGGCGGTTCCGACGGCCGCAATCGTGGTGGGCCCACCCACGGCCGCAGGAGTGCCGCCCATGAGGGTGGAAAGCGCGGTCAAAAGTGGCACGGCCAACGTGGCCCAGAGGATGGCTTGCAGGACCATGCTGACGAATCCGGTCGCCACCTGGATGCCGAACTGCGCGAAGGCCGCTCCCGCCTTCTGCGTGCCCATCGCCAGGCTCGTCAGCGCGCCCGAGAGCCCGTTCACGATGCTGCCGACGGTCTGGAGCGCGCCGGAAGCCATCGTCTGCGCCAGCGAACCCCACTCGCTCCGCAGGCGCGCCACGCCGGCGGCGAAGTTATCGACGAAAGAGGTTGGATCGGGGCCGAGAGCCTGCACCAGCAGGTTGCCCTCTCCGGCGTCCACGGTGCCCGCCTCCATCGCCTGCGCGATCTTTTGGCGTTGCTGGGCGTAGCGCTCCTGATCGGAGAGGCGCCAGTCCGCTCCGGCGGTGTGCAGATCCAGCTCGAACGCCTGCCGACGTCGGGCTAGATCCTCGGCCCGTTTCGCGGCGGCTTCCTGCTCGATGCGCTCGCGCTCCTTCACACCCTCGGCGGTGATCCGGTTCAGCTCGGCGGCGAACTCGATCTCGGCCTGACGCCTCTTGGCCAGCAGTTCGTGGGCGGAGACGGCGAGCTGTTTCTTCTCGTCGGCGTCGGCCGCGAGGATGCGCAGGCGCAGGTCATGGTCCTGGGCCTTGATCGTTTCGATCTCCCGGTTGTGCGACTCGGTGGCGAGCTGGCGTCGGCGCGCGAGGTAGCCTTGCAGCGGCACGTCCCCGGCCTGGTAGGTGGCTTGCAGCCCTTCCAGGTTCATCTTCGCGAGCTGATCCTGGATGTCCTTTTCCGCCTCCACGCGCGCCAGTCCGGCTTCGCGATGGGCTACCAGAGCGGCCTGGGTCAGTTGCGGCGGCAGCTTGGCCCGCAGCTCGCGCGACATGCCCATCAGCAGGTCGGAAACGAGCCGGGGATCGGTGGCGTTCAACCCGCCGGAGCCCAACGGCATCTTGGACATGGGGTCCAGCCGGTCGAAGCCGTCGGTGAAGGCGTTGCGGATGTCGGCCGCGATCTCGTGGGCGCGCTCGGCGGTGATCTCCCCGCGTTTCACGAAGCCGTCGAGCTGGCCCAGGATCGAGTCGCCCAGCTTCCGGTTGCTCTCGCCGAGGCTCGCCAGCGCCTTGTCGGCGTTAGCCTCGGCCAGAGAGGCGCGCAGGGCCGTCCAAGCCGTGGCCAGTGCCCCCACCGCCGCCGCCAAGATGCCGACGGGCCTCGCGGCCGCCACCGCACCGGTGGCGAGCTGTCGGAAGAATCCGCCCATCGTCACCTGACTGGCCATGAGGATCTGCGCGACCTGCGAGCCCTGCTGCATCAGCACGGTCAGCGGCTTTTGCCCGCTGGTCAGACCCACCACGATGTCTTGGCTCTGAAAGGCCAGGTTCTGGAGTTCGTGACGCGCGAACCCGCTGGCCTGCGTCATTTGCCGGGTGGACGCCGCCGCCTTCTGCGCGGCGACCATCAAGCTCGTGTTTGCCGACGCCAATCTGGCGTTGAACCCGACGAGCTGAGACTGCGCTCGGAGCGTGTCCGCCGTGATCCCGGCGATGCCGCCCCGGATCTGCGCGGCCCCCTTCAGGGCCATCTGGATTTCAACGGTGGATCTGGCGGTGGTGGCCATAGGTCAAACGGATGTCGAAAGGCTTGGCTCTGATGCCGCGTCACCCGCACTCGGCATCAGAGCAGCCGCCCCGGGAACGGCACACGCCGACCGGGGAAGTTCGTGGACGTTGAAGGTGGACCAGACGTGCAGTTCCCGGAGAAACCGCGCCTTGTTGCAAACGTCAACCCGTCCGAGCGCGCGGAGAAGATCCAGCGCCAAGGTCTCGTCGCTTCCGTCCTCGTCGTTGCCCGCACCTGTTGATGGGACGTCCTCCACGCTTTGGGGCGCGAAGGCGGCGTCCTCGACGACCTCATCCACGAGGCCCAGCGCCAAAGCTTCCCGGGCGGTGAACCAGTGGTCGGCGC
>CAMLMI010000219.1 GCA_946480965.1 uncultured Verrucomicrobiales bacterium | reverse complement strand
CTTGAGATACCGCATGGCGGGCACGAACTGGTAGGTGAAGGCGGTGAGATGGCGCACGTTCGCCTCGTCTGCCTCTTCGGCCATTCGGAGCGCATCGGCGTAGGTCAAGGCCAGCGGCTTTTCGCAGAGGACGTGTTTGCCGTGGCGCACGGCGGTGATGGCGATGTCGGGATGGAGGTAATTGGGCGTGGCGATGATGACCGCATGGACGTCGTCGCGGGTGACGATGTCCTGCCAGTTCGTCGAAGCGACGGGCGCGCCGGTCTGTTGGCGGGCGGCTTCGAGCGTGGCGGCATTGGCGTCGCAGAGGGCGTGGACCTTGACGTCAGAACAAAGCGCGAGTCCGGGAAGGTGGTTTTGCAGCGAGATGCCGCCGGTGCCGATGATGGCGATGTTCAAGGTGCTCATGGAAAGGTGAGCCGGAGCATGGGAAACGCCGTTGCGGCGGGGAAGCACGAATCCGACGAGGCCGCCACGGCTGTTCAGAGACGGGCCAGTTCCGCACGCAACGCCTCGACCCGCCGACGATTCGCCCCGAGATCGGAGACGCCCAAGCGCGAGACCGAGCGCACGTGAACAACGCCGAGTTCCGGATCGATCAGCAGTTCGAGATCATCGACGAAGCGGTAGAACGCGGTCCGGGCCTCGTAGTGCAGGTAATTGCCCTCTTCTTTGATCGGTTTCATCCGGGGCATGGCGGCCAAGGCGGCCTTGAGGCGGGAACGGATGGCGTCGGGGGATTGGCCCGCAAAGTTCAGCGGGGCGATGGCGTGGCCCGCGTCTTCGGCTTGGCTGGAAACGGCGTTGGGCGTTTCGGGGCAAGGTGCCAGACGGCCTTCGTGGAGTCCGCCCGCCGCGGAGCGGGTAAACTGGTTGACGATCACCACGGCCAGCCAAACGGCGAGGAACGACGCGACGGCGACAACGAGTCCGGTCATGGGTTTGCGGGGCGAACGGGCCACGGCGCGGAATGTGTCCGGCGCACGGCGACGCGCAAGCGGGCAGTTCGCGCTCCGTGTCACCGCGTTGTTGACTGGCAATCCCGGCTTTTGCGCTACACTCGGCGCGTGGCCAGTTCTCCGACCAACCCGCCCCCGCGCCGGATGCGCTGGTGGATGCCCGTTTCCCTGCTCGTGTTCTACACCGGCCTCGTGGCCTACCTGCACGTCACCGACGACTATCGGCGCGGCATCATGGTGCCGGTGACGGGAGCGTTCGTGGCCGTGCTGATCGGCCTCTGGTATGCCTTCTTCACGGACCTGCCCAAGCGGCGGCGCCTGCTGCTGGGCCTGGCCGTGTTCGCGGTCGTTGGGCTTGGTGCCATTGGCGGCCGGCTGCTCTTCCGCTGGGAAGGTTCCCGCGACGGCAAGGCCACGCCGCAACTGGTCTGGCGTTGGCGCGAAACCACCAGCCCCACGGCGACCAATGCGCCGATCTCGCTCACGCCGACCAACGAGGTTCCGCTGCCCGGCTTGGCGGATTTCCCCCGCTACCTGGGCCCGAACGGCGACGGTGCTTTGGCCGGACCGGCGCTCAATCCGGACTGGAACGCCGCTCCGCCGAAGCTGCTTTGGCGGCAGGCCATCGGTTTGGGTTGGTCGGGCTTCGTCGTGGCGGGCCGACGCGCCGTGACCCAGGAACAACGCGGCGACGACGAACTGGTGTCCTGCTACGACGTCGGCACCGGGGCCTTGCTCTGGATGCACACGAACCGCGTGCGGTTCTCGGAAACGCTCGGCGGCGACGGTCCGCGCGCCACGCCGACCATCGATGGCGACCGGGTCTTCGCCCAGGGAGCAACCGGCTTGCTCGACTGCCTCGATCTGGCCACCGGCCGCAAGCTTTGGAGCGTGGATGCGCTCGCCAGCGCGGGTTCGGCCAATCTGATGTGGGGCAAGAGCAACGGCCCCTTGATCGACGGCGACCGCGTGATCGTGACCGGAGGCGAAGGCGGCCCGTCGGTGCTGGCCTTGGATAAATCCACTGGGGAACGGCGTTGGGTCGGAGGCGCAGCGGCCGCGAGCTTTGCTTCGCCGGTGCTCATGGATTTGGCCGGACACCGCCAAATCGTCTCCGTCAACGCCGACAGCGTGACCGGTCACGACCCGGAGACCGGCAAGGTGCTCTGGAACCATCCTTGGCCCGGAGCCCAGCCCAAGGTCGGACAGCCCTTGGCGATCTCGACCAACCGCGTGTTGATCTCCGCCGGCTACGGCGTCGGGTCGGCATTGTTGGAGATCACCGCGCAAGCCGATGCCGGACTGGCTGTCAGCCAAGTTTGGAGATCCCGCAGCATCCGCAACAAGTTCAGCAGCCTCGCGGTCCGGGATGGGTTCGCCTACGGATTGGAGGAGGAGACCTTGGCCTGCTTGGATCTGGAATCCGGCAAACGCGTCTGGAAGGACGGCAAATACGGCTTCGGACAGGTCCTGCTCGCGGAAGCCCTTCTGTTGATCCAAGCCGAACCGGGAGATGTGGCCCTCGTCTCGGCCACTTCGGACGGCTGGAAGGAACTGGGGCGGCTCCCGGCCCTGTCGTCGAAGACTTGGAATCCGCCCGCCTTGGCCGGAAACGTCCTGCTGGTGCGGAACGACCAGGAAGCGGCCGCTTATCTTCTGCCCACGGTCGGACGTTGAAGGCCGCCGCTGGCCCAAGGATGTCACAAACTCTTCCTTGCCCGGCAAATTTCCAGATTGTTACAGTCCCGCGTCGTCACGACCGCCTGATGAAGGTGGTCGTGTTTTTTTGACCCCAACCGCAGCCCATACGTGAAGATATTCAGCGGCAACGCCAATCGCCCCCTCGCCGAGGCCCTCTGCAAATCCATCGGCCGGGAGCTGGGCAAATGCACCGTCAGTTCGTTCCCCGACGGAGAGTCGTTCGTGAAGATCGAGGAGAACGTGCGCGGGGAGGACGTCTTCGTCGTCCAGCCCACCAGTCCGCCCTCGAACCATCACCTGATGGAGCTGTTCATCATGATCGACGCGTTGCGCCGCTCCAGCGCCAACCGGATCACGGCGGTCATGCCATTCTACGGCTACGCCCGGCAGGACCGGAAGGACCAGCCCCGCGTGCCCATCACCGCCAAGCTGATCGCCAATCTTGTCGTCGCCGCCGGTGCCAACCGCGTGCTGACCATCGACCTGCACGCGCAGCAGATCCAGGGGTTCTTCGACATCCCGGTGGACCACCTCTACGCCGCCCCGGTCATCTACCAGTATCTCAAGCAGAAGCGCATCCCGAACCTCATGGTCGTCAGCCCCGATGTCGGCGGCCTGAAGATGGCCTACGCCTACTCCCAGTTCCTCGACGCCAGCATCGCCATCGTGGCCAAGCGCCGAAAGAGCCCGACCGAGATCGAATCCATGTCCTTGATCGGTGAAGTGCGCGGCAAGAACGTGCTCATGGTGGACGATCTGACCGAGACTTGCGGCACCCTCACCGCCGCCGCCGAGCTGCTGAAAAAGAACGGCGCCAAGAAGATCTACGCCTGCGTTTCGCACGCGATCCTCGGCGAACTGGGCATCCAGCGGCTGAAGAAATCTTGTATTGACGAGTTGATAACGACTGATACGGTCCAGCGCCCCGCAATCGACGGCGTGAAGATAACCACCTTGTCGGTCGCGGCATTGCTCGGCGAAGCCATCGAGCGGATTCACAGCAATTCCTCGGTAACTTCGCTGTTTGAATTTAAGGGCGGCCGCACCAGTTAACGCGGCGAACGAACTAATTTAGAGACATGAAAGCAGTTCCATTGACCGCGTATCCCCGCACGTTGGCCCGTCGCGGCGGCTCCAAGAAGCTCCGCGAAAGCGGCCGGATTCCGGCCGTGATCTACGGCGGCAAGATCCAGCCCCGGAACCTCGAGATCATCCGCAAGGACATTGACCTGCTCATCAAGCACTCGGTTTCCGAAACCCTTCTGATCGACCTGAGCATCGAGGGCGGCACCAAGACCACTGCCCTTGTCCAGGAAGTGCAGCACCACCCGTTGAGCGGCAAGGTTCTCCACCTCGATCTGCACGAAGTCTCCGCCACGGACAAGGTGACCATCACCGTCCCCGTCGAAACCATCGGAGTGCCCGTCGGCGTCAAGACCGGCGGCGGCGTGCTGGAGCATGTGCTCTTCAAGCTCAAGGTCCGCGCCCTCCCGGCCAACCTTCCCGAAGCCATCCATATCGACGTCAGCAACCTGGAGCTCGGAAAGACCCTCCACATCGGCGAAATCACCGCCCCTGAAGGCGTCGAGATCCTCGGCAAGAAGAACGTCCCTGTCGTCACCGTCGCCGCTCCGAAGACCGAAGTCGTCGAAGCCGCTCCGGCCGAAGCAGCCGCCACCGGCGCCGCTCCGGCCAAGCAGCCGGAGATGATCAAGGAGAAGAAGGAAGAGGCCAAGCCTGCGGCGGCTCCGGCCAAGAAGAAGTAACCCGGCGGGCGTTGACTCGCCCGTTTGTTCCCTCTCCTTGTGGAACAAACCCGGATCATCGTCGGTCTCGGAAATCCCGGCCGACAATACGCGCGAACCCGACACAACATCGGGTTCCTTTTGGTGGAAAGACTCGCGGAACGCTGGAAGGCCGGATGGACGGAGGAAAAGCGTTTCAAGGCCCGTATGGCCAAACACCGCTCGGATCACGGCACGGTCCTGCTGGCGCAGCCGCAGACCTACATGAACCTGAGCGGGGAAGCGGTGCAGTGGATTGCCGGTTTTTACCGGGTTCCGGCAGAATCGGTGCTGGTCGCGGTGGACGATGCGGATCTTCCGATGGGGCAGATCCGGATGCGCCCCGAGGGCAGCAGCGGCGGCCACCACGGCCTCGAATCGGTCGAGCAACGGTTGGGAACCCGGAAGTATCCGAGGCTCCGGCTGGGCATCGGACGCCGGAACGAGAAGCGCGACATCGCGGGCTATGTGTTGCAGCCGTTTTCGGCGGAAGACGAGCCGGTGCTGGAGAAGGTTTTGGACCGGGCCGAACGGCAGGTCGAATGTTGGTTGAAGCACGGCGTTGGCCGCGCGATGAACGAATTTAACGGGTCGGTGGAGTCCACCGCCCAAAACTGAAGAATACTGTGAAGCGATACGAAGGACTGTTCATTCTGAACCTGAGCGGCAAGGAAGACGGCATCAAGGATGTCATCGACCAGGTTTCCGCCGAAATCACCGGCGTTGGCGGCAAGATCGAGACGGTCCAGAAGATGGACAAGAAGCCGTTCTCCCGCGTGACCGACAAGGAAGTCACCTCGGGCTTCTACGTGAACATCATCTTTTTGGCGGACCCGGCGAGTTTGCCGACCCTCCAGAAGAAGTTCGTCCTGAACAACGACGTCTATCGCGTCATGTTCAGCCTCGCTCCCGCCGTCAAAGCGGCCGCCTAAGCGTCCTTCGCCCTTCCCGAGAGGCCATGGCAAACTTCAACAAAGTGATCTTGGCGGGCAACCTGACCCGCGATCCCGAGTTGCGCTATACGCCCAAGGGAACAGCCATCGCCCGCATCGGCCTTGCCATCAACCGCCGCTTCGCCGGCGAGGATGGACAGACCCGCGAGGAAACCACGTTCGTGGATGTCGATGCGTTCGGCAAACAAGCCGAGACCATCGGCCAATACCTCCGCAAAGGCCGCCCCATCCTGATCGAAGGCCGACTGCGCCTCGACCAGTGGGACGACAAACAGACCGGCCAGAAGCGCAGCAAGCTCGGCGTGGTCATGGAATCCTTCCAGTTCCTCGATTCCAAGGCCGGTGGCGAAGGTGGCCCGACGAGCGCCTCCGCTCCGGCACCCCGCCCCTCCCGCTCCGCTCCCGCTCCAGCGGCCGATTCCTCCTATTCGGACGCGCCGCCGCAGGACGACGACGTTCCTTTTTGACCCTTTCCGTTCCGCACCAACCCGTTTTTTTCTTATGGCCAAGATTGATGTCATTCTGACCCACAACATCGTGGGTCTCGGCGGCGAGTCCGACCAGGTGAAGGTTTCCGCCGGCTACGCCCGCAACTTCCTCCTGCCCCAGCGCCTCGCCATCCCCGTCACCCAAGCGAACAAGCGTCGGCTCGAATCCCTCCAGAAGCGCCGCGCCGAACGCGAAGCCCACGAGCTGAACTCGATGACCGAGCTCAGCAAGAGCCTCTCGAAGCTCATCACCGTCATCACGGTCAAGACCGGTGAGGACGGCAAGATGTTCGGCTCCGTCACCAGCGGCACCATCGCCGACGCGCTCAAAACCCATTTCGAGATCTCCCTCGACAAGAAGAAGATCCACCTTTCCGAACCCATCCGCACCCTGGGCGAGCACGAGGTCGAGATGCGCCTGCACCCCGACGTGCATTGCACCATGAAGGTCCGCGTCGAAAGCTCCACCCCGCTCCCGCCGCCTCCGGCCCCCGTCGAAGCCCCGAAGGAAGAAGCACCGAGCAAGCCCGCTCGCGGCAAGCGCGCCTGATTGTTCCCTGTTTTTACCACGGCGGAGACCTAACCGGTCTCCGCCGTTTTTGTTTTCCGGAAATCTCCGGAACGCAGCCTTCGTGGATCGCCCTCGGTTCGACGATTCCACAGGACACTTGAGAGCAAACGTCGATTCTGGCCACGAAACTGGCCCGTTTCGGCGCAACTGGTCAAATCGGGCCAAACGGCAGCTATGAGATGAATTCATCGCTCGCCCCCGCTTCCGCTAAATCGCCCATATTTTCGGCGATTTTCCGGAACCGCTCCCCTTCCGCCTCCTTGGCACCGCCGGTGCTAAAGGGGGCAGTGCTTTTGCATGGCCTGTTCGTCGGTTCGGGTCCGGGCGCCTGAGAGCGCCACCCGGCCGAGGCTCCGGATGTCCCAGTGCAAACCACCCACCTCACCCAATGAAAAAAGTCGAAGCCATCATCAAACCATTCAAGTTGGAGGAAGTTAAGGACGCCCTGAGCGAGATCGGCGTCGAGGGCATGACGGTCAGCGAAGTCAAGGGCTTCGGCCGTCAGAAGGGGCATACCGAGATCTACCGCGGCAGCGAATACACGGTCGATTTCCTGCCCAAGATCAAACTGGAACTCATTCTGCCCGACAGCCGGGTCGAAGCCGCCGTGGCCGCCATCGTGAAGGCCGCCAAGACCGGCAAGATCGGCGACGGCAAGGTCTTCGTCTCCACTGTGGACGAAGCCATCCGCATCCGGACCGAAGAGAAAGGCGACTCCGCCGTTTAACCTCCCCATGCACCCCTCCTCCACACCCTCACCAATGAAAAAACTGTTCCTTTGTCTGGGATTGATGGCTTCGCTGGCCTTCGCCCCCGCCCTTTCCCACGCCGCCGACGAGGCCACTCCGGCGACGCCCGCTCCCGCGGCTGCGGCTCCGGCCGAACCCACGCTCGAGCAGCGTGTGGCCGACATCGAGGCCTACATGAACAACGGGGCCCGCACCCCGGACGTGGCCTCCAAAGTGGCCGGCCCCGGTCCTGGCCACAACGCTTGGCAGATGGTCAGCACCGCGCTGGTCCTTTTCATGACCCTGCCCGGTTTGGCCCTGTTCTACGGCGGTCTGGTGCGCAAGAAGAACGTCCTCTCCGTGCTGGCCCAGTGCATGGGCATCGCCGGCCTGGTCACGATCCTCTGGTGGGCCTGCGGCTACAGCCTCTCCTTCTCCAGCGGCGGTGAAAGCATCAAGGGCATCTTGGGCAACTTCGCCAACGCCTTCTTCGACGGGGTCGATCCCTACAAGGTCGGCGCGGGCTACCACTGGATCAGCGACAGCATGTGGGCGATGTTCCAGCTCACTTTCGCCATCATCAC
>CAMLMI010000218.1 GCA_946480965.1 uncultured Verrucomicrobiales bacterium | reverse complement strand
TCCTCCGCGCTCAAAGTCGGCCACAACCTCAAGTTCGACCTCGCCATTCTCCAGACCCACGGCGTCGCCGTCGCCGGACCGTTCTACGACACCATGATCGCCCACGCGTTGATCGAGCCCGATCAACGCCACGGCATGGACTATTTGTCCGGACGCTTGCTCGGCTACTCGCCCATCTCCATCGAGGCGCTCATCGGCCCCAAGGGGCCGGGCCAACGCAAGATGTCCGACGTGCCGGTCGAAGACGTCGCCCGCTACGCCGCCGAAGACGCCGATGTCACCTGGCAGCTTCGTGAAAAGCTGGAGCCGATGCTTCGCGAGAACGGGCTGGAGCAGGTATTCCACGAGGTCGAGATGCCCGTGTTGCCCACCGTCACCGCGATGGAGCTGGAAGGCATCCGCGTCGATGCCGCCGTGTTGGCCGACTTCAGCGCGCAGCTTGCGAAAGAAATGGCCGCCGCCGAGGCCGACATCCAGCGGCTGGCCGGACGCGAGTTCAACGTGAACTCGAACAAGCAGCTCGGCGAAGTGCTCTTCAACGAGCTCAAGCTCGTCGAGAAGCCGAAGAAGACCGCCACCGGCCAGTTCGCCACGGACGAACAGACGCTCACCGCGCTGGCCGGCACGCACGCGATCGTGCAACGCATCCTCGACTACCGAGGCGTGTCGAAGCTCAAGAGCACCTACGCCGACGCCTTGCCCGCCGCGATCCATCCGAAGACCGGCCGCGTCCACACGAACTACCTCCAGTGCGCCACCGCCACCGGCCGTCTCAGCTCGAACGATCCGAACCTCCAGAACATTCCCATCCGCACCGAACTGGGGCAGGAGATCCGCCGGGCGTTTGTTCCGAGGGACGCCGTTGATTGGCGCATCCTCTCCGCCGACTATTCCCAGATCGAACTCCGCATCATCGCCGCGCTCAGCCGCGAGGAAGCGATGATCGAAGCCTTCCAGAACGGCGAAGACATCCACACCGCCACTGCCGCGCGCGTCTTCGGCGTGATGCCCGGACTCGTCACGCCCGAGATGCGGCGCAAGGCCAAGATGGTGAACTTCGGCATCGCCTACGGCATCTCGGCCTTCGGCCTGGCCCAGCGGCTCTCCATCCCGCGCAAGGAAGCGGCCGAGATCATCGAGCACTACTTCCGCAGCTATCCCGGCATCCAGCGCTACATGCAGGAGACGATCGAGTTCGCCCGCACGCATGGCTACGTCCAGACCGTGACCGGTCGCCGTCGTCTTCTGCGCGACATCAACTCCGCCAACGCCACCGTGCGCGGCGCGGCCGAACGCAACGCCATCAACACGCCCATCCAGGGAACCGCCGCCGACATGATCAAGATCGCCATGGCGCGCATCCACGCGGAGATTGGCAAACGCGGCCTGAAATCCCGCCTGCTCCTCCAGGTCCACGACGAACTCGTCTTCGACCTCTTCGTCCCCGAGGAAGCGGAGGTCCGCGCCCTCGTCGCCGACCAGATGAAGACCGCCCTGCCCCTGCCCGTGCCCATCGACGTGGAGATCGGCACCGGCGCGAACTGGCTGGAAGCGCACTGATCCCGAACGATGCAGATGGGCAAATGCCCGGAAAGATGACCGCCAAGAGCATCGGGCCAGAGCAGGACAAGCGTTCAGCCGGTCTCCGAATACCTCTCCACCTTGTGTCGGGATTTTTCGGTCGATCAGGCCTGGGTCTCCGGAGGAAGATGCCCCGCAACCAGATCGGTCCCGGATGAGGTTGCGGCGGTCTTTCCGCCCGTTCTCGCTCGTGCGGATTCGGGTCGATTCGCGGTTCCCGTTCCGCCGGTTTCGCGCCGGAGAAAAGGGGTGGACAGCTCACCTCTTCGGGCACATATAGAACGCCGTTGTATGGCCAAGAAAAACCCGTCCCGGCGTCGCCTCACCCGCAAGCAGCAGCGTGACATCGACATCGAGATCGGCTTCCTCGAAGGCGTCCTGCGCCGCGATCCCGGATACGTGGAGGCGCTGGAAATCCTCGGCGACGACTACACCAAGCGCGGGCGGCACGAAGAGGGTCTTGCCATCGACCAGAAGCTCGTGGCCCTGAAGCCGACCGATCCCGGCGTGCTCTTCAACCTGGCCTGCAGCCTCTCTCTCCTGAAGCGCCTGGACGAAGCGGCCGAAGCCCTCCGGAAATCCATCCAGCTCGGCTACCGCGATTTCGACTGGCTCATGCAGGACCCCGATCTGCGCAAGCTCCGCGCCGACGAACGCTTCGCGCCCATCCAGGCGTTGATTGAGGGTGAACTCTCCGAACAGGGCTCCTAGCCTGCGGGCATGATCGTCCAGCACGGCGGCCAGTCCCGCCACTACCGCACCGTCACCTTCGACGCGGCGGCCAACGAAGTCCGTCTGATCGAGCAACGGCTGCTGCCGCACGAGTTCCGCATCGTGCGCACCCGCACCTTCCGCGAAACCGCCGCCGCCATCCGCGACATGGTCGTGCGCGGCGCCGGGGCGATCGGCGCGACGGCGGCGTATGGTTTGGCCCAGGGCGCGGCGGTGTTCCGGGGAAAGGATCTCGCCAAGTTCGAGGCCCACTTCGAAACCGTCTTCCAAGTGTTGAAGGACGCCCGGCCCACGGCCGTGGACCCGGTCAACGCCATGCTCGGTGTGCGCAAGACAATGTCCGACGGAACGACCGTGGCCGAGCGCCAAGCCTTGGCCTTGGCCGCCGCCGAAGAATTCGCCCACGAAGACGCGGAGCATTGCCTCGCCATCGGGAAACACGGCGCGAAGCTCATCCGCAACGGCATGAACGTGCTCACCCACTGCAACGCCGGCTGGCTGGCCTTCGTGGACTACGGCAGCGCCACCGCGCCCATGTATGCCGCGCAGGAGAAGGGGCGGAAGTTCCACGTCTTCTGCGACGAGACCCGTCCGCGTAGCCAGGGCGCGACCCTCACCGCTTGGGAATTGGCCCAGCAGGGCATTCCCCACCACATCATCGCCGACAACGCCGCCGGCCATCTCATGCAGCGCGGGGAGATCGACCTCGTCATCGTCGGCAGCGACCGCACCCTCGGGCGCACCGGCGAGGTGGCCAACAAGATCGGCACCTACACCAAGGCCGTCCTCGCCCATCGCCACGGCATACCCTTCTACGTCGCCATTCCGCTCTCCACCATCGACTGGAACCTCAAACGAGGGACCGACATCCCCATCGAAGAACGGCACGAAAGCGAAATTCTCGGGGCGTGGGGCGTGGCGGCGAAAGCGGAAAGCGGAAAGCGGAAGGCGGCGGAACGCACCTACGTGCGCGTTGCGAACCCCTCCAGCCCGGCGCGCAATCCCGGCTTCGATGTCACGCCGCCGGAGCTGATCACCGGCATCATCACGCCCGTCGGGATATTCAAGCCCCGGGAGCTGTGGCCGAAGCGGACGTTGCTGGGAGGTTGAAGGGGCGAGTTTTCGGGAAGGAGGCCGAACGCCGGGTTGGGGAGCCCGGTCTCTTACCCGTCCCGCGCCCCTAGGGCACAATGGGCATGTCCTCCAAAGAGTTCCCGCCCCGCTTCCCACGGTGTTCGCCGAACATTCTCTTCTGGTCGGCCTTGTGGACGAGCCCGTCCGCTCCTTTTCGCCGCAGGCATCGCTGCGCGTCCCCGGAATTGGGGACGGCCTTTTCTCCGCCATCGGCTGAACATGCCCCGTCTCGGCTCCGTCCGACATCGGTTGCGCCTTCCGGCGCGTTCCCCGCGCTGCTTTTTCGTCGGTGCGGGAAGCAAAAAGCCGATTGCACGCATACGTATCATTCTCTAGTTTGGGCCAAATTCTCATGAGCAAACTCATAACGACACTGGTGGTGGCGGGCGTCCTCGGAGGCGGGGGCTGGTTCGCCTGGAAGAAATGGGGCGGCGCCCCGGCGGCGGCCGAGTCCGCCAGCAAGCTTCCCAGCACCGCCGTGGCCGAGAAGCGCGACATCAGCTTCGCCATCAACGTCGCCGGCGACATCGGCCCGGCCGACCAGGTTTCCGTCCGTCCCGAGGTCAACGGCAAGATCGACCAGCTCCCGGTGGACATCGGCGATTCGGTCAAGAAGGGCTCGCTGCTGTTCAGCCTCGACGACAAGGACCTGCAGATCGAGCGCCAGCAGCGCATCGACCAGATCGACGGCGCGAAGCTTTCGATCAACGGCGCGAAGTTCAACCTGGAGCAGGCCGAGCGGAACTTCACCCGTTCCAAACAGCTCTTCGAGGAGCGGCTCGTGTCGCAGGAGCTGTTCGACGACGCCCAGACCGCGCTGGACCGCGCCAAGAACGAGGTGGCCTTGGCCGAGAACAGCCTGAAGCGTTCCGAGAAGGAACTGGCGCTGGTCGAGGAACGCCTCACCAAGACCCGCATCTTCGCCCCGTTCGACTGCACCATTCTCACCCGGCCCGTCTCCGTGGGGCAGGCCGTGTCCGGCTCCGGCGGCTTCAACAGCGGCACCGAGGTGCTGACCATCGCGAACCTCAACGATCTGGTGATCAACGCCCACGTGAACCAGGTCGATGTCACACGCCTTTTCGTGAACCAGGAGGTCGGCATCCAGATCGATTCCGTGCCGGGCCTGAAGCTCGTCGGCATCGTGGACCGCATCGCCCCGCAGGCGACGATCAAGAACCAGATCAAGGGCTTCGCCTGCCGCATCACGCTCAAGGCCGCGGACCCCCGCGTTCGCCCCGGCATGACGGCCAACATCTCCATCCCCGTCGCCTCCGCCTCGAACGTGGTCACCGTGCCGCTGCCCGCCGTGTTCACCGAACAGGACGGTCGCTTCGTCTATGTGCAGCGGGCCGACGGGATGTTCGAGAAACGCCCCGTCCGCATCGGCGTTTCCGACTTCTTCCACGCCGAGGTCCAGTCCGGCCTGAACGGCGGCGAAACCGTCTCCCTTGAACCGCCCGGCACCCGCGCGGTGGAACCGTCCCAGGACGCCAAGTCCGCCGGCAAACCCGGCGCCGGCGCGCGCAGCGGTCTCCACGGTTCGTCGCTCCGCAGCGCCAAAGCCTGACCCGTCATGGCCCTCGTCGAACTCCGCAACGTCAGCAAGATCTACCACCTCGGCGGCGAGGAGATCCGAGCCCTGGACGACGTCTCGCTCGACATCGATGGCGGGGAATTCATCTCCATCATCGGTCCGTCCGGCAGCGGCAAGTCCACCCTCATGCACATCCTCGGCTGCCTCGACCAGCCGTCGAAGGGCACGATGAAGCTCGACGGTTTGGACATCCACGGCGCGAACCCGCGCCAGCTCGCCGCCATCCGGAACAAGAAGATCGGCTTCGTGTTCCAGTTCTTCAACCTGCTGCCCAAGCTCAGCGTGCTCCAGAACGTGGAGCTGCCCATGATCTACAGCGGCGTCTCCGGCCGCGAACGCCGCGAGCGCGCGATGGAAGCGCTCAAGCTCGTCCGGCTGGAGGACCGTTCCAAGCACCGCCCCATGCAGCTCTCCGGCGGCCAGCAGCAGCGCGTGGCCATCGCCCGCGCGCTGGTCAACAACCCCAGGATCGTCTTCGCCGACGAACCGACGGGCAACCTCGACTCCCACACCGGCGAGGCGATCCTGGAACTGTTCCGCAAGATCAGCCAGGAAGGCCGCACCATCGCCCTCGTCACCCACGATCCCGAGATCGCCGCCGTCACGCCGAGGCGCATCGAGATCCGCGACGGCAAGATCGCGGACAAGGTGGACCCCAAGCTGGCGGGGCTGGTGCCTTGACCGCAGAAAACGCGGAAGACGCAGAAATGGAATCCGACCGGCACAACGATTTCCCCCTGAAAGACGAGACGTATCGCGTCATCGGCGCGTGCTTCGAGGTCTACAAGGAAAAGGGCTGCGGCTTCTTGGAGCCCGTCTATCACGAGTGTTTGGACGTGGAGTTCCGTTTGCAGAACATCCCCGCGGTCCACGAACCCAAGCTGTCGCTGTCCTATAAAGGCCAGCCGTTGCGGCAAACCTACGATCCCGATTTCCTCTGCTTCGACCAAGTGGTGCTGGAGATCAAGGCGGTGAAGGCTTTGGCGGACGAGCACCGTTCCCAGGTCCACAACTATCTCAAAGCAGCCGGCCTCAAGGTCGGCCTGCTGGTGAACTTCGGCCATTATCCCGGCCTCGAATACGAGCGCATCGTCCGCTCCAAGCTCGGTTCTGCGTAGTCCGCGTTTTCTGCGGTTAAAAATCACATGGACCTCTGGATGGCCATTTCCGTCGGGTTGAAAGAGATCTGGGCGCACAAGTTCCGCTCCCTGCTCACCATGCTCGGCATCATCCTCGGCGTCGCCAGCCTCGTGGCCATGTCCGCGCTGGTGAAAGGCATGGAGAACGGGATGAAGGAAGCGTTCATCGCCATCGGCGGACTGGAGCGCATCCGCGTCGTGGAGAACGACGACTTGCCGCCGCACCAGCTCCATCTCGTGGACCAGGCCGTGGGCACCACGATGAACGACGTGACCGCCATCCGGCACAACGTGCCCTACGTGAACCTCATCGCCCCCGAGGTCCGCCTGCGCGGCATCAACGCGCGCAAGGGCGGCAAGTCCACCTTCTCCTGGATGGTCCTCGGCACCACGCCCTCCTACCTGGAGATCGGCCAGCACCGCGTGGCCCACGGCCGGATGTTCAACGAGATCGACGACGAATCGGCCCGCAGCGTCTGCGTCATCGGCACCGCCATCCGCGACGAGCTGTTCGGCTCGCCGGAGGAGACGGGCGAGCCGGTCGATCCCGTGGGCGAGGTCATCTTCCTCAACAACCAGCCGTTCACCGTCGTCGGCATGTTCGAGCACTACGAGAGCGCGCAGGACAAGAAGCTACGGGAGTTCTACGCGCAGAACCCGGACCAGAGGCCGCGCACCGGCGGGCGTGGCGGACGCCGGGGCGGCACCAGCTTCGTCTATCACATGAAGAACATGACGATCCTCATGCCGCTGAACACGGCCATGATGAACTTCCGTTCCGCCACCGGCACCAACAGCATCCCCGACTACCGCCTCACCACCATCAACCTCCGGCTCGACCGCTACGAGTCGCTGGAACCCGCCCTCGGCCAGATCCGCAACGTGCTGATGTCCGTCCACAAGGGCATCGAGGACTTCGGCTTCATGACCGAGGAGGACTGGGCGGAGCGGATCAAGGTGGCGATCCTGAACCAGCGGATCAGCGGCGGCTTCATCGCGGCGATCAGCCTGCTCGTCGGCGGCATCGGCATCATGAACATCATGATGGCCAGCATCACCGAGCGCGTCCGCGAGGTCGGTTTGCGCAAGGCCGTGGGCGCGACCGGTCCCGACATCTTCGTGCAGATCCTGGTGGAGAGCGTGGTCATCGCCTTCATCGGCGGCGTCGCCGGGCTGCTGGCCTCGGTCGGCCTGGTCGAGGTGCTCAAGTTCGCGTCGCCCACGGACAACACGCCGGAGATCACGTTGACCGCGCTGGCGGTCGGTTTCTCCGCCAGCGTCGTCGTCGGCATCCTCGCGGGACTGTATCCCGCCATGAAGGCCAGCCGGCTCGAACCCATGCAGGCGCTCCGCTACGAATAGACGACGATGTTCCTGTTCAACGCCATCCTCGTCGGGTTCAAGGAAATCTGGGCCAACCGGTTCCGCTCCATGCTCACCATGCTCGGCATCGTGCTCGGCGTGAGCAGCCTCGTCGCCATGTCCGCCGTGGTGAAGGGCATGGAGAACGCCATGAAGGAGTCGCTCATCGCCATGGGCGGCCTCGACAAGGTGACCTCCGAGGAACAGGACGTGCCCGTCGAGCAGCAGCA
>CAMLMI010000217.1 GCA_946480965.1 uncultured Verrucomicrobiales bacterium | reverse complement strand
CATGCGGCAGGCTTGAGCGCATTCGCCGCGATTGGCCGAACGCCCACCCAACGCCTCGCTGGTCAGGCATTGACCCGAATAGGCCACGCACAGCGCGCCGTGGACGAAGACTTCCAGAGGAAGTCCCAGGTCCGAAGTCCCGGGTCCAAGGTCTGCCGACTTTGAACTTTGGACTTCGGACTCCGGACTTGGCCGCGCAGCGGCCCGCATCTTTTCGATCTCCGCGATCGAACATTCCCGCGCCAACACCGCGAGGTTGCAGCCCAGCTCCTTGGCGAACTCCACGCCGGCCGCGCTGGTGATCGTCATCTGGGTGGAGGCGTGGATCGGGAAGTCCGGCGAGATGCGGCGGATCAGGCGGCAGATGCCGACGTCCTGCACGATGGCGGCGTCCACCCCGGCGGCGATGATCGCGCGGAGGTATTGCTCGGCGTCGGGTAGTTCGGCGGTGAAGACCAGTGTGTTGAAGGTCACGTAGCCGCGCACGCCGCGGCGATGGAGGAAGGCCATCAGGTCCGGCAGATCGGCCTCGGTGAAGTTGTGGGCCCGCATCCGGGCGTTGAAACGGTCGAGACCGAAGTAGATGGCGTCCGCGCCGTTCTCCACCGCCGCGCGGGCGCACTCCCAGTCGCCCGCCGGGGCGAGCAGCTCGGGCAACACGACGGCGGTGTCGCGGACGGATGGGGCGGACGAAACGGCGGCTTCGGACATATCAGGCCGTCATCCTACCAGTCTCCGAACGGGTCTCCAGCCCGGATTCACCATGATGATCGCCGTTCAGAATGTGCGCGACTCTGCAACCGGGACGGCTTGCGCTACGAGGCGAACTTCAGGGCTGTCCCAAGGCCACCGCGTTCGTGCCGGGAGGCAGCGGCGGGAACATTCCCGGCGGCAAAGGCGGCAGATCCGGAACCCGCTTCGTCAGCTCGCGCCAGACCTTCTTCTCCTCGGGGCTCATCGCCTGCCAGCGCTCCACGGTGCGGAAGAAACGCGTGCGCTGGTCCTTCGACATGTTGGCCAAGCGACCGAAGGCGTTCACCTGGCCGTGCCGCAGCGACGGCGGCAGATCCGCGAAGCGTTTCCTGGCGGAATCAACCAAGCGGCGTTCGTTCTCGCCCAGCCGCTCCAGCGTCCGCTCCTGCGCCGCCGCCTCCAGCTCGAAGAAGTCGCGGAACTGGCCCAGCATCCGCTCGCGATCCGACTCCGGCAGCGACGTCCAGCGGCTCAGCCGCGCGTCCAGCCGGCGGCTCTGCTCGTCCAGCGTCGCTCCCAACCCCGGAGGCATGGGCGGCAGCGCCGCGTGCTGCATCCGGGTGAAGAAGTCGATCGCGCTCTCGTGCTCCAGGAACTGGCCCTGCAGCCCGGCCGGGATCACCTCCCAGCGGCGCAGCCGCGGCTCCACCAGCGCGCGGTCCGCCGGAGCCAGGCCCGCCATCAGCCGCTCGCGATCCTCCGGCGCGGCCTTCATCAGCGGCAACAACAGCCAGCGCAGATGCAGCGCTTTCAGGCGCAGCTCGCGTTCCTCGGCGGACAGACGCGCGTATTCGCGGAGACGCTCTTCGATGACGCGGCGCGAGGCCTCGGAACGGTTCGTCAACGCCTGGGCGCGGACCTCCGGAGACATCGCGAGCAACTGCCGGAAGAACTCCACCGGCGACTTCGGCGCGGGCGGCATTGGCGGCCCGCCGGCCGGTTCGGCTCCTTGCGCCACAGCCGCGCCGACCAGGAGGAAGAGCCCGAGCAGGCACGCCCCCATCCGGCATCCGGCATCCGGCATCCGGCATCGGATCAAGGCGCTCATTTCAGCGCCTCCAACAGTTCGTCGTCCGAAGGCGGCACCTGGCCGAGCTTCACGATGGCGTCGAAATCCTCCAGCCACGCCGCGTCGGACACGGCGGCGGCATCGGACAAAGCCACGACGCTGTGGACCATCTGGTGGCGCTGGTTGGCCTGGTATTGCACCGCGCTGACGAAGACGGAGGCGGCCAACCCGCTGGTGAGCGCGATCCGGCGCAGCAGGGGCACATGCCACCAGCCGCGTCGGCCGGCGCGTTCCGACTGGTTCCGCTCGAAGGCCACCTGCTCCAGCACCCGGGCGGTGAAGTTGCTCGGCAGAGGCTTGGGCGGCAGTCCGCGCAGCCGTTCGTTCAACGCGAGGTCCAGTTCCCAATCGGCCGCGTCCTCGGGATGCGCGGCCAGCCATGCGCGGGCGCGTTCCAGCTCCGCCTCGGTCAAGGGGCGACGCCAGAGCGTTTCGCGCAGGGTTTCAATGACGTTCCGGTTCATGGTCGCAGGGATGAATCACCGTGGTGGCCGCAAAGTTTCGCCGACCGGCACGGTGTCCGGGTGCGGCGCGCTCCATTTCCCGCTGGCGAGGTAGGGCTTCAGCTTCGCCTTCAGCGTTTCCCGGGCGCGGTGGATGAGGGATTTGGTCGCGGACAAGGAGCAGCCGACCACTTCGGCGATCTCTTCGTAGGAAAGTTCCTCCTCACGGCAGAGCAACAGGGCGGTGCGCTGGGTTTCCGGCAGGGAATGGATGGCCTCGTCCACCTTGGCGAACAGCTCCTCGCGCACGGCCGACGCGTCGGCGGAAGAGGCGGCGCGGTCGAGCAGGCTGGCTTCCCGGGGTTCGTCGCTGCCGGGCGCGGGTTCGTCCAGCGAATCGGCCGGGTGCCGGATGCGGCGGCGGATTTCGTTCAGGCAAAGGTTCCGCGCGATGGTGAAGAGCCAGGTGGAGAACTTCGCGGTGGCCCGGTAGCGGGCGGCGGATTTGTGGACCTGGACGAAGACGTTCTGCGCCACGTCCTCCGCCTCGTCGGCGTCGCGCAGGGTGCGGGCGACGAGGTTGATGACCGGTTGCTTGTATTTCTCCACCAGCGCCTCGAAGGCAGCCATGTCCCCCCGCTGCACGCGGAGCATCAGTTGCGCATCTGGATCGGGTTCCGCCGACATGGGTGAGGCACCGTAAACGACACCGGCGGTGCGGAAAAGTTGCGCGGGAAAACTAGCGGGCTGGAATCAGTCCTTCAGCTCGAAAGGGGCGTAACGGATCGGAGGTGCTTCACGCAGCTCCGTCGGGCTAAAACTTCCACTGGAAGAACCGGAACCCAACCGGCGGAGGGCATCTTCCAGTTCGCAGAGTTCTACCCATGCCTCGATGCTCAACGGCGGATTCTGCGGCAACGGCCGATCCGGAACGGGCAGCTCCAAGTCCGGCTCGATCCGGGCCTTAGTGAATGTGCCTTTGGAGGGGTTCATGCTCTACTATAGATTTGTCCCGGGTTGTTACAGTCTCACCAGTTTTGCTGAACCATCGAAACGGTGTCTCCTAAGCTCTCGTTCGATGGTTTTGGTGACCAGTCCCAAATCACGTTTGCGAATATCACGAACGACGAACCGGTTGGTCGCGACGTCGATTTCTTCCAGGCTTACCGAGCAAACTTCTTCAAGAGCTCGGTATACATCCTCACCGAAATTCCGAAAGCGATGGAGCACGTCGAAAGTAGGCTGATCCGAAATCTCTATTCTGATGGATTCGGCCATATGGACTCGGGAGTCGCCGTGCGAAGCGCTAGGACTCACCCCAGCTTCAGGAAGTTCCTCAGAATGGTCCTCCCGTTCTCCGTGAGGATGCTCTCGGGATGGAACTGCACGCCCCAGATCGGCAGCGTGGCGTGCTTGAGGCCCATCACCTCGTCCTCCTCGGTCCAGGCGGTGACGATCAGCTCGGGCGGCAACGTGTCCTTCTTGGCCACGAGCGAATGGTAGCGGGTCGCGTTGAAGGGATTCGGCATCCCTTCGAAGAGGTCCTTGCCGTCGTGGTGAATGGGCGAGGTCTTGCCGTGCATCATCCGGCCGTTGACCACGACCTTCGCGCCGAAGGTGTGGGCGATGCACTGGTGGCCAAGGCAGACGCCGAAGATCGGCGTGCGGCGCTCGGCGAAGGCGCGGATCAGGTCGTTCGACAGGCCGGCCTCGTTCGGGGAGCATGGGCCGGGAGAGATGAGGACGCGCTCGGGCTTCAAGGCGAGGGCGGCTTCCACGCTGATCTGGTCGTTGCGATGGATCTCCATCTTCACGTCCATCTCGCCGAGATACTGGACGAGGTTGTAGGTGAAGGAGTCGTAGTTATCGATGACCAACAGCATGGCCGGGAGCGTGCGTGCGGCCGGGAATGAAGTCAACGGATCGGCCGTCAGCCAGCCGCTCCTCCTCCTCCTCGTCTTCCTCCTCCTCTTCGTCTGCGTTTGCCCGAGACGAGGACGAGGACGAGGAGGAAGACGAAGAAGAGGAACCTGCCCAACGCTTATTTCGCCTTCTTGCCCCGTCGCGGTTTCTTGGCCATCGGCTTGAACAGCTCCAGCTGCGGTTCGCGGAAGAACTCGTAGTTCTTCAGCACCCGCAACAGTTGGAGCACGTCGGACTTCTGGTAGTTCCGGTTCGTCTCCACGCTCTGGATCAGGTCCTGGAGCAGCGGGCGGAAGAGCAGCACGGCATCGACGCCCTTGGCCTTCAGCAGCTCGATGCTCTGGCGGCACAGGTCGGGTTCCTTGGGCAGGGCGGGCAGCACCAGCACGCGGTGAATGCGGCTGCCGTCGGGAAAAGCCTTGGCCGCCTGGGCCAACGCGGCGGGTTCGAGGAAGCGGAAGATCTCCGGTGAATTCGCCAGCAAACCGGGACTGAAGGTGTCGGTATGCCACGGCTTCACCACGACCAACGCGCGGCCCAGCTTGGGCAGATCGGCGGACTGGAGGATGAAGGGCGGCGGTTCGGACTGGGGCTCCGGATGGACGACGAAGAAGTCCACCTCGTCGTCGTCCCGCACCTGCGGCGCGACGAATTTCCGCCCCTGCCGGACGAAGAATCCGTGCAGCTCGAAGTATTCGCGGACCAGCGCTTCGTTGACGGCGGACATGCGGCTGGAAGTTCTTTCCGTCCATGCGCCCGTTGGCAATGGGGGATTTCGCGCCTTGACGCCGGAGCCGCCCGGCTCGGACGCTCCGCCCATGCTCATCGCATTCCGGACCGCTCCGGCCCCAACCGGCGGCCGCCCCGTCCCCGCCCCTTTTTGCGCCCCGAACCGGCCCGAACTACTCTGAGCCATGTCCGAGACTCACGAGACGCGTTTCTGGGAGCGGATTCCGACCACGGAACGCGAGGACATCCTCAAGAGCGCCTTCCGCCGTTCCTTCCCCAAGGGCGCGGAGATCTTCCATCAGGGCGACACCGGCGACGGCGTGTATCTCATCGAATCCGGCGAGGTGCGCATCAGCGTGGACGACCCCGACCACGAGACGCGCGACCTGTCGCGGCTGAAGGCGGGCGACTTCTTCGGCGAAATGGCCGTGCTGGACGATTACCCGCGTTCCGCCACCGCCCTCGCCGCGACGGACGTGGTGGTGCAGTTCTTCCCCCGCGCCGAGGTGCTGCGATTGCTCGACCGGATGCCGGGACTCGCCGTGGCGCTGCTCCGGCAGATCAGCTCGCGCTTCCGCGACTTCAGCCGCCAGCACGTGCAGGAACTGCTGCGTGCGGAACGCCTCGCTTTGGTCGGCAAATTCGCCGGGGCCATCGTCCACGACATCCGCAATCCGCTGAACCTGATCAGCGTCTCCGCCGAGCTGGCCTGCCAGCAGATCACCTCGCCCGAGGTGCGCGAAATGGCCCGCGCGCGCATCCTCAAGCAGGTGGACCGCATCAGCACGCTGATCGGCGAGATCCTCGACTTCACCAAGGGCAACGACACGGACCTGGCGCTGCTGCGGACGGATTTCTCGAAGCTGTTCCCGATCTTCCTCGATGAACTGAAGCCGCGCCTGGAACACACCGGCGTGAAGGTCGTCTTCGAGTCGCAGCCGCCGCCCGTGCAGCTCGCGGCCGATCCCGACCGCCTGGAGCGCGCCTTCCAGAACCTCCTGCATAATGCCATCGACGCGATGTCGGAAGGCGGAAAGATCTTCCTCCGTTTCAGCGTCGCCGACGGAAAGGTGCTGACGGAGATCGAGGACACCGGCCCGGGCATTCCCGAGGAGCTGATGGACCGCCTCTTCCAACCCTTCGCCACGCACGGCAAGGCAGCGGGCACCGGCCTCGGCCTCTCCATCTGCAAACGCATCGTCGAGGCCCACGGCGGCCAAGTCAGCCACATCGCCCGGCCCGGCCGGGGCGCGACCTTCGTGGTGGAGCTGCCTTGTGTGGTGGCTTAAGAGCGGATCAACGGTGCGATCCTGCCTTGGCGACGGCAGTTCCGGCTCTCAGCCAGTTGTATCGCAAGCATCCCGCAATCTTTCCTACTTCTGCATCGCCCTGATCTGCAGATAGCGGAATCCAGCCCGAAGGGTTGTCATCGATTAGCCGGGGGCTGAGCGCAGCGACACCCCCGGAAAGGCTATAACCGGGGGTGTCGACGCGCTGCGCGCTCCTCACCCCCGGCTAATCGATGACAACCTTTCAGGTTGCTCGCTTTCCGTGTTTTCTATCGGCATTCTGTCGCGCTTGTTTTGGCTGAGTCGGCCAGCTTCAGCCCGATCCGTTTCTTCAAAATCAGAGACACGACCTCCACGCTCTCCTGCGAACAACATTCCTTTTTCATCCCGTCCCTTCCGTGGTTGTCTCGGCGCGTCGATGAACCGCATTCGCCTCCTCTCTGAACAGGTCGCCAACCAGATCGCCGCCGGCGAGGTGGTGGAACGGCCTGCCAGCGTGGTGAAGGAGCTCGTCGAGAACGCGCTCGACGCCGGTTCGTCCCGCATCTCCGTGGAGATCGCTGCCGGCGGCCGCAGCCTGATCCGCGTGGTCGACGACGGCACGGGCATGAGCAAGGACGACGCGCTCCTCTGCCTGGAACGCCACGCGACCAGCAAGATCCGCAGCGCCGAGGACCTCGCGGGCATCGCCACGATGGGCTTTCGCGGCGAGGCCATTCCCAGCATCGCCAGCGTCTGCCGCTTCACCCTCACCACGCGAGAGCGCGAGAGCGATAGCCCCGAGGGCACGCAGATCCTGATCAACGGCGGCAAGCTGACCGACGTGAAGGCTTCGGGCGGCGCGGCCGGCACCAGCGTCGAGGTGCGCCAGCTCTTCTTCAACGTGCCGGCCCGGCGCAAGTTCCTCCGCAGCGACGACACCGAGGCCGCCCACGTCCAGCACTACCTCACGCTGGCGGCGCTGGCCCATCCGCTCATCGCGTTCCACTTCGTCCGCGATGGCCGCACCGTCTGGCAACTGCCCGCCGCGCGGGAAACCGATCCCATCGCCGCGCTGCGGGAACGCTGGAAGGCGCTGCTCCCGTCGGAAACCCGGCTGGTGCCCGTGGACTTCACCGGCGAGCTTGGCGCAGTGCGCGATCCGGGCGAAGACCCGGTTGATTTCGCCCACGATGCCCCGCGTCCGGCCGATCGGATCACCTGCCGTGTGCGGGGCTTGATCGGCGCGCCCGGCGTGTCGCGCGGTTCCCGCGAGGATCAGCACCTTTTCGTCAATCGTCGCCCCATCGAACATCGCGGGCTGAACATGGCGCTCGTCGAGGGCTACCACACCGCGCTGATGAAGGGCCGTTACCCGGTCTGCTGCCTCTTCCTGGAGATCGATCCCGCGCTGGTGGACGTGAACATCCATCCCGCCAAACGCGAGGTGAAGTTCCACGACGAACGCGGCGTGCGCCGGGTGACCGCCGAGGCGGTGAAGCGGGCGTTGCTGGCGTATCATGCGGAGGAAGGCGCGTCGTCAGCGGTCCGTGGTCCGTGGTCGGTGGCCAGTGGGACGGCTTCTGCTGGTTCTTCATCTCAATCTT
>CAMLMI010000216.1 GCA_946480965.1 uncultured Verrucomicrobiales bacterium | reverse complement strand
TGCAACCGGCGGCCACGAGGGCGGCGGTGCCGAAATTGAACTCCTCCGCGCCGAGCAGCGCGGCGATGACGATGTCCCGGCCGGTCTTGATGCCGCCGTCGGTCCGCAGAACGATGCGGGAACGGAGATCGTTCAGCATCAGCGTCTGCTGGGCTTCGGCCAATCCGAACTCGAAGGGGCCGCCGGTGTTCTTGATGGAGCTGAGCGGCGAAGCGCCGGTGCCGCCGTCATGGCCGGAGATGAGGACGACGTCCGCATAGGCCTTGGCGACGCCGGCCGCGACGGTGCCGACGCCGGCGCAGGAGACGAGCTTCACGCAGACCTTGGCGCGGGGATTGACCTGCTTGAGGTCGTAGATGAGCTGCGACAGGTCCTCGATGGAGTAGATGTCGTGGTGCGGCGGCGGGGAGATGAGCGGCACGCCGGGCACGCTGTGGCGGAGCTTGGCGATGAGGGGCGTGACCTTGTGTCCGGGGAGCTGTCCGCCTTCGCCGGGCTTGGCGCCCTGGGCCATCTTGATCTCGATCTCCTGGGCGCTGGCCAGGTAGGCGGGCGTGACGCCGAAACGGCCGGAGGCGACCTGTTTGATGGCGGAATTGCGCTCGGTGTTGAGGCGGGCGATGTCCTCGCCGCCCTCGCCGGAGTTGGACTTGCCGCCGATGGAGTTCATCGCGATGGCGAGGCACTCGTGGGCCTCGGGCGAGAGCGCGCCGAGCGACATGCCGGCGCTGGTGAAGCGGCGGCGGATGTCCTCGATGGACTCGACCTCGTCGATGGGCACGGGTGCGGCGGACGGCTTGAAGGTGAGCAGGTCGCGCGGGCTGACGGGGTCGCGCTTGTTCACCGTGTCCATGTATTTCAGGTATTCCTCGCGCTGGCCGCCGCTCTTGAGGAAGCGGTGCATGGTGAGGACGACCTGGGGGTTGAAGGCGTGGAATTCGCCGCGGCCGCCCTTGGCCACCTTGTAGCAGCCGCCCTCGTCGAGCGCGGCGGCTTCCGGCGCGGTGAACGCGGCGGTGTGGCGGCGGATGGCGTCCTGGGCGATGAGGTCGAGCGAGATGCCGCCGACCTGGGAGACGGTGCCGTAGAAGCAGAGGTCGATGACCTCCTGCGACAGGCCGATGGCCTCGAAGATCTGTGCGCCCCGGTAGCTGGACAGGGTGGAGATGCCCATCTTGCCCATGACCTTGAGCATGCCGCTCTCGATGGCCTTGCGGAAGTTGCCGACGGCCTTCTCCAGCGTCATGTCGGCGCCGTATTCGCCGGCCTCGACGGCCTGGCGAATGGTATCGACGGCCACGTAGGGGTTCACCGCGCTGGCGCCGAAGCCGAGCAGCAGGGCGAAGTGGTGGACGTCCCGCGCCTCGCCGCTTTCGCAGACGATGGAGACGCCGAGGCGGCGGCCTTCGCGGATGAGCTGGTGATGGACCGCGCCGACGGCGAGGAGCATCGGGATGGGCACCTTCTGGGCGTCCGCGCCGCGGTCCGACAGGACGATGGTGGCGCAGCCGCTGGTCACGGCCCGGGAGGCGGCTTCACAGATCGACTTCAGGGCGACCGCCATTTCGGCGGGGCCTTTCTGCGCGTCGAAGTGGCAATAGATCGTCTCGTTGTTGATGTCCGCGTCCGGGATCTGGCGCAGGGCCTCCAGCTCGTGGTCGAACATGAAGGGCGAGTCGAGCTTGATGAGCCGGATGTGGTCCGGGGTCTCGGTCAGCCAGGACTTGCGGTGGCCCATGATGGTGCCGACGGACATGACGATCTTCTCGCGGATGGAGTCGATCGGCGGGTTCGTCACCTGGGCGAACATCTGCTTGAAGTAGTCGAAGAGCAGGCGCGGCCGCTTCGAGAGCACGGCCAGCGGCGTGTCGTCGCCCATCGAGCCGACCGGCTCGGCGGCCGAGGTGGCCATCGGCTTGAGGATCTCGCGGAGCTGCTCGTTGTCCCAGCCGAAGACGATCTGCTGGAGGGTCAGGTCGAGCAGGTTGACCGGCTTGAACTGGGCGCTGAAGGACTTGGCGTGGTCGCTCAACGAGAAGAGGTGCTGCTTGCACCATTCGTCGTAGGGCTGCTTGGAGGCGACGAGGGTCTTGACCTCGTCGTTGTCCATGAAGGCGCCCTTGGCGGTGTCGATCGCGAGGATCTTGCCGGGTCCGAGGCGGCCTTTGCGCACGACCTTCCTGTCGTCGAGCTGCACCACGCCGACCTCGGAGCCCATGACCAGGAGGCCGTCGTCATAGATCTTGTAGCGGGCGGGCCGGAGGCCGTTGCGGTCCAGCGTCGCGCCCACGATGGTGCCGTCGGTGAAGGTCACGGCGGCCGGGCCGTCCCACGGTTCGTTCAGCGCAGAATGGTATTGGTAGAAGCCGCGCAGCTTGGGGTCCATGTCGGACATGTTCTCCCAGGCCTCCGGGGCAAGCATCATGATGCTGTGGAGGATGTCGCGGCCGCTGAGCTGGAGGAGCTCCAGCGCGTTGTCGAGCGCGGCGGAGTCGGAACCCTCGGGCTGGATGATGGGCTTGATGAGGTCGATCTGGTCGCCCCAGATGTCGGAGACGAGCTCGCGCTCGCGGGCGGCGGTCCAGTTCTTGTTGCCCATGAGCGTGTTGATCTCGCCGTTATGGGCGAGGACGCGGAAGGGGTGGGAGAGCTGCCAGTTCGGGAACGTGTTCGTGGAATACCGCTGGTGGTAGAGCGCGAGCGACGTGGTGAACAGCGGGTCCTTCAGGTCCGTGTAGAACTTCTGGAGCTGCGGGGCGTTGAACAGGCCCTTGTAAACGATGGTGCGGGAGGAAAAGGACGGGATGTAGAAGCCGTCGATCTTCTCCTCGCGGACACGCTGCTCGGCCACTTTGCGGGCCAAGTAGAGCTTCCGCTCGAACTCGAGGTCGCTCCAGCCCGCCGCGCGCCCCATCAGGATCTGCTGGATCTCGGGCATGGTGTCCCGGGCCTTGTCGCCAAGGCTGCGGGTGTTCGTGGGCACGACGCGCCAGCCGAAGACCTGGATGCCGAACCGGGCGCAGGCCTGGTCGATGATCGCCTGGGCAGCGGAGGCCTGGGCCTTGTTGCCGCGCGGCAGGAACACGACGCCGACCGCCAAGTCGGAATCCTCGCCCAGCTTGCCGCCCATCTTCTCGACCTCGCGGCGGAAGAGCGCATGCGGGATCTGGGTCAACACGCCCGCGCCGTCGCCCGTCTTGGCGTCGGCGTCCAGCGCGCCGCGATGGGCGAGGTTGCACAGGGCCTGGATCGCGTAGTCGAGGACGCGGAATTCTTTTTTGCCGCTGATGTTGGCGATGAAGCCAACGCCGCAGGCGTCGCGCTCGAATTCGGGGCGATACAGGGAACCGGGAACGTTCGGGTAAGTCGTGTTCATCTTACTCAAATACACAGCCGGGAAATGTGGGGGCATTGGCGTCTCTGCTGCAAAAGGATTTTCCACGCACCGCATGGAAAGTTCCGCCCGGGACAGCTTGAAAAAAAGGAACCAGCTTTCTGCTCCCCTCTTCCGGTGGGCGCGACGCCAAAAATCGCTGGTTGTCCGACTGCACAGTTGCGGTCGCGCTGTGATCGCGCAATCTGGCACGCGGATGAGTGAGGCCGCTTCCAGTTCCGGTGCGTCCGAACGTCAACGGCAGGCTCTTCTGACCCTGCTGGCCGACGACGATCCCAAGATTTTCCAGAGCATCCGCCCCCAGATCCTCGCCCTCGGCCCCGAGGCGACCGATTGGCTGAAACCCCAGCTCGTCAGCAACGACCCCGTCCTGCGCCGCCACGCCCGCGAGATCGTCAATGTCTTCGGCCGCCAGTCCGCCGATACCCGGTTTCTAGGCTTCTGCCTGCAGAGCGGCGAGGAACTCAATCTCGACGCGGCCGTCTGGCTCTTGGCCCGCACGCGCTATCCGGATGTGAACGTGGAGGCCTACAGCGCGATGCTCGACGACTTCGCCCTGCAGCTATCCGAGCGGATCGATCCGCAGGCCGAGGCGGACCAGACGTTGGCCGTGATCAACCAGTTCATGTTCGAGGAGCAGGGGTTCTGCGGCAACGAGGAGAACTATTACGAGCCCGAGAACAGCTACCTCAACCGCGTGATCGACCGGCGCACGGGCAATCCCGTCAGCCTCTGCACGGTGCTGATCCTCGTGGCGCGGCGGCTGAACCTGCCCATCTCCGGCATCGGGTTGCCCGGCCATTTCGTGGCGCGCTACCAGACGCCCGAAGCGGAGCTCTTCATCGACTGTTTCAACCGGGGCAAAGTCCTGACCAAGACCGACTGCGTGAAGTATCTGACCGACACGGGCCACACCCTCCAAGACGGCTACCTCTCGCCCGTCAGTCCCCGCCGCACGCTCCAGCGGATGTGCTCGAACCTGCACCAGATCTACAGCCAACTGGAGCAGCAGGACGAAGCCGACCGAGTCGGCCGCTACCTCATCGCCTTGGCGCGGTGAGGTGTTTCTCCACACCCACAAGAAGAATGGGATGAAGGTTGGTGTTCTGCGGCGTCACCCGTAGATCACCAACTGGATGTTCTCCGGGAGGTTCCGCGCCACTTCGCCGACGACGCTACCGCGCAGGAGCATGGCCAGGCGGCTGCGGTTCGGGCTGCCGAGGATTAGCATGTCGATGCCGAGCGTGGCGGAGAGATCGAGGATCGTGCCGGCGGAGCTTTCGCTGACGGTATAGACGGGGATGACCGGGACATCGGCCTGCGCGCCCTTTTCCAGCATTGTGGACATGATGCCGCAGGCTTCGGGATCGTCCTGCCAACGGCTCGCCACGCCCACGGGCAGGCCGACGGGGAGATTCACCGCCACTTCCTTCACGTAGAGCACATAGACCGTGGCCTTGCGCAGCTTGGCTTCTTCCAGGGCGAAGCGCAGCACGTTCGTCACGCCCCGGGCGGCGACGAGGATCTTCTGTCCGGTGTTGTCGCGCGGGGAAATGTCGCGCACGGCGGTGGGCACCACGGCTGCGGCCAGTTCTTCGCTGACGGTGATGGTGCGGAGGCCGGCGCGGCGTTGGGACCAGGCCCGCAGGGCGAAGCCGAGGCCCAGCACGCAGACGGCGAAGAACAGCGCGCCTTCCTTCACCTTCGCCACGGTGATCTCGACCGCGAAGAGGACGAAGAAGGTGAAGCCCATGATCAGCCGCTCGTAGAGCTTGAAATCGAGCTTCTGGTTGAAGGTGCAGGAACCGAGGTTGACCGTGATCGCTCCGATGACGCCGATGGCGTAGAGGCCCATCAACGTCTCCAGGTCGCTGGCCACGGTGATGGTGAGAATGGGCAGCACCAGGGCCAGGACGAGCGGCCAGACCGGCACGCCGTGGCCGTTGAGCCGGACCATGCCGCGCGGCATTTCGCCGTCGCGCGCGAGCATGTAGAAGAGGCCGATGAGGGCACCAATCGCGGTGTTGACCGCGCTGAGCAGCAGCAGGCCGACGACAATGCCGACCACGACGCCGAAGGTCTTGCCGAAGCCGGGGCCGAGGGAGAGCGAGGCGTAGTATTCGCCCAGCACGCTGAGCATGTCTTCCCAGCGTTCGCGCATCACGCCTTCCATTTCACGGGGCATGGAGAGCATCGCCCAGGCGAGCAATCCGGTGAAGAGCACGACCTCAACCGCCACGACGCCGATGGCCAAGGCGGCGGTGCGCGTGACCTTCGGGTGGTCCATGGTGGAGCCCTTGTCCAGCTTCATCACCCCCGTGAGGTTCGCGATGGCCTCCACGCCGCTCAGGGCGAGGATCATGCCGACGAAGGCGCGCCAGTTCTTGGAGAATTCGGGCGGAGCCGCGTCCATATGGGCGGTGGTCAGGTGCGGCACGCTGAAGACCAGGATCAGCACCACCACCACGGCCATCGGCAACGCCATCGACAGCGCCACGCTGCCGCTGTGCTTGGGGCCGAAGAAATTCAGCCACCCCATCAACAGGATCACCCCCGCCGTCGCGTAGGGAATCCACTCGCGCGGCACGCGGAAGTAGCTCATCGCCGCCCAGCCGCTCATCGCGGCCGTCACGGTGAAGTTCGCCACCAGCAGCAGCGCGCCCATCACGGCCAGGAAGCGGCTGCTTTCCCGTGCAGCGGAATACACGCCGCCGCCGTCGGGAAAATGTTTGCAGACGAGGACGTAGTTGAATGCGACCAGCGCCGTCAGCGCGCACACCGCGAGGATAACGGCCATCGACTGCCAAGCGATGGCGACTCCGGCCGCGCTGAAGGCGAATCCGACGACATAGGCCTTGCTCGTGCCCCAGTCGCCGTAGAGGAGCGCGGCGGCGCGTTTCCAATCGACGTTTCTCGGCCGATGCAGATGGGGGCCGTCCATGGCTCAGAGACGTCCGGCACGGGCCGGAGCGATGGAGGGGCAGGCGGAGGATGTCTTCATCGAATGTCGCCGCACGATGAACAACCGCCTCGGCAGGCGTCAAACCGCAATCCCAGCCGGGCCGCTGCAAGGATTCATCCGAATGGGGGAACTCCTGCGGGTTGACTCCGCGGCTCGGGACGGAGTGAATAGTCCTCACCGCATCATTCCCATGAACTCCCCCATCTCCCGCCGTTCCGCCATGAAGACCCTTGGACTCGCCGCTGGTGCCGCCGGACTAACTGCGTCGCTCCGGCAAACGCTCGAAGCTGCCGAAGCCGCCGGACTCAAGGGGCGCATCAACCACTCCGTCTGCAAGTGGTGCTACGGCAGCATTCCGCTCGACGACTTCTGCAAGGCCGCCAAAGAAATGGGCATCAGCTCCGTCGAACTGCTCAACCCCTCCGATTTTCCTACGCTCAAGAAATACGGCCTCACCTGCGCCATGGTCAGCAACCCGACCGTCGATGGCCTCGGTGGCATCGGCAAGGCGTTCAACCGCTTAGAGCACCACGACAAGCTCGTGGCCGCCTACGAACAGCGCATCAAGGAATGTGCTGACGCCGGAATGTCCAACCTGATCTGCTTCTCAGGCAACCGCGCCGGACTCGACGATGAAAAGGGACTTGAGAACTGCGCCGTGGGTCTGAAGCGCCTCATGGCCACCGCCGAAAAGCACAAGGTCACGCTCGTTATGGAGTTACTGAACAGCCGAGTCGATCACCACGACTACCAGTGCGACCTCAGCAAATGGGGCGTTGCGCTCTGCAAGAAGGTTGGCTCTGAGCGCTTCAAGCTGCTCTACGACATCTACCACATGCAGATCATGGAAGGTGACGTCATCGCCACCATCCGCCGCGACCACCAATACTTCGCCCACTACCACACCGGCGGCGTGCCCGGCCGCAACGAGATCGACGAGACCCAGGAGCTGTTTTACCCAGCGATCATGCGTGCTATCGTCGCGACGGGGTTCAAGGGCCACGTCGCCCAAGAGTTCATCCCGAAGCGCGACCCGCTCACCTCGCTCAAGCAGGGTGTTGGCATTTGCGACGTGTAACAAGGAGACGCGCGGCGGGTTGTTTTCGTCCAGGAATGGGAGGGAGAGGGCGAGCTCAAATTCGCCGTTCCGAGCGGATCTGGAATACGGCAAACCTGCAGCGGCTCTGGGACAGAGCCAAGGCCACGCAAAATGGATGGGGCACAGTAGGCCAATCCTGCGGGCGGGAAGACCGAATTTTCGAGCTCGGCGGTCTCTTTGAACGTAGGATCGGGCCTGCAATTTGCAGGAGAAATGAACAGAAATGCGGAGTCCGATTTTGCCACCTCAGCGACCGGCTGGAGCCTCACGATGGTCCGGCCACCCTTTTGGCGCGAATCATCGAACATTGCCCCTTTTTTCTGGGGATGGGCGTCGAAGAGAGCGGGGCTTGGGTGGGTTTCACGGT
>CAMLMI010000215.1 GCA_946480965.1 uncultured Verrucomicrobiales bacterium | reverse complement strand
GATCCTCATCGGCAAATGCGACCTATCCCTCGGCGACAAAGCAGCGGCGAAGTCGGCCTTCGAACGGGCCCGCCAACTGGCGATTGAGCAGAACCATGAAGGGCCGCTGGCCGAGATGGAGCAGGCTTTGGCGGAACTTTCCGCCTGAGCCGCGAGGAGAATTCCCTTTCCCGTTGGGGCTCTCCGGGCGCAAATGGCGGCGGACACCTAACCCCGGGAATTCACCATGCCTCTGCCTGTCGTCATCCTTCACGGCTGGAGCGATACGTCGAAGTCGTTCAAACCGCTCGCCGACTTTCTCAACGCAAACGGCTACGACACCGTGCCGGTCTTCCTGGGCGACTACGTGTCGATGGAGGACCAGGTCACGCTGAAGGATCTCGGCGCGGCCATGATCCGCGCGGTCAACGACGCCGGACTTTCCCAGAAACCGAAGAGCTTCCACGTCGTCGTCCACAGCACCGGCGGTTTGGTCGTCCGCGAATACCTGCGCCAAGTCTGTGGCGGAAAAGCATCCGCTTCACCGGTCAGCAACCTCTGCATGTTGGCCCCGGCCAATTTCGGCAGCCCGCTGGCCAAGCTGGGCAAATCGCTCGTTGGCCGTCTGACCAAGGGGTGGAACTGGGACTATCTCACCCAGACGGGCGAGAAGGTGCTCGATGCGCTGGAGTTGGCCTCACCGTATTCGTGGGAGCTGGCGATGGCGGATCTCTTTGATCCGAACTTCCCGATCTTCGACCCCAAACACGTCCGCGTCACCGTCCTGATCGGCAGCAACGCCTACGACAGCGCCCTGCGCGCCTCGCTCCACGAAAACGGCTCCGACGGCACCGTCCGCGTCTCCACCGCGAACCTTAACGCGCACTCCCTCCGCCTCGATTGGAGCGATCCAAACGACCTGAAGGTCGAAACGCTTCCACGGAACTGCCCAGACCTTGCCCTGGCTGTCTTCGACCGCGACCACACCACCATCCACCAGCCCGATCCGCAGGGCGGCTGGCCGGAAACGGTGCTGCGCTCCCTCAGCGTCACCCCTGCCGGCTACGCGGCCCACGCGGCGAAGTGCGACGAGATCACGCGCGCCACCTTCGAGGCGGGCCGCGCCGGTAAGCACCCCGAACGCTTCCACGAGTTCCAGCACGTCGTCTTCAAGGTGCGCGACCAGTTCGGCGCGCCGGTGAACGACTACGTGGTCGAGTTCTACCAGCAGAACGACCGCAAGGACGCCGTCTTCCGGAAGTTCCACGGCGAGATCATCGAGGCAGTGACGACCAACAAGACGGACCCGAGCCACCGCAGCTTCCTTTTCGACACCACGGACCTCGTCGACTACTTGAACCACGTAAAGCCGGACGCGGAGATCGCCATGAGCCTTTCCGCCGCGCCGCTCTCCAAGCTGGTC
Source organism: uncultured Verrucomicrobiales bacterium (assembly GCA_946480965.1). The sequence goes on along the minus strand of CAMLMI010000215.1, from coordinate 6,476 downwards.
CGCTATGACTATCCGAAGGACGGCAACCCCAAGGCCGGCATCGTGGTCTTCAGCCAGAAGGTCCGCCAATTTCTCCTGCCCAATCGCCCCCTCCTGATCGAAGTCATCCTACGCCGCGAAACGGACGAGAAGGTGTTCCGCTTGAAGAAGGCTTAGAGAAAGACGCGAAGCACGAGGACCGAGGACCGAATCAAATCCGTTTCTATTGGCTCCTTGATTCGGCCTTTGGCCTCCGTGCTTCGCCCTTCCGCTCCAGTGGTCCCGCACTTGTTTTTCCTCCAAACTCCAGTCCACGCTCTCTGCCGCTCATGAAAAAGCCCTTTGCTCCCGTGCCCGGCCGCAACGACCAGATCGGAACCGATCCGCTTCGCCCGTTCTCCGGCCCGCTCCTCGACGGACCGAACCGCGCCGCCGCTCGCGCCATGCTCTATCCCGTCGGCTTCACCGCCGAGGACTTCAAGAAGCCCCTCATCGGCGTCGCCTCCACGTGGGCCAACGTCACGCCCTGTAACATGCACATCGACAAGCTCGCGCTCGAAGCCGAGAAGGGCGCGAACGCCGGCGGGGGCAAGGCGATTATCTTCAACACCATCAGCGTTTCCGACGGCATCTCCAACGGCAACGAGGGCATGAAGTATTCCCTCGTCTCCCGCGAGGTCATCGCCGACTCCATTGAAACCGTCGTCGGTTGCGGCGGCATGGACGGATTCGTCGCCATCGGTGGATGCGACAAGAACATGCCCGGCGCCATGATGGCCATCGCCCGCATGAACCGCCCCGCCGTCTTCGTTTATGGCGGCACCATTCTCCCCGGGTGCTTGACCAATCCTCCGGCCGGTTCGCTGCCCAAGGGCAAGGAACTCGACGTCGTCTCCGTCTTTGAAGCCGTCGGCCAGCACGCCGCCGGCAAGCTCACCGACGAAGAGCTGCACGCGGTCGAATCCTGCGCCATTCCCGGACCCGGTTCTTGCGGTGGCATGTATACGGCCAACACCATGGCCTCCGCCATCGAGGCCCTTGGCATGAGCCTGCCGAACAGCTCCGCGCAGAACGCCGTTTCCAAGGCCAAGAAGGACGACTCCCGACGCGCCGGCGAATGCGTCGTCAACATGATCAAGGCCGGCCTCTGCCCGCGCGACATCCTAACGAAAAAGGCGTTCGAGAACTCGATCACCGTCGTCATCGCGCTCGGTGGCTCCACCAACGCCGTTCTCCATCTCCTCGCCATCGCCCGCGCCGCCGGCGTGAAGCTCACCATCGACGACTTCACCCGCATCGGGAAACGCGTGCCCCTCCTGGCCGACCTCAAGCCCAGCGGCAAATACAGCATGAGCGCGCTTGTCGCCATCGGCGGCATCCGTCCACTCATGAAGACGCTGCTCGACGCCGGCCTGCTCCACGGCGATTGCCTCACCGTCACCGGCGAAACCATGGCCGAGACGTTGGCCAACGTGAAACCCTACCCGACCGGCCAGCAGATCATCCGCCCGCTCGACAACCCCATCAAGAAGGACAGCCACCTCGTCATCTTCTACGGCAACCTCGCGCCCGAAGGCGCCGTGGGCAAGATCACCGGCAAGGAAGGCGCCCGCTTCGAAGGCAAGGCCATCGTCTTCGAAGGCGAAGAGAAGGCGCTCAAGGCCATCCTCAACGGCACGGTCAAAGCCGGCCACGTCATCGTCATCCGCGGCGAAGGTCCCAAGGGCGGCCCCGGCATGCGCGAGATGCTCGCGCCCACCAGCGCCATCATGGGCAAGGGCCTCGGCAAGGACGTCGCGCTGCTCACCGACGGACGCTTTAGCGGCGGCAGCCACGGCTTCGTCGTCGGCCACGTCACGCCCGAAGCCTACGTCGGCGGCCCGCTCGCGTTGGTGAAGAACGGCGACGGCATCATCATCGACGCCGAGAAGCGCGAACTGACCCTCAAGGTCTCCGCCACCGAGCTGAAGCAGCGCCGCAAAGCGTGGAAAGGCATGAAGCCCCGCTACACCGCCGGACTCCTGGCCAAGTATGCCCACCTCGTCACCAGCGCCTCCGAAGGTGCCGTGACCGATGCGAACTTGAAGCTCTGAGTCGGCCCACCCAACTCAGGCCCAGTTCAAAACAGACCAATTTCAAGGTGAGCGCGACAGATTCGACTGCTTTCCAGAGCAAGATTCGGTCATTGTTGGAGTTGGGTCGAGAGACTGAATGGCTGGAGTTCAAGCAGAACGACGAGCGCCCTGAGGAGATCGGAGAGTATTTGTCCGCCCTCGCCAACTCAGCAGCGCTTTTAGGGCAGTCGTCCGCGTTTCTGGTTTGGGGAATCAAAGATGGAACTCTTGATGTAGTTGGGACGAGTTTTCGCCCGCATCGGGCAAAAGTGGGAAACCAGGAACTACGATGCTGGCTTGAGCTCCTTTTGACCCCACATACTGATTTCCAAATCACTGAAGGCTTCGTCGACGCATTGCCCGTCGTTTTATTTGAAATTCAACCCGCCCGCTCTCAGCCGGTTCGTTGGAAAGATACAGCGTTCATCCGGGTTGGGTCCTACAAAAAGAAGCTCCGGGACTTTCCGGAAAAAGAACGAGCCCTCTGGACTGCCACATCGGGCACTTGTTTCGAAGAAGGCATCGCCAAGGCCGAACTTTCGGGTGATGAGGTGCTTCAGTTACTCGACTATCCGGGTTTCTTTGATTTGTCCCGTCAACCGCTACCAGCGAACCGACAAGCAATCTTGGATCGCTTGGTGTCTGAACGTTTGGTTGTTTGTGATGGTGCTGATGTGTTCGGAATCACGAAGCTCGGCGGTCTTCTGTTTGCGAGGCGGCTCACTGACTTTGACCGCTTGGGTCGGAAAGCAGCCCGGGTTATTGAGTATGATGGCGTAAATCGCGTTCGCCGGATCCGGGAACATCAGGAAACCAAAGGGTATGCAGTCGGATTTCGAGACCTACTGGCCTACCTAAATCCACGGCTGCCCAAGAACGAAATCCTCGGACAGGCTCTACGGCGGGAAGTGCCCATGTATCCCGAGTTGGCCGTGCGCGAAGTGATCGCGAACGCGTTGATCCATCAAGATTTCCACCCAAGGGGCGAAGGTCCGTTGATCGAGCTATTCAGCGACCGAATCGAGGTCACCAACCCAGGGGAACCTCTGGTTGATCCTCTTCGGTTCCTTGATGCCCCACCCAGATCGAGGAATGAAGACATCGCATCCATGCTTCGCAGGTTGGGACTGTGCGAAGAAGTCGGAAGCGGAATCGATAAGGTGGTTTTCGAGATCGAAGTCTACCAACTACCCGCCCCTGATTTTCGGGTAGTTGATGGGCACACTCGAACAACCATGTTTGCCCACAAAATGTTGTCCGACATGAATGCGGAAGAACGGATACGAGCATGCTACCTGCATTCTTGTCTGGAGTATGTTTCTGGTCGCCAAATGACCAATACTTCTCTCAGAAAACGGCTTTCAATTGCTGATTCCAACTATCCGATCGCGTCCAGAATCATCGCGGAAGCCATTCGGAACGAGCGGGTAAAACCGGCAGATCCGACGAACAAATCCCGAAAGCACGCAAAGTATCTCCCGTTCTGGGCCTAGGCCTCTGTGCGGTTCATGTGCAGGTCATGTGCAACACGTAGGTGGCATCGAACAGCGTGCCACAATCTGTAGTGGGCTGCATTTGATCGGATGGATATGCAGTGTGGGGAACGTGAGAATCCTCCTGAACTCATGTGTGTCTCATGTGCAGCCCTATTTCGTCCCCACACTTAGCGTGGCCGCCCAAGGGCAGGAGTAGCCATAGCCCATCCGGCGGACTTTCGAACTGAAAGTCCAACTGCTTACCTTTTCGGTTCACCGCTAAAATGAATTCAACTGCGAATCTGCGGAACCGAGCCCGGAAGGGGGATCAAAGCACGAAGCCCTTGCCCGCTCTGTGCTGGTGCCCAAGGACGATCCAGACCGGATCGCCGGGTTCTGCCACGCTTTCGGCGACATCGATCCCAGCTGGAGAAGCCAGCCGTTGAGCTGGCCAAGAAACTGCCGCGTTATCTCCGGATTCCCGCGACGTTGATCGGCCGACTGGCCCGAGACTTGGCGTTCAAAGGGGCCGGTCTGGTGGACGCCCTAACGCGAGCGACGAGGCGCTCTTGACGGTTTTCTTTGGTGGCAACTGGCCCGATTTCGCTGTGCACCTCAAGGGCGCACATCGAAATATCGCACTTTTGAACGGACCTGTTGAGCATGGAAGAAGACAACCCAAACAGCCGGAAAGTGTTCGAGGCAACCGGTCTCAAACTGCGACCGGTTTCGCCCAACGCGGTATTCCGGGGCTCCCATTCCGGCAGCAGGGTTGGTGCTCCAGATCATTGCCTGTGATCTGAGCGCAGCTACCCTCCGTGCCTCTCCTACTTCGCCGTCAGCGCCGCACGGGCGTCCTGGCCGGCTTCGGTCTTCTCCAGGAAGTAGTCGTAGCCGCCGGGGTAGGCGCGCACCTGGCCGTTGTTCACGTGCAGGACCTTGTTCGCCAAGCGGCGGATGAAATGCACGTCGTGGGAGATGAAGACCAGAGTGCCCTCGTAGTGTTCCAGCGCGAGCGTGAGCGACTCGACCGTCATGATGTCGAGGTGCGTCGTGGGCTCGTCCATCAGCAGGAGGTTCGGCGGATCGACGAGGAACTTCACCAGGTTCAGCCGCGTCTTCTCGCCGCCGCTCAGCACGGCGGTCTTCTTGTAGATCTCCTCCTTGCGGAACATGAAGGAGCCGAGGATGCCCCGGGCCTCGTCCTCGCGCAGCGCGGGCGCGCTGGCCATCACCTCGTCGAGCACGGAGTTGTTCGGGTCGAGCGACGCGCTGCGGTGCTGGCTGAAGTAGCCGACCTTGGTGTTGTGGCCGAGCTGGCGTTTGCCCTGCTGGAACTCCACCTCGCCCGCGAGGATCTTGAGCAGCGTGGATTTGCCCGCCCCGTTGGGGCCGACGAGCACGGTGCGTTCGTCGCGCTCCACGATGAGGTCGAGCCCGGCATAGACCTTGTGCGCGCCGTAGGCCATGTGGATTCCCTCCAGGATGATCGCGCGCTGGCCGATGCGCGGCGGCGTGGGGATCTGGAAGCGGAACGGCTTCTTCGGCGGGGTGGGCTTCTCGATCAGGTCCATGCGCTCGATCTGCTTGAGCTTGCTCATGGCCTGCGCGGCCTTCGACGCGACGGAGCGGAACCGGTCGGCGAATTCCTGCAGCGCCTGGATCTCTTTCTGCTGGTTCTTGTAGGCGGCGAGCTGCTGTTCGTAGCGCTCCTCGCGCTGGCGCAGATAGTCGGCGTAGTTGCCGGAGTAGGAGACGAGTTTCTTGTCCGCGATCTCATAGACCTGCGTGATCAGCTCGTCCATGAACTGGCGGTCGTGGGAGATCAGCAACAGCGCGCCGGAGTAGGTCTTCAGGTAGTTCTGGAGCCAGAGCAGCGAGAGCAGGTCCAGGTGGTTCGTGGGCTCGTCCAATAGCAGCAGATCGGGCTCCATCACCAGCAGGCGGGCGAGGTGCGCGCGCATGACCCAGCCGCCGCTCATTTCCCGGGCGGGCCGGTCGAAGGCCGCTTCCTTGTAGCCGAGACCGGCGAGGAGCTTCTTGGCCTTGGCCTCCACCTGCGGGTCGTTCAACGCGTCGTGCTTGGCCGTGGTCTCCATGTATTCCGGCGACTCCACGTCCCCGGCGGCTTCGAGCTCCTTGAGCCTGGCTTCGAGACGCGGCAGTTCCCCGGCGCGGCCCGTGGCGACGTCCAGCACGGTCTCGTCGCCCACGGCCTCGGCCTCCTGCGGGAGGAAGCCGACCATCGTCCACGCGTCGCGCTCCACGACTCCCTCGTCGGGCTTGTTCGCCTTGAGGATGATGGAGAACAGGGTGGACTTGCCGGCGCCGTTGGGACCGACGAGCGCCACGCGATCCCCGTAGTTGATCGTCATGGCGGCGTTCTCGAACAGGGTGCGGCCACCCACGGACATCTTCAGATCACGAATCGTAAGCATGGAAAAGGTTCGGCCCGGGCCGAGCGGCAATCATAGCGGGAATCGGCGACAGGGGAAGCCCCTCGGTGAATGGAAGCGGCGGAACGGGGAGAAAGGTTGCCGGCGGGGGTCGCCCGAAGAACAGACGAACGGTCAGGAACGCTCAGGCTTCGTCCCGCCTCGAAACGATCCGCGCGGCGAAGGCCTGTTCGTTCGGTCCGGCCACGCTGAGTCGGGCGGCGGGATGCCGGCCCTGCTGGATCGCGTCGCAAGCCAGCACGGTTTGCCACGCGGCCGAAGCGACGAGCGCTTCGCCGAACAGCCGTTTCGGCGAGAGCCGGGGACCGCGCCAATCGCTCCAAGCCGTCGCTTCCGCGCGGCCCAGTCGCCCGTCGGTGGCGACTCCGTCCACGAGCAGTTCTCCCTCCATCGCGGTGGGCAACGCCGCGCGCGCTACGATCATCGGCTGCGAGAGGGATTGTCCTCGGCGG
>CAMLMI010000214.1 GCA_946480965.1 uncultured Verrucomicrobiales bacterium | reverse complement strand
TGCCCATGCTCGGGGCGTTCTTCTTCTGGCGACGGCTGACGCTCTTCGCCGCGAACAACCCGGCCTCCCTGAACCCGCCCAAGGCGCGCGACACCGCGCTGGGCATTTTCCTGCTGCTGCTGCTCTGTGCCGCCATCACCCCGCTGGAGCTGGCGCGCCAACGCAGCCCGCTCTCCCGCACGCTGGTCTGGGTCATCGGGGCCAACGCCGTGGCCATCACCCTCCTGACCCTGGGCTGGATGGGCGGCAAGAAGCTGCGCAAGGCGATGATCTTCCCGACCTGCTTCTTCCTCATCTCCGCCCCTTGGCTCTCCGTGATCGAGCAGCCGATCGTGGCGGGCCTGGCCCAGAAAGTTTCCGCGGTGATCACCGAGATCCTCCATTGGCTTGGCTTCATCGCCCAGCGCGAGGGCACGGTCATCGCCATGAAGCCCGGCCGCGTCGGCATCGACGAGGCCTGCTCCGGAATCCGCTCGCTCCAGTCGGGCATCATGTATGGCATCGCCATCGGCGAGCTGTTCATGCTCTCGGTGCCCCGGCGCTGGGCCATGGTCCTGATCGCCTTTTCCGGCGCGGTGCTGCTCAACCTGCTCCGCACCTTCCTGCTCTGCTGGGCCGTGGACTTGGAGGGGTTGGAGGTGCTTGACCGGAACTACGGCTTCTTGGGCATGGAAAACACCGTCCATGACTGGGTCGGCGGGCTCGTTTCCCTCGGGCTACCCGTGATCGTGTGGCTGGGCGGGCGCTGGCTCAACAACCGCCCCTTGGGCCGGGGCGCAAGCGCCAAGGAAACCCTTGTGGCCGTCTCCCGCCCCTTGAAGCGCACCGGCGGCCTCCGCTTGGCCGCGCTGGTGGCCACCTTCGGCTTCTTAGGCTTGGTCGGCTGGTCCGCCATCCAGGAGCTGCGTATCGAGCACCAGCAGAGCCCCTACCTGGTGCTTTCCCCGGACATCACGCCCAAGGAACCCTCCAAGAAGGTGATGGACGAGCTCAAGCCCACCACCGGCATCAACTTCGAGGCGCAGGACCCGCGCATCGCCCTCGGCATCGCCGGTTACCAATTCTACTGGAAGCCCTCCGCCGGCAGCATCTTCATCCTCGGCCACCGTCCCGATGTCTGCATGACCGGCGCCGGCTGGGTCATCCAAGAAGAACCCAAGAAGATCCAGGTCAAGGTCGGCCAGAAGGACCTCATGTGGTATTCCTTCAAGTTCAAGAACCGGGAAACCACCGCCATCCAGGTCTGGGGCGTCTGGCGCGACGGCCGTCCGGTGGACATCAACTACGCCCGCGAAACCTTCGACCGGGGCACCGCCGTTCCCTGGCTGAAGGAGGCGGCGGACCGCAAGTCCGCCATGGAGATCGTCTCTCTCGTGTTCTACTACCAGGACACGGAGCCGACCCGCGAAGTGATCGAGGACATCGTCAACCGGATGTTCGACTACGTCGGGAAAGTCGAACCCGCCCAAACGGCGGCGAAGTAAGCGACCATGGAAAACTCCGCCAAATCGGAAAAGGCCTCCCAGAAACCCAAGGCCAACATCGTTTCCCGGATCATCGGTTGGTCCATCGGGCTCGCCGTCACCGCGGTGATGGTCGTCGTGCTCTACTTCTCCGTGCCCCCGGCCTACGCCGAGGCCAAGGTCTGGCGGGCCGGGCACTTCGCCGCCGCCGGAGCCGAAGCCTTCGCCGCCGCGGACTGGGAGGCGGCCATCGAGTTCTACCAGCTCGCCAGCCAGCTCAACCCAAAGGGCCAGGAATATCGCAGACAGACCGCACGCGCCTCGGAGAAGATCAGCGTCGCCCGCGCCAACGAGCTCTGGAACGGCATCATCCGCCGCTCCGGCGTGACGCTCCAGGAGCGCCAGGACTACGTCGATTTTCTCCTGCGCATCGGCCGTCTCGACATTGCGGCCGAGCAGATGACGTATCTGATGATGACCAAGCCCCCGCCGCCGCGCTCCCTCGTGCTCGCCTCCGATCTCTTCCGCCTCAAGGGCGACCGTGAGATGGCGGTGATCGTGGGCAAACGCGCGCTCGTGGGCGCGCCGGAGGACGCCGAGATCCAGTTCAAGCTCGGCTCCCTCCTCGCGACCGAGGACACCTCCAAGGATCGACTGGACGGCCGACGCCTGCTCTGGGATCTGGCCAAGCGCACCAATTCGATGCGCTTCCAGGCCTGGAAAGCCCTCGTGGCCACCGGTGACCTGAACCCGGGCGAAGCGGACGAGATGCTGAAATGGATTCGCGAAGCAGGCCGGGAAACGGAGGACCTGACCCTCGTTGGCGACCTCAAGATCATCGCCCAGCCCAGCAGCAAGGAAACCGTCATCCGCTCCGTGGTTTCCTCGTTGACCAGCACCAACACCGAAACCCTTTCCGAAGTTGCCGCCTGGCTGAACGCCAAGTCCGCCCATGACGAAGCCCTTTCCCTCCTGCCCCTGGAAGCCACAGGCACCAATCTCACCCTGCTTTCCATCCACATCGATTCCCTCATCGGGTTGAAGCGCTGGAATACGGTCGAACAGGTCCTGGTCCGGACCAATTCCCCGCTCGATCCTGTCGTGGCTGACTGCGTCCGCGCCCACATGGCGGCCAAACAGGGCGAAGCCAAGCGTGCCGACGAAATCTGGTCCCGCCTCGTCACCGCCACCACCAACAACCCGTTGAAGGCGCGCATCGTCGCGGTCGAGTCCGAACGCATGGGCAGAAAGGACGTCGCGCTCCGGGCCTATTCCGCCTTCCTCAACGATGACCGCTTCGGCAGGGAAGCCAACCGCCAAACCTACCGCATCGCTCGCAGCCTGTCCCAGTTCGAGTTGGCCCGCCAATGCGCCGTGCGCCTGGCTCGGGTCACTGACGCCTCCGGCCGCTCGGACCCCAGCGCCGTCGCCTCCATGATCTACCTGAACCTCCTGCTCAAGCAGCAGCAGCGGCAGGCCCTGGAATCCGCCACCGCTCTCTCCCGGCTTCACCCTGACCAGCCCGTCTTCACCGTGCTCACCGCCTTCGGTTACCTGCGCAACGGCGAGCCGAAACGCGCCATGGCCCTGATCGACGAGATCAAGAGCCAGGTCAACATCCTTCCCCCCCAGTGGCGCGCCGTGGCCGCCGCCGTGATGAAGGCCAATGACCGGGTCTCGGAATATACCCGCTTGCGGGCTTCCCTGGACGACTCTGGTTTGAACCGGGAAGAGATGAAGCTCATCCTCAACTGAGCCGTCCAGCGCCGGGCTTGCTTCCGCCCGACCCGAACGCCAAGGTCTCCCCCCAATTTTTGAAACCATGAGCGTCCGCGTCCGTTTCGCCCCCAGCCCCACCGGCTACCTCCACATCGGAGGCGCCCGCACCGCCCTGTTCAACTGGCTCTACGCCCGCCACACCGGAGGCACCTTCGTGCTCCGCATCGAGGACACGGACGACGCCCGCAATTCCCAGGAAGCCGTCGATGTCATCCTCAACGGTCTGCGCTGGCTGGGCCTGGATTGGGATGAAGGTCCGCTGACCGGCGACAACAAGGGCCCCAGCAAGGGCGACTACGGCCCCTACTTCCAGTCCGTCCGCTCGGAGATCTACAAGAAGCGCGTGCAGGAGCTGAAGGACAAGGGCCTCGCCTACGACCACGAAGGCGCCGTGAAGTTCCGGATGCAGCGCGAACCCGTGGTCATTCCCGATCTCGTCGTTGGCAACGTCACCCGCGAGCTGACCGACCGCGAGAAGATGGACCCCGATTTCGTCATCGTGCGCAGCGACGGCAAACCCGTTTTCCACTTGGTCAACGTCATCGACGACCTGGAGATGAAGATCACCCACGTGATCCGCGGCGAGGACCATCTCAGCAACACCGCCAAGCACATCGCTCTCTTCAAGGCCTTCGGCGTCGAGCCCCCGCAATACGCCCACATCCCGCTCATCCTGAACAAGGACAAGTCCAAGATGAGCAAGCGCGACACCGGCGCTTCGCTCACCGGCTACATGGCTGAAGGCTACGCGCCGGAAGCGGTGGTCAACTACCTCAGCCTCCTCGGTTGGTCGCCCAAGGGGAACCGCGAGATCATTTCCCGAGACGAGGTCGTGCAGCTCTTCGACCTGCCGCAGATCCTTCGCCACAACGCGGGCTTCGACCTCGACAAGCTGCATTGGGTGAACGGCGAATACATCCGCCTGATGTCGCCCGAGCGCTTCGAGGCGCTGTCCCGCGAGGCCTTCGGCCGCGCCGGAATCTCGCTGGACGGTTTCGCCCCGGACTACATCCGCGCCGCGCTCAAGACCTGTCAGGAGAAGATCAAACACTTCGCCGAGCTGCCGGCCTTTGGTGGTTTCTACTTCACCGAAGTCACCGAATACGACGCGGCTGGAGCGGCCAAGAGCTTGATCCCCGAAAACAAGCCCCGGTTGCAAAAGCTGCGCGAGGTCTTCGCCGCCTTGGCCACCTTTGACGCCACCGGATTGGAAAACGCCCTCAAATCCGTCGCCACCGAAACCGGCGTGAAGACCGGCGTCCTGGTGCATCCGACCCGCCTCGCCGCCACCGGCAAGACCGTCGGTCCGAGCCTCTATCATCTGCTGGAGGCGCTGGGCCAGGAGCGCGTGCTGAAGCGCCTCGATGCGGCCATCGCCAAGATCGGATAGGCCAGCCATCCTGCTGGGCGTTCGACGGGACCGGATCAACCTCCGGTCCCGTTTTGTTTCCGTCCATCAGCCCGTTCCACTCGCCAGTTGCAGCGCCGGAAACCTTTCCCGTAGTTTCCGCGCGGCGAATGAAGATCTACATCGACGGTCAGTTCTACGACGAAGCGAACGCGAAGGTTTCCGTGTTCGACCACGGCTTTCTCTACGGCGACGGCATCTTTGAGGGCATCCGCGCCTACAACGGCCGGGTGTTCAAGCTCAAGGAGCACATCGACCGGCTGTTCTACTCGGCCAAGGCCATCCTGCTCGACATCCCGCTCTCCCACGCGGAGATCTGCAAGGCGGTCGTGGACACCTGCGCCGCCAACGACATCCGCGACGGCTACATCCGCCTCATCGTCAGCCGCGGCGTCGGCACGCTCGGGCTAAACCCCAACCGCTGCAAGAAGCCCTCGGTCATCGTCATCGCCGGCACCATCCAGCTCTACCCGGCCGAAATGTATGAGAAGGGCATGGCCATCGTCACCGTTCCCACGGTGCGCAATCTCCACAGCGCGCTGAACCCGGCGATCAAGTCGCTCAACTACCTGAACAACATCCTGGCCAAGATCGAGGCGAACAACGCCGGCGTAGAAGAGGCCATCATGTTGAACTCCGAGGGCTTCGTCGCGGAATGCACCGGCGACAACATCTTCCTCCTCAAGGACGGCAAAATGGTCACTCCGCCGCTCTCCGCCGGCGCGCTCTACGGCATCACCCGGGGCACGGTCATCGAGCTGGCCAAACAGGGCGGCATCGAGGTCTCGGAGCCGAACCTGACCCGCTACGACGTCTTCAACGCGGACGAATGCTTCCTCACCGGTTCCGCCGCCGAGATCATCCCCGTGACCAAGGTGGACGGGCGGATCATCGGCACGGGCCAGCCCGGACCGATCACCAAGAAGCTGGTCGGCGAGTTCCGCGCCTTGACCCAGCGTGTCGGGGAGCCGATATACCGTTGAACTTATGCAGTGCATGGTTTGCAAACAGAACGTCGCCAAGGTCCACCTGACCCAGATCGTCGGGGACAAGATGCAGAAGGTGGACCTCTGCGAGGCCTGCGCCAAAGAGAAGGGCGTGAACGATCCCGCCGGGTTCTCGCTGGCGGATCTGCTGCTCGGGCTCGGTGCCAGCCAGGAGATCGCCCAGGGCAGCGAGGGCGAGGAGCTGAAGTGCCCGCGCTGCGGCTTCACCCAGGCCGACTTCAAGAAGAACGGCCGCCTCGGCTGCTCCGAGTGCTACAACACCTTCTCCGAGGGCTTGGAGTCTCTGCTCAAGACCATGCACAAGGGCACCCACCACACCGGCAAGGTGCCCGTCGTGTTGCGCCGCAAGGTGGACATCTCCGAACGCCTCACCACCCTCGACAAGAAGCTCAAGGAAGCCGTCCAGCAGGAGGACTACGAGACCGCCGCCCGCCTGCGCGACGAGATGAACGCGATGAAGGAGAAACTGGCCTCGACCGCCGAGACGTGATCATGGATCTCCATTCCTTTCTCAGCTCCCCCGCCGAGTTCACCCGCCGCACGGGTCCCAACGACCGAATCGTCCTTTCCAGCCGGGTCCGATTGGCCCGCAACATCAACGGCTACACTTTCCCCGGTTTCGCCAAGAAGGCCGAGCGCGTCCGTGCGCTGGAGGTGCTCAGGCCCGCAGTGGAGTCCGCCAAGCTGATGGGCCAGCGGTTCGCCGAATCGATGGAGAACCTCACCGCGCTCGACAAGCAGGTGCTGGTCGAGCGCCATCTGATCAGCCGCGAGCATGCCGCCAAGAGCCACGGCTCCGGCGTCATCTTCAACCGCTCCGAGTCCCTCTGCGTGATGATCAACGAGGAGGATCACCTGCGGATGCAGGCCCTGCTGCCCGGCCTCCAGTTGCGCCAGGCCTGGGCCGCCATCGACGAGTTGGACTCCCAGCTCGAAGCCTCCCTCGATTACGCCTTCAACCGCGAGCTCGGCTACCTGACCGCCTGCCCCACCAATCTCGGCACCGGCATCCGCGTCAGCGCCATGCTGCACCTGCCCGGGCTCGTCCTCGCCGAGCAGATCAACCAGATCATCCAGTCGGTCAACAAGCTCGGCCTCGCCGTCCGCGGCCTCTACGGCGAGGGCACCGAAGCCCTGGGCAACATCTTCCAGGTATCCAACCAGATGACGCTCGGGGAGTCGGAGCTCGACATCGTCGCCCGCCTGGAAAAGGTCCTCGCGCAGATCATCGACCACGAGGAGAACGCCCGCGCCTCGCTCCTCGAGAAGAAGCCCAAGGTCGTCTTCAACCACGTCGGCCGAGCCTACGGAATCCTCTCCAACGCCTACAGCATTTCCTCGAAAGAGACGATGAACCTGTTGTCCCTGCTGCGGCTGGGCTACGATTACGGCTATTTCCCAGCGGCCGAGCGCGCGTTGATCGACGAGTTGTTCATCACCACGCAGCCCGCGCACCTGCGGAAGAAGTTTTCGGACAAGCTGGACGCGGAGGAGCGGGACCTGCACCGCGCCGACATGCTGCGCGAGCGGCTGGCCAACGTGCCGCGTCCCGAGTGCCGCGCCCCCGGCGGAGAAGGCTCGCTGGACAAACCGACCGAGTAAACACAGGTTGCATCAAGAGTATGAGCGAAGAAGCCATGAACAATTTCACGCCACGGGCCCAACAGGTCCTGGCGTTGGCGCGCAAGGAAGCCGACCGTTTCAACCACAACTTCGTCGGCACCGAGCACCTGCTCCTCGGCCTGATCAAGCTCGGCCAGGGCGTCGCGGTGAACGTGCTTCAGAAGCTCGGCCTCGACCTTGAGACCGTTCGCATGGAGGTCGAGAAACAGGTCGGCACCGGCCCCGACCAGAAGATGGTCGGCAACATCCCCTACACGCCCCGCGTGAAGAAGGTGCTGGCCCTCGCCGCCAAGGAAGCCAAGGCGCTGAACCACACCTACGTCGGCACCGAACACATCCTGCTCGGCCTGCTCCGCGAAGGGGACGGCGTGGCCGCGCGCGTCTTGAAGAACCTCGATGTGGACATCGAGCAGACCCGCCAGGAAATCCTGAAGGAGCTCGATCCGAACTTCGCCGCCCAGGAAGAACAGCCCGCCGCCGAAACCGCCGGTGGAGGCGAGAAATCCGAGAAGAAGGGCGACGTCAAGACCCCAGCGCTCAAGGCCTTCGGCCGCGACCTCACCGAAATCGCGCGCAAGGGCGAGATGGATCCCGTCATCGGCCGCCAGAACGAGATCGAGCGCGTCATCCAGATCCTTTGCC
>CAMLMI010000213.1 GCA_946480965.1 uncultured Verrucomicrobiales bacterium | reverse complement strand
GGGCGATGACTTCGTGGACGTTGCGGACGCGGTTGTCGGCGGTCTCGGGGTCCTTCTCCTGTTTGCGGAGGTCTTCGAGGTAGCCGGTCTCGGCCAGGAAATCCATGGCCCATTGCCGCAGCGCCAATGGCTCCTTGCTCTCCAGCGGCGCGTGGATGCGCTCGACGAAGGCGACGAAGGCCGCCACGGCGTCGCGGGTGCGGGGCTGGAAGCTCTCCAGCACGTCGGTGTGCCGCATAGTGGCGAAGACGGAGCAGTCGCGTTCGTGGCTGGCGGCGAGCAGGCGCTCCATCGTCACGTCGCTCAAACCGCGCGCGGGCGTGTTGGCGATGCGGAGCAGGCTCACGTCGTCGTGCGGGTTCAGCATCGTCTTGAGATAGGCGAGGAAGTCGCGGATCTCGCGGCGGTCGAAGTAGCTCTGGCCGCCGATGAGGTGGTAGCGGATGCCGGCCTTGCGCAGCGCGGTCTCGATGGGGCGGGACTGCTGGTTGGTGCGGAAGAGGATGGCCTGTTCGCCCCAAGGAATGCGGTGGCCGACGCGGTTGAACTCGATTTGGTCGGCGATGGTCTTCGCTTCCTCTTCGTCGTGCGGGAAGGTGTGGATGACGATCTTCGGTCCGGGGCCCTTGTCGGACCAGAGCTGCTTGGAGCGGCGGCGGGCGTTGTTTTTGATGACCGCGTTGGCGGCGTTGAGAATGGTCGGCGTGGAGCGGTAGTTCTGCTCCAGCTTTACGACCTTCACCTCGGGGAAATGCTGTTCGAGGTTGAGGAGATTGGCGATCTCGGCGCCGCGCCAGCCGTAGATGGATTGGTCGTCGTCGCCCACGACGCAGAAGTTTCGGTGCTCCCTGGCCAGGGCATGGACGAGCTGGAACTGCGCGGCGTTCGTGTCCTGGTATTCGTCCACCATGATGTAGCGATACTTCAGGCGGCAGGCTTCGAGCGCCTCGGGGTGCTCGGTGAAGAGCTTCAACGTAAGGAGGATTAGGTCGTCGAAATCGACCGCGTTGCAGGCGCGCAGAGCGGACTCGTATTTCTTGCGGATGTGCTCGGCGAGCGCGGCCACGCTGGGATCGTCGAACGCGGCGGATTTGGAACCGCCGTTCCGGTAGCGGCTGAGCAGTCCGAGGATCGCCGCCGGGTCGGTCTTCTCGCCCTTCGCGGAAATGGTGCTGAGGATCTTCTTGATGGCCGCGAGCTGGTCCGACTCGTCGAAGATGACGAAGTTCCGCTTGTAGCCCAGCCGGTCGATGTGTTGGCGAAGGATGCGGACGCAGAGCGAGTGGAAGGTGCAGATCGTCGGCTTCTCGGGCTGGTCTTCCTTGGGCGTGCCTTTGGGGACTTTCGGCAGGAGCTTGGTCACGCGCTCCAGCATCTCGCGGGCGGCCTTGTTGGTGAAGGTCACGCCGAGAATGTTTCCGGGATTGATCCCGGATTGGACCATGTGCGCGATGCGGTGGGTGATCACGCGGGTCTTGCCGGTGCCGGCGCCCGCGAGAATCAGAACGGGGCCGCGGATGGTCTCGGCCGCGTCGCGCTGCTGGGGATTGAGGCCGTTGAGAAACGACATGCGGCGCGGAGTATGGGAAGCGGGCGGCGTCAGGCAAGGAGGCGGGCGGGGAAAGTTTTCAGTGGGCAGTTTTCAGAGGAGCAGTCCTTGGAAGACGAAGAAAACGCTGAACGTTCAACGCTCAACTTCCAACGTCCAAGGACTGCCAGAACCTGGCAGTCTAAATCTTGCTCTTCCTCTTCATCTTAATCCCTGGGACTCCATGATTAAGATGAAGAGGAAGATTGAGATTAGGACGCTGCTTGGAGCCAAGGACGCCTTGCACCCCAGCGCTTCGCCGCAGAAACTGCCCTCTTGTGAGCCGTTCGCCGGACACCATCACCACCTACAACTACGAGCGCATCCGCGCCGCCACCTCGGGCATCGTCGAGACGGCGGGGCGCACCTTCCTGCTCGTGATGGCGATGAAGCACTTCCAGGCCGGCGCTTCGGCCAAGGCCGCCATCGCCGCCGGCAGCAGCTTTGGAATGCTGCTCACGCCGCTCGTTCTCTGGATCGTGACGCACGGGCGTTGGCGCGTTGCGCAATCGGCCTCGGTGATCGCGGCCATCGGGTCGGTTGGTTTTCTCCTGCCGGTGCTGTGGCCGACGACATGGGTCTTCGTAATCGGAAGCATCATCGGCATGGCCGCATCTTCCGCCGGACTGCCGCTGATGACGCAGGTCTATCAGGACAACTATCCTGCGACGGAACGAGGTCGGCTTTTCTCCCGCACGGTCATGATCCGCATCGGCACGGCCGTGGTTTTCGGCGATCTGGCCGGACGCTGGCTGGCGAACGACATCGGGCACTTCCGACACTTGCTCCTGGTTTTCTCCTGCGCCTTCGCCGTGGCCGCTTGGTGCCTGCACCGATGCCCGTCGCGTCCCTCCGACAGCGAACGCGGTTCGCATCCGCTGCGGCCGCTGCGGCATGTCGCGGACGATCCGCTGTTCCGCCGCACCTTGATCTCCTGGATGCTGATGGGCTTCGCCAACCTGATGATGCTGCCGCTGCGGATCGAATACTTGGCGAACCCGGACAAATACGGCCTCGAATTCCATCCCACGCCGGTCCAGATCGCCTGGTTGACGGTGGTGATTCCGAACGTCGCCCGGCTGCTGATGAGCCCCGTCTGGGGTAAGCTCTTCGACCGGATGAATTTCTTCGCCCTGCGGATGACGTTGAACGTGGGGTTCGCCATCGGCATCAGCGCGTTCTTCGTAAGCGACTCGCTCACCGGGCTAATCATCGGCGCGATCGTCTTCGGGGTTTCCGAGGCGGGTGGAGACGTGGCCTGGACGCTCTGGGTGACGAAGTTTGCGCGGCCCGACCACGTCTCCGACTACATGTCGGTGCACACCTTCCTCACCGGCGTGCGCGGGGTGCTGGCGCCGGCGGTGGCGTTCTATGTCGTGGGGCAGTTGTCTCTGCCCGTGCTGGGCGGCATCAGCGCGCTCTTCATTCTAGGGGCGACATCGTTGCTCTTGCCGGAATGTAAACGGGGCCGGGGCGCGCCGGACGAATCGGTCATCGCGGGCAAGGTGTCGGAATAGCTTCGCTGGGGACGTTTCCCGGTCTTGGCAGTTGTCCGCAGGCCCATCAATCTCGGCTCGACGTCATGCCCAAGAAAGCCAGCGCCGAACCGCTCCCTGAACCGATCGTCCCCGTGCTCGGCTCCCGCCGTTTGCCGATCCTCCTGCGTCGGGCGTGGTATGGGCTCAACCAGACCTTCCGTCGTCGCATTGCCCATTTGGAGATCACGCCCGACCAGTTCACCGCCCTTCGCACGATCGCGGAGGCCGGCGAAGAGGGGCTCGGCCAGAGCCAGCTCACGGTCCTGATGGCCAGCGATCCGAACACCATCGCATCTCTCCTGACACGGATGCAGCGCAACGGACTGATCGGACGCCGCGTGCATGAAAAGGACCGCCGGGCCTACCGCATCCGGATTCTGCCCAAGGGTCGGGAACGGTTCGAGGAAGCGCGCAAGATCGCGCTCGATCTGCAGACCGAGGTTTTGGGCGCATTGCCGCCGGAGTCGCGGGAAGGCTTTCTGGAGCAGCTTTCCCTCGTGGCCGATGCCTGCCATCGCGTGGCTCGCGAATAGCAGGAAAGCCCGGAGTTTGCATCAGGAGCGGGAAGCCCGCTCCAGTTCCCGCACCCGCTCGGCCAAGGCCACCCGGCAACGCTCGAACTCGCGGGCGGCCACCTTGACCTGCTCCGCCAGTCCGGCTTGGCCCCCGCTTTTGGCCAGCGCTTCGATCCGCTGCAAGGGCGCCACCACCGCGACCAAGCCCGATTGGCCACAAGCCCCGCAGGTTTTGTGCGCCGCTTGGGCCACACGTTCCAGATTCCGGCTTCCCACCGCCGCCATCAAGGCCGCCAACTCCCGGGGAATCTCCCGGAGAAGCATCTCCATGATCTGTCGCATCCGCTCCGGGTCGTCGAAGGCGGCCTCGGCGATCCGCTCGAATTGGACGGGAGGTTCCAGCGGTGGGGCGATTGGGACGGCAGATTGGATCGCTGCCGTCGGCAGGGGCTGCGGCGGGCGAAACGGCGCGGATGGATCGGAGCTGGACATGCGGCGGCCAATCGGGCTCAGGCGTGAAGATAGGGAGCGACTTGCCTAGGCTGGCAATCCGTTTCTTCCAATGGGGGCCACACCAGAGCAAGTCGCTTCAATGGAGTCGGATGAGACCGGTGTGCCGGAGGCGGAAGTGGCGACCCTACCGGGAATCGAACCCGGGCTACCTCCGTGAAAGGGAGGTGTCCTAACCGCTAGACCATAGGGTCCGCCGAGGGGTGCGAACTATATTTTTGGAACCTCCCTTGTCACGAAGTTTTCTCCTGAATTTTCACCAATGGGGCTACGCCACAGAGCAGTTGGGTCTAAACGCGGTTCCAATGAATTGTTCGGTGAAACTGAGGAACCTCGGCCTCCCCGCGTGCTGGGCCATTGCCATTGCGTTAATGCGTGAGATTCACGCCTCGTGCGTGAATCTCACGCCGCTGGGTTGCTGGGGAAGTAGAGAGACGGTCTAAGAACCTTGGAAAAGAGGTTTCACGACGCTTGGCACCTGCTCTGCTTAACGGAAGGAAGGTAAAACGAGTTGACACTGAAAGTTCGCTTCTTACAGTCCCGCGCTCGTCACCCGCACTTCAACAATCCATAGTTCGTATGAAACAAACCCGTCTGCTCAAAGCCGCTTTTACTTTGATTGAGCTGCTCGTCGTGATCGCGATCATCGCGATTCTCGCCGGCATGCTCCTTCCCGCGTTGGCCAAGGCCAAAGCCCGCGCCCATCGCATTGCTTGCGTCAGCAATCTCAAGCAGGTCGGCACCGCTTTCCGCCTCTATGCCAACGACTACGATGGCAAGTATCCCCACAGCCAGATTCCGGTTCCTCCGGTCGCAAGGGGGCCCGTTGACATCTACGTCCAAGCTCAGAATGAGCTCGGCTCTACTAAAGTCGTTGTTTGCCCGTCCGATTCCCGCACGAACGCCACCAGCTTCACCCAAGGGTTCACCAACGCGCCCAACAACGTTCTGAGCTATTTCTACGGCATGGAAGCTAACGATTCCGAGCCGTCGCTGCTGGTTGCTGGTGATCGCAACATTTGTGCCATCGCCGCGTCCGGAACCGATCAGGCGCCGACCAGGATGGGTGGTCCTGCGGCAACGGCCAACGCTCAGTCGATCCAGGCCAACCTTGGCACCAACGCCCCGGCCAATGGGGCAACGTTGGGAACCGCTACCCGGTGGGGAACGGGCTTGCATGACAAGGCTGGCAACATCGTTTTCTCCGATGGCCATGCCGAGCAGTTGACTAGCGGAAAATTGCGCGAGTCTCTGCGCCAGTCCGGCTCTTTGCTCAATACGGTTTATCTGCCTTCTAACAATCCCTGATTTGGTCATTTTCAGGTCGGCAATTCAAAGGCACCCCGAATCGGGGTGCCTTTTTTCATGTTCTGACACCATGTCGGCAATAATCAGATCCAAGGAGCGGCTCGGTGCCTTTGCGATCAGCTTCTCCAGCTTTCGCACATCAGGTTTGCGCCGCAGCATGTCCTCGAAGCCTCCCGCATAGGCTTCGACATACGGCAGGTGGCGGATCTCCGAGCGGCTGCCGGAAGCCGCGATGATCCGAGTGGCCAAATCGCCGATGCAAATCTCCTCGACGCTTCCGACGTTCACCACCTGGCCAGCAGTGGCCGAAGGATTCTGCAAAAGCAGACTGATCACTTCGACTGCATCCAGGACGTGACAGAAGCAACGGGTCTGGCTTCCCGTTCCCAAGACCACCAGCGGTTCGTTCGCCATGGCGGCGGCGATGAACCTCGGCAGCACCATCCCGTATTTTCCGCTTTGACGGGGGCCGACGGTGTTGAAGAGACGGGCGACCACCACGGGCAGTCCCCGTTCCCTCCAGTAGGACAGGGCCAGGAACTCGTCCATCAGCTTGGAGCAGGCGTAGCTCCAGCGATGCAGATGCGGCGGACCGATGAGCAGGTCGTCCTCCTCCGAAAATTCGGGTTTGGCGCTCTTGCCATAGACCTCGGAAGTGGAGGCCAGCAGAAACGGCACACGATACTGGCTGGCGGCGTCGAGGACGAAGGGCGTTTCCAGCAGGTTGTTGCGGATGGTCTCCAAGCCCGACTTCATTACCAGATCCACGCCGACCGTCGCGGCCAAGTGATAGACCTGCGTGGCGTCCTTCATCAGGAGCGGCAATTCCGCGCAGGCGGAAACCTTCCGTTCGATCACGGTCAATCGCGGATCGTTCCGCACGGCGGCCAAGTTGGCCAAGGTTCCGGTCGAAAGATCGTCGATGACCACGACGCTGGACCCGTCGGCCAGGAGGCGTTCGACCAGATGGGAACCGATGAAGCCCGCGCCGCCGGTGACGATGGCGCGGGGATGCGGATTGGGGCTCATGCGAAAAACTAGGCGGCGACTCTCGACCGCCGGGCCGCGCGGTGACAAGCCGCCATTCCGGCGAAGGCCCGTGCGTCCTGCTGCCGCGTGTTTCCGCGTGGATTCCGCCCCCGGCCTGTCGCACCCTCCGCGCCGCCGATGTCGAACATGCTGAAATCGTCCGGGGCCATGGCCGCCGCGACCCTGCTGAGCCGCGTTCTGGGAATGGTCCGGGAGATGGTCTATGCCAGCTTCATGGGCACCACGGCCATCGCCGACGCCTTCACCTTCGCCTTCAAGATACCGAACCTCTTCCGCCGCCTGCTCGGCGAAGGCGCACTGACCGCCGCTTTCATCCCCATCTTCAAGCAGAAGGAAAAAGCCTCCGGCCTGGCCGAAACCTGGCGCGCCACCAACGCCGTCATCTCCGGCCTGCTCGTCGCTGGAGCCGCCCTCTCCGTCGTCGTCATTCTCGGCATCACGCTCTTCCTCCCGCTGGCCGGCGACGCGATCAAACCCGAGACGCACCTCATGCTCCAGCTGCTGCGGATCATGTTCCCCTACGTGCTGCTCGTTTGCTTGGCGGCCATCTTCATCGGCGTGCTCAACGCCCGGGGCAAGTTCTTCATCCCCGCGCTCGGGGCCGTGATGCTGAACCTCGTCATGATCGGCGTTGTCTGGCTGGTGGTGCCGCTCTTCGGCGGACAGAAGGAAATGGCCCGCTCCGTGTTCGTCCTCGCTTGGGGCGTCCTGTTGGCCGGGTTGGTGCAAATGGCCTTCCAGCTTCCCGCCCTTTTTCGCGAAGGCTTCCGCCCGCAGTGGATCACTCCGTGGAACGATCCCACCGTGCGCGAAGTCGTGGCCAAGATGATCCCCGGCACCCTTGGCGTCGCGTCCTTCCAGATCAACGTCCTCGTCACCGACACCCTCGCGATGAATGCCGGCGACGGTCTCGTGGCCGCCTTCGCCACCGCGGTCCGCTTGATGGAACTTCCCCAAGGGCTCTTCGGCGTTTCGCTCGCCACCTACCTGCTGCCCACCTTGTCGGGCCTGGCGGCGGAGAAGAAATACCCCGAGTTCCGCAAGACCCTGGCTGAAGGCATGGGCCACCTCGTCTTCGTGAACCTCATCGCCTCCATCTTCCTCGTGATCTTGGCCGAGCCGATGATCCGGCTCCTGTTCGAGCGCGGGAAGTTCGACGCCTATTCCACGCAGCTCGCCTCCGGCGCGCTCGCCTTCCTCGGACCCGGCCTCATCGCCTTTTCGCTCGTCAACATCCTTGCCCGCGCCTTCTACGCGGTGGACGACGTGAAGACGCCGATGCGGATCAGCATCTTCTGCCTCGCGGCAAATCTCGTCCTCACCTCGATCCTCATCTGGCCGCTCAGGGAACGCGGCATGGGCCTGGCCAACACCCTCTCCGCGCTGATGAACGTCGGGCTGCTCGCCTTCGCCCTGCGCAAGAAACTCAAGACCCTCGGCTGGTC
>CAMLMI010000212.1 GCA_946480965.1 uncultured Verrucomicrobiales bacterium | reverse complement strand
GGCCACCGCACCGTTGGCCAACGACCCCGATCCCGAAGTGCGCGCCCAAGTGATCCGCAGCGTCGGCGCGTTGCTCGGCCAGCCCTACGGCATCGGCTTTGCGAAGAACTCCGTCGTCGCGCCCGAGGTTTTCCGGCTGCTCGTCAGTTTGGCCCGACCGGCGCTGGAGAATCCCGGCGGCCCCGTCGTCCACAACGGCCGTTCGCTGAAGACCGGCGACGCCTACGACCGCGAGTTCGAGCGCTACTTGGTCCGCCTGTTTCTGGAAACCCGACCGACGGAGCTGGCCACGTGGCTGGAATCGTCCGAGGCCGCCGCGTTGCCCGTGGAGAACCGGCTCGTGGCCGCGCTCGCTCTGGAACCGGCCCGCAGCGCGGCCGTGGTCGCGGCGCTCCTGCCGCGACTGGATCGCGCGCCCAGCGCGGAGGAACTGCTGCGTCTCGTGCAGTTTCCGGATCAGCCTGGCGTGGCCGAAAGCCTGGCCGAGCTCCTGAAACAACCCGCGACCCTCGACACGCTGCTGGCCGTCCGCACGCGCTTCGACGTGGCCCGGCTCAACGGCCCGTTGACCACCGTCGCGCGTCGCCTGCTGGCCGAGCCGTCGCAGCGCGAACTGGGCGCGCGCTTGGCCGCCGGATTCAAGCTGCCCGGCGTGGAACCCGAGCTGGTCGTGCTGCTGCGTTCCCAACCGAACGAGGCCGCCTCGATCCTGCGGGCCCTGGCCGAGATCGGCAGCTCGCAGGTGGAGCTGTTTGCGCGCTACACCACCAACCAGGCCGCCGCCGTGCGCGACGAGGCGTTCCGCGCGTTGACGCTCGCCCGCTCCGAGCAGGCCGCCGGTTGGATCGCCAGCCTGTGGCCGGGTTTGACGCCCGCCCAACGCCGCGCCGCGCTGGAACGCCTGTCCTCCTCCGCACCCGCCGCCAAGGGCTTGGTCGCCGCGTTCCGCTCCGGCCAATGGCCGCTCGACCGCCTCGACGGTCCCACCTTGGAGCGGCTCCAGTCTGTGCTGCCGAGCGACGTGGAACTCGCCGCCCTCATGGCCGGGCTCGGCGATCTGCTGCGTCCCGTGCTGTTGCTCGACGGCACCGACGAAGCCTTCGCCGAAGCGGCAATCACGCTGGAAGGCCCCTGCACCATCGAAGCCTGGGTTCGTCTCGCGCCCGGCATCGGCAACCAAGACAGCCTGTTGTTCGCGGAAGGCCCCTTCGATCTGAACTTCTACGACGCCAAGTTTCGCGTCTGGGGCGGGCCCGGCGTCGGCGATGTCGCAGTGGCGCGCAAGCCGATGACGCCCGATCTCTGGACCCATCTCGCCGCCACACGCGACGCCGCCGGTCTCTGGCGCATCTACGTAGATGGCGAACTCGACGCCACCGGCGAACGCCCGGCTGCCTCCCCAATCCGCCAGCCGCGCCTCGGCGCGAGTGGTCCGTCGGGCGGCACTGCCGGGGCCTTCGCCGAGCTGCGGCTCTGGAACCGCGCGCGCTCCGCCGAAGAAATCCGCGCCCACTTCGACCGCAGCTTCGCCGGAGCAACCAAACCGGAAGGTTTGGTCTTCCTCGGAGCCAGCGACGGCACTTGGGGTCAACTGCGCGATGGAGCCAAGATCGCCCGTTCCACCGATCATCCTCCGTTGCTTACCGCCGCCGAAGCCGCCGACATGGACGCGAAGTTCGCCCGCTACCGTGCCTTGGCCGAAGCACCCGGCGATGCCGCACGCGGCAAAGCCGTCGCCGCCACCTGCCTTGCCTGCCATCTCATCGGCAACGAAGGTGCGACCATCGGCCCCAACCTCAGCGGCGCGGGCGCGCTCGGCACCGAAGCCCTGCTGCGGAATCTCCTCACCCCGAACGCCGCGATGGAAGCCGGCTACCGCATCTACCGCGCGGAACTGGCCGACGGCGACCTGCTCGAAGGCCTCTTCGTCCGCGAAGACGCCGACGCCGTTGTCCTCCGCCTCGTCGGCCAAGGCGATCACCGCATCGAGAAACGACGGTTGAAGGACGCGAAGTTCCTGCGCCGTTCCCTCATGCCCGAAGGACTGCTCGAAGCGATGGAAGACCGGCAAGTCTCCGACCTCTTCGCCTATCTCCGGAGCCTGAAGTAAGCCTGGCAGTCCCTTCAGTTCCCGAAGGTCAGCTTGATCGGCAAGGTTGCTTCCATCGGCTGGTCAGGGCCGATCAACAGGTTGGTCACGCGATAGACCAAGGCGTTCTTGCTGGCGGCGCTGGGCGGCCGGAAGCCGCTTTCCAGCGGCAACAGGACGGTCTTCAGCGGAGGCAGGATGAGCTGCTTCGGGGCGGCCATGCCTTCGGGCGCGGAGACGAGGTCCAGCACGTAGTCGATGTCCGAGTCGTTCGAGATCTGCACCGTGACCTTCTTCTTCGCGAGGAACTGGATCGCGTCCTGGTCCACGCGGATGGACTTCTCGAATATCGGCCGGAGGAACTGTTCGTCGCCGATCAGCTTGTGGGCGGAATAGACGGCGGTGCGGCGGGCGAAGAGCGCTTCCTTGAGCGACTCGATGGTCTTCTCCTTGGCGAAGACGAGAGTGAGCGGGCGGTGGTCGTCCGTGTGGACGTGGTAGTCGAGGTTGATCGGGGCGTGGATGTCGGAGTTGCTGAACATCGTCAGCTTCTTCTCCACCGCCCATTTGTGGGCCTCGGGATAGTAGTCGCGGCCGTTGACCACCTCGATTCCGTGGAGCATCCCGGCTTCGAGGAGCTGGGTGTGCTCGGGATACCACTTCACCACGCCGTTCGTGATCTGGCGTTCCCAGCCGGGATGGTTCCAGAAGACGAAGGCTCCCTGGGCGTTGGCGGCCTTGTGGGCATCGAGCCAGTTGGTCTGCTGGAGCAGGGTGGAATTGGTCAGGAAGATGGCGTTCATGTGCCCGGGCGGCATGTTCCGGGTGATCTCCGAACCGTGGATGACGAGGAGCTTGAGGTCGTCGCCGGCCGCCTTGGCGATCTGGTAGGAGCGGTTCAGGTCGATGACCATGTCCTTCTTGTGCGGCTGGTATTCGATGTGGTCGGTGATGGCGATGGCGTCGAGCCCCTCGCGCCAGGCCTCGTCGGAACGGACGTTCGGCCAGACCAGACCGTCGGAAAAGACGGTGTGGATGTGGAAATCGCACTTCAGCGTGAGGTAGCCGGGGATGTTCGGGATGTTGACCGGCGTGCGGGCTTTGGTGACGGGATCGTGGGCGGAGACCGTGGTGGCCAACGCGGCGCAGGCGGCGAGCAGGAAACGCTTCATGAGTCCGCGCACGCTAAGGGCGGCGGCTCGGGACAGGGAAGTGACGTTTCGGTGAAGCGGGCGGCCTGTTTTGGGTGCCGCAGTTCGGCTTCGCGCACATGGCCAAGGGCAGCAAAACTCCCTTCTCCATCTTCTTTCTTCGTTTCGGCCCAGTGTGCGGTCAACACACGCCCAGTCCGCGATACCGCCGATTGCCAATCGGAGCTACAACGCAGCGGCGGCCAGATCCGCAATCCCGCGCGCAAACCCGCGACGACCTTTCGCATCCCACGGCAAGCGGCCGGGACCCGCTTTCTGGCAAGCTGCGGGAGTGAAAGATACCTTCTCCTCCCTCGCCGAGATCCTGCCGCCCCGCGTGCTCTCCAGCCTGCGCGATCTGCCCAAGCGCCTGCTCTTCTCCAACGAACATCTCCAGATGCTCCTCGCGGGGCTGCGCTCGGGCCAGGCGCTCGAAGGCTTCGAGGCTCCGGGCCCGCTGCTCGTCGTTGTCGCTTTCGGCGAAGTCGAGCTGCGCTTCGGTCCGGATCGCAGCACCTACCGGGAGGGCGAGGATTTCCGCCTCGTCCCCGGCCGGGCCTGCGACCTGGTGGCCCGGGGCGAGACGGACCTGCTCTTCTTCATCCCGGCCGAACGCTCGCCGCAGGATCCACGCTCGGCCGTGCTCCAGACATTGCGGCGGACCGGTCGCCGATCGGAGCGGGCCAGTTGCCGCGAACCTCAAGCGACGGTCCTCGGCGTCGCCTGACCGGATGCCTTGGCCGCTGCAAAGGACCGACAGGAAATCGCAAGCCGCCGCAAGCGGGTCGGCCGCGTTCCTTGCCACGTTCCGCGTCCCTCGCAGGAAAACCACCGCGCCGACGCGGCCTGCCGGACGACCTTTATGAAACGCAAACCTTCGACCCGCCGTTCCCGCGCCCCGCGCCGCGCCTCCGCCTGGTTGCTCGTCCCGCCCCTGCTCGCCGGAACCTCCGCGAGCGCCGAGACCAATGCCCCGGTCCGCGTGGCCCCCGTCGTCGTGACGGCCGAATCCGAGGCCGACGCCTCGGTGCAGCCGCCCTTTCTGGCCCCCGTCGAGGGCACGAAGATCAATGCCGGCAAGAAGACCGCCGTGCTCGATCTCGACGACCTGCCGAAGATCAACAACAACAACTACCGCCAGGCCCTTTCCAAGACCCCCGGACTGCTCCTCAGCGAGGAGACCAGCCCCTTGGTCAGCATCGGCTACCGCGGGCTCAATCCCCACCGCGCCCAGTTCACCCAGGTGCTGCGCGACGGCCTGCCGATCCACGCCGACCAGTTCGGCTATCCCGAGGCCTACTACACCCCGCCGCTCGACACGGTGGACCGCATCGAGTTCGTCCACGGCGGAGCCTCGCTCCAATACGGGCCGCAGCCCGGCGGCGCGTTGAACTACGTGACCCACCGCCCCCGCACGGACAAGGAACTCTCCGCCCGCACCCAGCACGTGGTCGGCAGCGACGACCTGTATTCCACCTTCAACTCCGCGGACGGCACCGTGGGCCGCCTCGGCTACTACGCCTACTTCAACCACCGCCAGACCGACGGCTTCCGCGAGGCCAACAGCGACGTGCGCCTCGACACCGGCAGCATCAAGCTGGTGCTCGACGCCGACACCGACAGCCGCTGGGTCTTCAGCTACGAGGGCTACTTCGAGGAGCACGGCGAACCCGGCGGCCTCACCCTCGCCACCGGCCCGGGCACGGTGAACTACGACGCGGACCGCGACGCCACCTCGCGCTTCTTCGACCGGTTCGAGCTGGAGCGCCACTTCGCCTCCCTCGGCTGGGAACGCGACTTCTCCGAGGACAGCGCCCTGACCGTCACCGCCTGGGGCGGCTACTATTCCCGCTTCAGCAAGCGCCAGCGCGGCGGCGGCTTCGGCACCCTGCCCACCGGCGCGGCGGCGAACAGCAACACCATCGAGCTCCAGGAATTCTACACCCAGGGCATCGAGGCCCGCCTGCGCCGCGACTACGCGCTCGGCGGCGGCGTCCACACCCTCGCGGCCGGCGTCCAGCTCTACCACACCGAGTCGCCCCGCACCGACAAGCGCGGCGCCACCGCCGGGGCGAACGACGGCCCCGTCCGCAACGCCAGCGACCGCTCCGTCCTCTCCGCCCCGTTCTTCGTCGAGAACCGCTTCGTCCTCGGCGACCTCTCCGTCACGCCCGGCTTCCGCCTGGAGACCTACCGCCAGAGCGTCAAGGAAACGGTCAACGTGGACAAAACCAACGCCTCCACGCCGCTCGGCACCAAGACCGACACCGACGTCGTCCCGCTCGTCGGCCTCGGCCTCGAATACGCCCTGCCCCGGGAAATGCAGGCCTACGGCAACGTTTCCCGCGCCTACCGCCCGATGATCTTCACCGAGGCCGTCCCCACCGGCGGCAACACCGTGGTGAACGACGACCTCGACGCTGGCTCCAGCTGGCAATACGAGATCGGCCTGCGCGGCCAGCCCACCCCTTGGCTCCACTGGGACACGAGCCTCTTCTGGATCGACTTCGAGGACCAGATCGGCTCCGTGGGCAACTCCGTCCAGAACATCGGCGACACCCGCCATCGCGGCTGGGAAGCCGCCACCGAGATCGAGATACTCGGCTTGGCCGACACCCTGCGCGGCGATTCCGACCGCGAACGCGACCACCGCGTCAGCCTCTACGGCAACGTCACCCTGCTCGACGCCGAGATCACCCGCGCGGCCAACGCCGCCCTCGTCGGCAACGCGCCGCAATACGCCCCGGACCACCTGCTCCGCTTCGGCGCCATCTACCGCTGGCAGGACCGCGCCAAGATCGCCTTCCTCGGCACCGTGGTGGGCGAGCACTTCGCGGACGACGCCAACAGCGCCGACCGCCGCATCCCCTCCTACACCGTCTGGGACCTCACCGCCGAGGTGAAGGTTTACCGCGACCACGTCAGCCTCCTCGCCGGGATCAACAACCTCTTCGACGAGGACTACTACGCCCGCATCCGCAACGACGGCATCGATCCCGCCTACGGCCGCAACTACTACGTCGGCGTCGCCTTCGCCTTCTGAGCGCCCGGATGGGGCGGGCTTGCTGCCTCATCCGCCGAATTCAACCCGCCCTCCCACGAGGCGGGTTTTGTTTTTCGTTCCCCTCTTTCCGGAGCGCGGAGCATCGCTCCGCAGGGATGCGCTCCGGATGCACCACGCCTTCTTCGATCAAGTTCGCAAACGTCCGACAACAATGCGCAAGCCACCGGGAGCGACGCCCCGCCGGACTTGCCCATGCTTGAGCAAGAAATGACGGATCGCGGCTCCGCCCCGGAAGCGTTTCCGGGTGACGGGCAATGGGTTGTTCCACCCGGGAACGACCGGGGCGGAGCCGAATCCGGCATCGAGAAAACCAACCCGCCGAAACGTCCGCGATCCCATCCGAGAATCCATGAGTTCCCGCCTCAGCCTCCGTTCCGACCTGACCTCCGAAAGCTTCGCCGCCTGCACCCTGCTCGGTGCCGCCCTGCTCGCCAGCACCGCCCACGGCCAGACCAACGCGCCGGTCGTTGCGCCCGCCACCGGCACGACCAACCAGTTGCCCACCGTGGTCGTGACCGACACCGCGCCGAACCCATACGTCCCGGAAACTGTCTCCTCGCCGAAATACACCGAGTCTCTGCGCGACACCCCGCAAACCATCACGGTCATTCCCAAGGCGATGATGGAGGAGCAGGGGGCGACTTCCCTCTCCGATGTGCTGCGCAATGTCCCCGGCATCAGCCTCCAGGCAGGCGAAGGCGGCACACCTGCCGGAGATCAGATGACCATCCGCGGTTTCAGTGCCCGGACCGACCTCTACATCGATGGTGTCCGCGACTTCGGCGGCTACTCGCGCGATCCATTCAACATCGAACAAGTGGAGGTGGTCAAAGGCCCGTCGAGCGCCACAACCGGCCGCGGCTCCACCGGCGGTTCGATCAACCTCTCCAGCAAGACGCCGAAGGAAAACGCATTCTACCAGGGGTCTCTCGGCTTCGGCACCGACAACTTCAAGCGCGCAACGATCGACATCAACCAGCCGATCCCGAGCGACAAAGTTCCTGGAATGGCCTTCCGGCTGAACGCCCTTTGGCACGACTCCGACACCCCAGGGCGGGATGTCACCGACCAGTCCCGCTGGGGCATCGCACCGTCATTCACCTTCGGCCTCGGAACCCCGACCCGTGTGACTTTGGCCTACTTCCATTTGGACCAGGACAACACGCCCGACTATGGCATCCCTTGGGTGCCCGCCGGTCAGGTCGATCCGTATCTGGCCGGATTCGTGGATCAGGTAGCCCCGGTGGACGACAGCAACTGGTATGGCTTGAAGGGCCGTGACTATGAGAAGGTGGAGACCGATCTGTTCACGGCGACGGTGGAGCACGACTTCAGCGACTCGCTTACCCTGCGCAACCTGACCCGCTACGGGATCACCGACCGCGACTCGATCATCACCGCGCCCCGGTTCGAAGAAATCGACCCGGCAACGCCCGGCAACCAATACGGCACCGTCATCCGCCGGAACGATGTGAAATCGAGAGATCAAGTAGACGAAATCCTTTCAAACCAATCCGATCTGCGTGCCGACTTCGAAACCGGACGGCTGACCCACAAGGCTGTCGCCGGGGTCGAATTCTCACGTGAAGACGAGGTCAACTATTCTCGCGCCAC
>CAMLMI010000211.1 GCA_946480965.1 uncultured Verrucomicrobiales bacterium | reverse complement strand
CCGGCTGCTCAAGCAGCACCCGGAACGATTCTCCAAGCGCACGCGGGGCGGCGATGCGATTTGGACCATACTCCCGCCTCAATCCCACAAAGACCAATGAGCAACCAAAAGCAGAAGCCCGCGCGCAAACTGAAAATCGGCCTCCTGAGCGCCGCGATATGGAGGCACGAAGGGAAGTCGGGCCCGTTCTACTCCGTCAGTTTCCAACGCGCCTACAAGGCCGACGGAGTGGACCAATGGGAGAACAGCGACAGCTTCCACCGGGGCGACCTGTTGGAGCTGGCGAAGCTCGCGGACCAAGCGCACACGCAAGTCTTGAAGCTGGAATTCGAGGACCGCCAGCGGACGAAGAACAGCGAGGAAGAGATTCCCGCCAACGCCTGAGCCGCTCGCCGTCGGCCGCAGTCAAGGGACAGCCAGGAAACGGGCTGTCCCTTTCTACGTCAAGCCGAGCTTCTTTTTAGCACTCCATGCTGTCATAGCTAAGTCCCTCAACGCCTCCAGTTGAGGAGGGGAAAGTTGTCCTGTTGCCTTTTCGACTTCAGCGATGGCAATCCACATCGGCGCCAACTTGTTCATGGCCTCAGGGGTGAATTTTATTACAGCGGTATTTGAGCTTGGATCGATCTCGCTAGGGTGATCGGTCACTTTGGACCATTCGATCCAGCCCATCTTAATCAATCGTTCCTGAACTTGCTGATCGTGGTGCCTATAGTTTGAGTCCATGCCCCTAGAAATACTCACACTTCGAGACCGGTGCCACTTCGCGTTGCTCTGCACACCCTTCCGCGACTCCGGCGCTCCGCTTGGGTCGCGGTTTGAGTTTTGAAGCATGGGGCAAGGGACTTGCAAAGGCCGTGCCGGAGGGTGGGGGCGTGGGGGAGGGTGTTTCCGGGAAAAATCGTTCGGTGGAAAATCGGCCTTCGGACGGCGGCCGCCGGGGTGGGTAGGTGACTCTTTTTTATTTTCCAGACCCTATGAAATAGAAAATACCCTCCACCCCTCCACCTGCGGTGAAAAAAAGCCCGTCAAATAAGGCTTCCGCTAGGTGGAGGGTCGGGTGGAGACCCTCCACCGGACCCTCCACCTGAAAGAGGCCAATAAAATCAGGGTTTTCGAGCGTCGAGGTGGAGGGGTGGAGGGTATTTTGCGATTTGATCCCATGAATTTCCCATGACGGCGGCCGCCGGAGTGGTAAAACGAGGGTGCGGAATGAGAGGGACGCGGCTCTGGTGGAGACCAACCGCGAAGCGCTCAGGTCGCCAAGGGACTCACGTCCGAGCCCGGCCGGTAGGTCACAATGACCGACAGCCGGGCTTTCCTTTTCCCTCCCCCGCGCCCCCTCCCTTGGCACGCCGTTTGCAAGTCCCTTGCCGGATGCTCCAAACTCACCGTTCCCCTCGGCGCGAAGCGCCGCTACTTGATCCATTCGACGATGAACTCGCCGGCTATTGCGTTGAAGTCTTCGGAGGTAACTCGAACGGTTCCCAGTGAATGAGGCGAATTGTTAGGGTTCAGGAACAATGGAGCCGTTCGGGCAGGGCCTCCGATGGAAATAGGATCCTGAAGGCGATGACTCCAACGCTTCCAAGATGAAGAATAATTCGTTGATCCAGCTGGCTTCCACGGCAACGGGATTTGTGGGTGCCAAAATGTTCCGGCATCAACCTCGCAGGTCGGGTCAATTGTGAACTCAACGGTTACCGACTTTGCTGCTTTGGTGCCGGTGTTCTTCAAATCGAAGGTTAATGGTTCCCCGAGTTTCAGACGGATAAAGTTTGATGATGTGTTAAACGAAAGATGAACCGAGTCATGCTCATGCCGTTCTGAAACAGGCACTGGAAAGAGTCTAATGGGGGTCGAGTTCGCTGTAAGCAGCAGTTTTGGAGCATCCGGAGGTGGGCCGGGAATTGTTAATCCGGCTCTAACGCGAGCGTCCTCCAAAAGCCCTCCCAAAAGGATTCCCCCGGCGAAAGTGGCGAGAGACCCAATGATACCCATGACGAAGGTCCATTTTGGCCACTTCCAAGGAGGGTGCTCTTTGCAGTATCTGCGACCAATACGAGGCGGGTTTTGGCAGCGCTTTCGGGTGCTTTGCGAATAGGCGATACAGGTGATTTTCTCCTTTTCCTTCATTGGGTGAGGCTTGCTTGGAAAGCAGGTCCAGCCAACCGGAAATTCTCCCCAATTTCCCTTCCTAAATTCTCCTTCAGACATTGAATTTCAGGCCCGGAAAAAGCAGGATTAAACCCATGCCAGCAGCGCAATTCCCGGAGGATTTCCAAAAGACGGAGTGGGTGAACGTGCGGACGCAGGTGCCCAAGAATTGGGTGCCCTACATCACGCGGCTGGCCCGGAAAGTGGGGGACTCGAAAATGGCGCTGGCCCGGAAAGCCCTGCGGGTTGGGTTCATCATTCTTTCGCAGGAGTTCGACCGGATGGAGGCGGAAATTGTCCGTGGGGTAAAAACCACCTCAGTTCTGCCGTCTGCCGGAAATCCCGGTCCGGCCGTAAAGAGGCCGGGACATGGAAAAGAACGAACCCGCCAGCGCCGCGACGGTCAAAAGCGGCGAGACCGAGCCCGAGCAAGTCGGCGCTAGGATTCCCAAGGCCGCGTCCAAGGCGGCCGCCCCCGCTTCGGCAGCCTCAGCCCCGGAAAATCCCCCGGCGAAGCGGAAGGGATTTACCGAGGAAATGATGGAAGAATTCGGCTTCGGAACCTGAACCGGTTATGCCGAATGAAAATCCTTTCGCGGCTCCGCCACCGGTTCCGGGAGTGGAGGGAACGCCGGGGGCAGCGGAAACGCCTCCGGGCGGCGGCCCGGAAAATGGAAATGTCCCGGGAGTTGCTGCTGCTGTTGGTCAGCTCGCATCTGCCCACGGAGCTGCGACCGAAGCCCCGGAAAAGCCCCGGCGCGGCCGTCCTCCGATTCATGGCCTGTTTTCCAAGGCTAATGGATCGGACGGGAAAAACCCTGCTCCGGCCGGAAAGGTGGGAGAGGTGGAAAAGCCTGCTGCTGGGCTACAGCGTCCTAAGCTGCCTCCGAATCTGGTTGTTCGCATTGCAAAGGCAGGAGCCTCGGTGGCCGACCGCTGGGGAAAGAACCGGGTCAAGACTGCGGCGATTCGGGCGGGCGTTCCGGAAAGCGCTGCGGCTCCCGTGGTGGAGTCGGCGGGACTGACTCCGGAAATGAAGGAGCTGTTCGGCGAGCTGACGCCGCACGCGCTGGCGGAAATGGGGATGGACCCGAACGTCTCGCCCCTCGGCTGCATGCTCGTGATGGGCGGGCTCTGGGGGCTGGGCGTCTATGAAGGGTGCGCGTCGATGGCGGCCGAGGGTGAGCGCCGGAAAACGGAGGCTCCGGGATTCAACGGCCAGCGGGCCGAGACGGCCGCGCCGCCGCCTCCTCCCTCGGTGGTTCCAGCGACGCCGGTCAAGCCAGTGGACGGGCTGAGGAGGCACGCGGGATGAACAAGACCGACATTGCGCTCCTGTTGCTGGCATTCCTGCTCGGCTGGTATGGGCGGCAGCTTCTCTCCGAGATCGTGCGCCACATCCTTTGCCGGTGCTACCGGTCGAAGAACTGGCTGGCCCTTTCCCGCTATGAGCAGTTGACCGGAAGCGCCGTGCGAGGCGACGGCTCAAAAGTGTTTGTTTCCATCGGCGAGCTGGAAGGAGAGAAGTGATGCAATACGGGCACAAGGCGCAGCTCGTGGGCATCTTCGGCTCGCAGGGCAGCGGCAAGACCACGTGGGCGCTTCGGTTCCTCGCGAACAGCCCGGCCAAGGTGCGCTGGCTCTTCGACTATGAGGGCGAGTTCGCGGACCGGCTGAACCTGACGCCATGCCGGACGCCCGAGGAGATCGCGCAGGCCATCGCCACGGGCTGGGTCTGCTACGATCCCGAGGCGATGTTTCCCGACGACGACGAGGCCGCGCTGTGTTTCTTCTGCGAGCTGGCGTTCAAGTATTCGGAGGCGATGCCGGGCCGGAAGATTTTCGTCGTCGATGAGCTTCAGGACTACATCACGAGCCACCGGGTTCCGAGGCAGCTCCGCAACATCGTGCGCCGGGGCCGTCGTCGCGGCATCGACTGCGTGTTCATGGCGCAGGAGCCGAACAGCGTCCACAACCTGATCCAAGGCCAGCTCACCGAGGTCTGTTGTTTCCAGACGATCACGGACAACGCGCTGGCGTTCCTGAAGGAGTTCGGGTTCGACCCCGCCGAGGTGGCCGCGTTGCCGGAGTTCCGGTGGATTTGCCGGAACAAGCGCGGGGCCGAGGCCCGGGGGTGACGTTCCAGGAGACGGCGGGCGGCGTCCCGTCACACCCCAAAACCGGCCCATTTCGCCCGTCTGACGGAAAACCCCGCCGTGCTGCACAAGGGAGCCGCGAACAACGCACCTATGAAAAAGAAAGCCATGTTTTACGGAGTGATCGCCCTTGTGGCCATCGTCGCGGTCGGCCTCTACAACGCCGCCAAAAAGAAGGTCACGGCGCTCCCCAGCATCAACTGACGCGCTCCGGCCGTCCCGTTTCAACCTCCACTGAATCTTCTCCATGTTGACCAAGACCGAACTTCCCGCGTTCGACAACAAGGCGGCCGGAAAACGCTGCGTTAGCTCGCCCGACATCTCCGGCCGTCCCTACGTCGCGGGCGTGGCCGTCCAGATCGTCGGCACCAAGACCGGCGGCACGGGCATCCTGACCGCTGCCGAGGCCATCGAATACATCCTCATTCTCCACGACGGCGTCGAGAAGATGCGCGTGCATCCGTCGCTCCAGCTCAAGCACGACAGCATCCTGAACAGCAACGACGACGCGCTGGACGACACCTACGTATTCATTCCGTTCTATCGTCGCGGACAGGCTTGGTCCCTGCTCGGGACCGCCGGGATTCCGCGCCTCCAGATCGTGGTCCAGCTCAAGGCGTCGGCGGCCCTGCCGACCGGCGGCACCATCAACGACCTGCGCGGCGAATGGGCCTACGTGGAGACCGAACAGCCCGCCCCCACGGGTCGGAAGTTCGTGCAGGGCATCTTCACTTGGGACAAGACCCGCGCCGGTTGGAACGTCATCGAAGACCTCGCCTATGACGGCATCTCCCGCGTGTCCGAGCTGATCCTCGACCACAACGCCATCACCGAGGTGGAAGTGAGCATCGGCAACAAGGGCGTGTATAAGCTCCGCAAGGAAGCGGCGCTGGCCATGCTCGGCCGAAACAACCTCTACAAGCGGCCCTCCACGGCCGACTTCTTCCCCGTGCTGTTCGACGACTTCGGCACGCTGGGCGACTTCGCTGACCTGATCGTCAACGGCGTCCGGCGCCCGCTGAAAATCCGGTTCTATTGGGACACGAACATCGCGGCCGTCGCGTCCTTCGACATCCTCGCCGAGGCCGTGGAGGAAGCCATCACGGCTCCCGTCGCCACCGCCCGCGCCTGATCGGTTGGTTGGGTTCATCGGGGCCGCTCCGAGTGGGGCGGCCCCACTTCTAGGCAAACACTATGGCAGACCTCTCCGTAACCGACGTGGCCGCCGCGCAGCAGTCCGGCTTGGACCGGCTCCTCGGCGGCATCACCAAGATCGCCAACACCGCGCTGCCCATCTACTCGGCGGTGACAGGTCCGAAGACCCCCGCGCCGACGCCGGTGCAGCAGGAACAGGTTCAGGCCGTC
Source organism: uncultured Verrucomicrobiales bacterium (assembly GCA_946480965.1). Next base: position 2,300 of record CAMLMI010000211.1, on the reverse strand, counting down.
CAACAGGCTCAGGACCGGGGAACCACGCTCACGACGAGGACCATGCTCCTGATCGGCGGCGGCGTGGCCCTCGTGGTCGGGTTCGTGGTCTGGATCGGAAAGGGAGGGCGCTGAACCTATGGGCGGCGGCCTTTCAGCATCGAACAGCTCCAGCGCCGCGAGCGCGGCCGACCAGAAGGGCGGCAACATCGCGGCCACGTTCGGGGACATCAACCTCGGCGGGAGCAAGGCGGCCAATTGGCTGCCCTATGCCGTGCTCGGCGTGGTCGGACTCCTCGGCTTCCTCTTCTTCCGTCGATGAAGGCGCACACCATCAATCCCGCGCTCATCCCGGCTCTGTTCGAGGAACTGAGCATGGAACAGCGGGCGCACGTCCGCCGCTGCCTCGGCCACGTGCCGGGCGTCTATGACGGGGACGACTGCGTGCTCTGGACCAAGTTCCAGAACCGCGAGCTGTCGCTGCTCACGATGCAGGACGACGCGGGCCAGATCGTCGCCGGGGTGTTCTTCGGCGTGGAGACGGTCGCCGACGGCACGAGCGACTGCTGCATCTGCTCGGGCTTCTCCTTCGTGCCCCAGCAGGACATCAGCGTCACGTCGTTTCCCCAGATCGAAGCCATCGCCAAGGCGGCCGGTTGCCAGTCGGTGAGCCTGCGCACCACGCGGCCCGGCCTCGTGGCCAAGCTGATTGAACAGGGCTGGTTCGCCTCCGAGATCATCGTCCGCAAACCCCTTTGACACATGGGCAGCTCCTCCAGGTCGAACAACGTCCAAGAGACGACCAGCATCGACAAGCGAATCACGGCGGGCGGGAACGCGTTCGGCATCGTGGACAACACCTTTGAAGGGGTGGAGTCCGTCGTCTTCAACAACTCGGATGCCGAGGTGGCCAAGGCCGCGCTAGACACCGCGTCCAAACTCGCCACCGGCTCCAACGAGATCGCCGCGCAAGTGGCCAAGGCTCAGGAGTCGTTCGTCGCGACCGCCAGCGGCCAGAAATACGTCCTCTGGGGCGTCCTCGGCCTCGCCGGGGCCGCCCTCGCCATCCCCTTCCTCCGAGGTGCCAAATGAGCCTGCTCCGCATCGCCAACGATCCGCTGTCCTACGAACAGAGCGAGTTCAACATCGCCGCCGGAAGGTTCGAGGACGTGAACGTCGCCGGAGACTTCTTCTACATCGACGCCCTGAGCGCCCCGATCCTGCTTTCCGTGAACGGCCGCAAGCCCGCCTTGGTCCGCGTCGCGGCGACGATGCAGGGAGCGCCCGGCGCGAATCAGCTTTCGCTGTTGCGGTTCACGAACAACACCGGTTCGGCCGTGACGGGCCGCGTCATCCACGGGCGCGGCGTGTTCACCAACTCGGGCAACGTCGTGATCCAGAACCCGACCTTCAGCCTCGACGCGGCGGCCATCAACGCGCTGATCGGCACCGGCATCATCACGCCGACCATCAAGTTCCTGAACAACCAGACCGACACGGCCGTCGCGCCCCGCTCGTGGTCGGTCCAGAACACCGGAGGCGTGGACATCACCGTCACCGTCGGCGCGACGCCCTACACGCTGCCCGCCGGTTCTCCGCCCCTTTCCTTCGCGGTCAACGCCCTCGGCCTCCGCTACCCGAACATTCAGGTCAACGCCACCGGCGGCGCCGCAACCTTCATCTACGAACTGTGAAGACCTTCCTTCCCCTCTTCGTGACGTGCCTGGCTCTCGCGTTCGGCGCTCGGTCACATGCGGCCGCCATCATCGGCGGCGGCGGCGGCGGAACGACCCTCGTCACCACCAACGGAATCCTCGGCGCTCAGGCTGCGGCCATCGCCCGGACCAACGCGCTCGCACAAGCGGCCGTGGTCGCCTCGCCGCGCGTTTTCTTCGTCGGCGACTCGATGCTGGCCGACGACGGCATTCCCGGATCGGCCAACTTCAGCTACTCGCTGTTCGAGGATTTCCCGACTTTGGCGGGGTTCGCCGCACGGGTGAACCTAGCCCAGCCCGGCAACACCGTCGCGGCCGACCTCGCTAACTTCGACACCCGCTACCGAGCGTTCCTCGGCACCAACGCCTATTCGCAGGACATCTGGGTTATCCAGTCTCAGTTCAACGATCTGGCGGGAGGCGCGACCGCCTCGACCGTGACGAACAATCTCGGCCAGCTCATCGCCCTAATCCGGGCCGGGGGCGCGCGCCGCATCTACGGCATGACCTGCATCGGCACCAACTACGCCTACGGTTCGTTTACGGCCGCCAAACAGGCCGCCGTGAACCTCGGCTGGACCAACTTCCAGACCGCCGGTGTCGTGG
>CAMLMI010000210.1 GCA_946480965.1 uncultured Verrucomicrobiales bacterium | reverse complement strand
CAGCGCAAGTTCTCCCCGCTCTATCTGAAGCGCGTCCGCGCTGACTGGCACGCCAAGACCTCGCTCCAGTTGCCCGCCTACGTTGATCCCCGCTGGGTGGAGGCCTTTCGCGGAAACGCCGCCCCGACCGTTGGCGAGTTCTGCCTGGAGATGTATCGCCGCATGGGCCTGCTCGACGGCGTCCGCGTGGTGCTCTCCTCCGATCCAGATTTCCGCCGCGCGGCGTGCGACGTGGACGACTACTTCGTCGATGTGCCGTTCGAGGGCGAAATCGTCCGTGCCCGCTGGATGGACGGCGCGCTCAAGCTGCACAAGGGAGGCGACGTGTATCTGACCCTTCCGCCCACGCCATTTGGCAAGGAACACCTCAGCCCCACGCGCGACAGCCGGCTGCGTTGGATGCAGTCGGTCGTGCGCTGCACGCACTATATCGCCGGCGCAGGCGAGCAGGCCTATCTGCGCCGCGAAGACGCGCCGGAAATCACTTTCGTCAACCGCGACCCCATCGAACGATCCGATGAAGCCTTCACCGACGTCCCCGCCTGATTCCGCCCCGCTGCTCGTGTTCGGTGCGCATCCCGACGACATCGAGTTCGGCTGCGGCGGCGTGGTCGCGCAAGAGGCGGGACTCGGCCGGTCGGTCCATCTTGTGGTCTGCTCGAAGGGCGAGGCCGGGTCGCGCGGCACGCCGGAAGAACGGGTGGCCGAAGCGCAGAAAGCCGCGGCCGTGCTCGGAGCGACGCTGGAGTTCGTCGAACTGGACGGCGACGCGCATCTGGAGATCAAAGCCGCCCACGCCATCCGCCTGGCGGGGATTATCCGGCGGTTCAAACCGGCCTTGGTCCTCGCGCCGAGCCTGGTGCAGAACCAGCATCCGGACCATTGGCGCCTCGGCACGTTGGTGCGCGATGCGACGCGGCTGGCGCGGTATGGCGGATTGGCCGAACTGCGTGAACTTCCCTCGCACCCCGTCGGACAACTGCTCTTCTACCCCGTCACGCCCGAGGCCGAGCCCAGGGACCTTTCCCCGGTGCTGGTCGATGTGTCGGGGGCGGTGGAGACGTGGAAGGCGTCGATGGAAGCGCATCTGACCCAGGTGTCGTCCCGCAGCTACGTCGAGCTGCAACTGTCCCGCGCCCGGTCGCTGGGACTGCGGGCGGGAGTGGAATATGCGACCGCGTTGTTCCCGAGCGATCCGCCGGTCTTTGCGTCGTTAGGACACCTGGGATGTGGAGCACGAAGCTTCTAGCACGGCTAATCTAACGCTGAAAAAGGACACGGAACGACATGCGAGCACAATACTCATTTATTGAGGTTAGGGAGGGAGTTCCGATAGTTGCGCCTCCGATGGAGCATGATGTCACATTGGATTCTGCATGCTCTATTTTTGATGAGTTGGTCATGCGTCTACCTATCGGATCGCTTAGCGACGGATATGAAGGAGACAAAGCTTGGGTTTCATTTCTCGATCTACCCCGAGTGCTGCATCTCTATTTCAAATCGGAGACAGACCGCATCGGCTACGAGTTTTTTGGGGACAATGAAGAGAAGTTATGCGGGTTAGCCACTATCGCCGACAGCAAGGAAGCGATTAGGTTTCTCTTTAGTGGGCAGTCGCTGCTTGGGTTTCTTAGGTCTCGTTCGCTGGAGCTTTACGAAGATGAGACTTAGCTATGTGTCGCTGAAAATGGCGCTTTGGTGCGGCTGCGAAGTCCAGTCCATCCGCACCCAAGTGGTGTCCAGCCACCGCACTCCAAAGACATCCAGCAGGCTGGGTTGTCTCATGGGAGCGAATGCCGGCATTCCCTTCCCATCTGTGTTCATCTGTGTCCATCTGTGGTTGTTTTCCCTCGCCCCTCTTCGCCGATGACCTCGCCTACCCCCATGAAGATCGGCATCACCTGCTACCCGTCCGTGGGCGGGAGCGGCGTGCTGGCTTCGGCGCTGGGCGAGGAACTGGCGAAGCGCGGGCACGAGGTCCACTTCATCAGCTACGAGCGCCCGTTCCGGTTGCCGGCCGATGCGCCCCGGCTCCATTTCCATCCCGTCGTCATCAACGACTACGACCTCTTCAAGTATCCCGACTACACGCTGCCGCTCTCGGTCAAGATGGCCGAGGTCTCGCGCGAGCACCGGCTCGACATCCTGCACGTCCACTACGCCGTGCCCCACGCCACCGCCGCTATCCTGGCGCGCGCGATGTTGTCGCCGGGCCAGGCTCCGAAGGTCGTCACCACGCTCCACGGCACGGACACGACGCTGCTCGGCCGCGACCAGGGCTACGGCCCAGCCATTCGCCACGCCTTGGAGCAATCCGACGCCGTCACCGCCGTCTCGGAGTTCCTCAGCCGGGAGACGCGTCGGTTGATCGAGTTCCACGGGCCGCTGGATGTGATCCACAACTTCTTCGATCCGCGGGAGGCCCTGCGTTCACGGCAAGAAGTCCGGCGGGAACTCGGCGTGGCGGACGACGAGGTGCTGCTCTTCCACTCGTCCAATCTACGCCCGCTGAAGCGCGTCGATCTCGTGCTCGAAGCGGTGGCCCGGCTGAAGCCGACGGACCCGTTCAAGCTGCTCGTCCTGGCGGGTGGCAGCTTCACGCCCTTCATGGAACAAGTCCGGCGCTTGGGGCTGGAGGGCCGGTTGGTCGTGCGGGAAAACGTCAGCCAGATCGAAGACTACCTCCAGGCCGCCGATCTCGGCGTGTTCGCGTCCGAGACCGAGAGCTTTTGCCTGAGCATTCTGGAGGCGATGTGCTTCGGCTGTCCCAGCGTAGCGACCGGCGTCGGCGGCATTCCGGAACTGGTCGGCGGCCCGGAGGCCGGTTGGCTGGTGCCGATGGACGACGTGGAAGGCTTGGCCGAAGGCGTGGCGGCGCTGGTCCAAGATCGTTTCCGCCGCGAACGGATGGGAACTCTTGGTCAACATCGGGCGCGTCAGCTCTTCTCCTCCTCCGCCATCGTGCCGCGCTACGAGGCGCTGTATCGGCGGGTGATCGGGGAACCGGCTGGGAAACGCTGAGGAGGAAGTGGAGCCAGTTGTCGGGGTCGAACCGACGACCTGCTCATTACGAATGAGCTGCTCTGCCACTGAGCTAAACTGGCTTGGCACTCGCTTGGCGGACGAAGGGTTCCGGCCGGACAAGCGGAAGGTTGTTTACGGGACGGGCGAGGTTCGGGCAAGCGGATAAAAAGCTGGCGGGGCTCCGGGCGGCTGCGTGGGCTCGGGCGTAGGCGGCGAACCTGGTCCGGGGGGCGGAAAGATAGGTCTTTGCGGCGTGCCGCGTTTGAGTCACGTTGACGGCGGTGTCGCCGGTTCATCCTGCGGCACTTCCCTCCCTAGAAGCCCGCAGCGCTCAGTATCCCACCATTGCTGCGGGCTTCCCTTTTCCCCGGACAGGCGGCCGGTGGATTTGGCTGTAACCGGGCGGAATCGGAGCCGGTCATCTGGCTGGAAAGCAACCAAACCCATCCTCTCCATGAAGACCCTCATTCTCTCGCTGGTCGCCGTTGGCGCTGGCTTCTCGTTGATCGCGGCCGACACCAAGGAAGACCTACAGGCAGCCGTGAAAAAGCTTTCGGAAAAAGGCAACTACACTTGGACTTCCAAGACCGAGATGGCCGGTGGACCCGGTGGCGGCGGAAACCGCATGGGAGGGGGAACCATCACGGGCAAGACCGACAAGGACGGCTTGACGTGGTTTTCCCAGTCGTTCAACGACAACACCTTTGAAGCCGCCAAGAAGGGCGAAAAGAGCGTGATGAAAACGGAGGATGGTTGGAAATCGTCCGAGGAACTCCAGGGCCAAGGCGGTGGGCCGGGAGGTCGTCGCGGTGGCGGCATGATGGGGCGCGCGTTGACTGCGGCCCCGCTGCCGGCGGCGCAGTTGGAAGGAATTGTTGGCAAGGCCAAAGAAGTCAAAGCCGAGGCCGACGGGCTCTATGTCGTGACCATGACCGAAGAAGGCGCCAAGGAACTCTCCACGCTGGGACGCGGAGGTTTCGGCGGCGGTCGCCAAGGCGGTCCCGGCGGTGGTGGCCAAGGTGGTGGCAATCGTCCCGAACCCAAAGATGCGAAAGCTTCGGCCAAGATCTGGGTGAAGGACGGCGTGCCGACGAAGTATGAACTCACGACCTCCGCCAAGATCATGATGCGCGAGGAAGAGCGGGAAATGGGCCGCACCACGACCATCGAGTTCAAGGACGTGGGGACCACCAAGGTGGAACTGCCGGATGCGGCCAAGAGCAAGCTCTGAGATCGGGCGAAACTTCTTCGAACAGGAGAAGCCGGACGATGCGAAGTCGTTCGGCTTCTTTTTTGTGGAGGCGTAGGGCTTTGGCCGAAGCCATCCCACCAAAGAAAAAGCGGCCGCGAGGGCCGCTTGGGGAAGATGGAGAGACTTGGAGAAACTCAGCGTTTGATGCCGATCGGGGCGGCCGTCGGGATCTCGTGGGCGCAGGGCTGGTTGATCGGAGCCTCGGGCACGACGGCGTTGGGTTGAACCAAGCCATTCTTGAGCATCCAGGCTTCGACTTCTTCGCCGCTGATGTCGGGAAGCATGAAGCCGTTGATCTCCACGCAGGGGCTGAGGGTTTGGCCGCTCTTCTCGATCATCTCGGCGCGTTGGGCGGGATCGTTGATGATGTCGCGGTCCTCGAACGGCAGGTCGTATTTCTTCATCACGGCGCGGACGCCGTTGCTCCAGCCGCACCAAGGTTTCAGATAAGCGATGATCTTCGGTTTGCTCATGGGCGGAAGATGGGACGAAACCGGAGCGCCGTCCAGCCGGCGAAATGCCGGAGCCCGAAGGCCGGGATCCGAAACTCAACGCCACATGCCAAAACGGTTTGGCCTTTGGCCTTCGCGCTTCGGGTATTGCCGGTTCACTTTCCCCCTTGCAGCCGCGCCGGGTTCCGGTCTGCTTTCCCGCCATGCGCAAACGGGTCCTGATCGTTCCCGACAAATTCAAAGGCACTTTGACCGCCGCCGCCGCCGCCCAGGCGATTGGCCGGGGGTGGAAGTCCGTGCGTCCGGACGACGAATTGACCCTGCTGCCGATGAGCGACGGCGGCGATGGTTTCGGCTCCGTGCTGAGCCGTCTGCTCAACGCCCGCGAGCGTTGGCTCAAGACCTTCGACGCCGCCCGTCGGCCCTGCGAGGCCATGTGGTGGTATGACCCGGAGACCAAGACCGCGATCATCGAGTCGGCCAAGGTCGTTGGTTTGGCCATGCTGCCGCCCGGCCAGTATCACCCTTTCGACCTCGATACCCACGGGCTGGGCGCGGTGCTGCGGGCGGCGCAGAAATCCGGGGCCACCCGCTGCATCGTCGGCGTCGGCGGCAGCGCGACGAACGACGGCGGCTTCGGCCTGGCGCGGGCGCTGGGCTGGCGTTTTCTGAACAAAGCGGGGGAAGAAATGGGCGCTTGGACGAACCTGCCCAAGGCCGTCCGCGTGGAAGCGCCGCCGCAGCGGAAGCTGTTTCCGAAAATGACGGTTGCCACCGACGTGACCAACCCTTTGCTCGGCGCCCAAGGCTGTTCCCGGGTTTACGGTCCCCAGAAAGGTTTGCGTCCGGACGACATGCCGGCCTCGGAAGCCGCGCTCAAGTCTCTGGTCAAGGTGATGAACAAGGTCGGTCCCGACCTTTCCAAAGAACCCGGAGCCGGAGCGGCGGGCGGTCTCGGCTATGCGCTGATGGCCTTTTGCGGCGCGCAACGCGAGTCGGGCTTCGACATCTTCGCCAAGCTGGCCAAGCTGCCCGCTTTGATCCGCGAGTCCGATCTCGTTTTGACCGGCGAAGGCGCCATCGACGAACAGACGGCGATGGGCAAGGGCACGGGGCAGATCGCGGCGCTCTGCGTGAAGCTCAAGCGTCCGTGTGTCGGTCTGGCGGGCGTGGTGAAGATCCCCGAAGCCGCACGCAAGGGCGGACTGTTCACCGCCACCGATGCCTTGGTGCGCGTCGTGCCGCCGGAGGAAGCCATGGCGCGTCCGGCGATGCACCTGGCGGCCTTGGCGGCCGAGCAGGCGCGGAGCGTGGTTTGAAGGGACGGCAGGTTGCGTCGGTGCAACCGGCCGTCGAACGAGGCGGACGGGGCTCTTCGCTGGCTCTGGCCGATGCTCAATCCTCTCCCAGGCCCAGTTCCTTTGCCGCTGCCAGGACACATTCGAGGAGCCGGTCCCAGTCGCCGGCGGTCGTTTCCCAGCCGGCACTGAAGCGCAGCAGGCGAGAGGCTTTCTCCGGAGGCAGTCCCATCGCGAGCAGCGCGGGTGACGGCTCCTCCTTGCCGCTGGCGCAGGCGGAGCCCATGGAGACCGCGCAGCCCAGCTTGTCCAGTTTCACCAGCCAGCGGTTCGGGCAGTCCGTTTCGGGCATGATGGCGGCGACGGTATTCCAGAGGGTCGAGGAGCTTGAAGCTCCGGAACCCACGCCTGAGCCATCATTGGAGAGGGCAGGGGCGGGTTGAACCGAACCGGGGCGGTTGGCCGCCCGAGAGTCCCCGCCGACAATCCCCAGAATCTCCGTTCCCGGCAGCCGTTCGACCAGGCGCCGGGCAAAGTTCTCCCTCCATCCGCGCCGTTCCGCCAAATCGGCCGTCTGCCGTTCGCGGTGTTCCAAGAGGGCGACCAGCGCCAGCGCTCCGGCGACGTTCTCGGTGCCGGCGCGGCGGGCGTCTTCCTGCGGGCCGCCGAGGATATGGGGAGCGAGCGGGGCTTGGCCGGGGACCTTCAGAAAACCGATGCCACGCGGGCCGCCCGCTTTGTGGGCGCAGCCGGAGAGCCAGTCGCAATCGCCCAGCCCGGCGGCGGATTCCCGGCCGAGCCATTGCACGGCGTCGCAGAAGAACGGCACTTGGTGTCGGCGCCACAGGGCCAACGTTTCCCGCCAAGGCTGGAGAATGCCGGTGACGTTGTTCGCGGCCATGAGGGCGACGAGGCCCGGACGACGTTCGGTCAAGGCGCGCTCCAGCCAGGACAGATCGGCCGTGCCGTCCGGTCGGACCGGGATGAACCGTTGGCGGTGGCGGAAGAGCTTCCGGGCGGTGTCGGCCACGCAAGGATGCTCCAAGCCGCTGAGCCAGATCTCGGCGTCGGTGGGCAGCGTCGCGGCGTGGTGGTGCAGGACGAGGTTGGCCGACTCGGTCGCGCCCGAGGTGAAGACGAGGTCCGGCGCGGCGCAGCCCAGCAACCGGGCAAGGCGATGGCGGGCTTCGGTCAGGGCGGCATCGGCCCGGCCTCCGACGCGGTGAAGACTGGAGGGATTGCCGATGAACTGCTCCGACGCGGCCAGCCAGGTATCACGGGCGACGGGATGGAGCTGAGCGGCGGCGTTGTGGTCGAAATACAGCATGGCCGGAGGCGGACGGAGAATGGAGGACGGCGGCGTTCATTGGGAAGCCTTCGCCGCCGTTCCCGTTCAGGCCGTGGCCCGCTGCTGTTCGATGGCGGCCTCGAAGCAGTTCAGCGCTTCGGTGAAGCGTTCGAGCTGGTTCAGCACCGAGGCTTTCGCGAGCTGGGCCTGGGTGAAGTCGGGCTTCAAGGCCAGCACGTTGTCGTAGCAGACCAACGCCTCCTCCAGGCGGACGAGACGCTCCAGCGCCGCCGCCTTCTTCATCAGGGCATCGAGGTGGTTCGGCTCCTGGGCCAGCGCGTTCTCGTAGCAGGCCAGGGCTTCCTCGTGCTTGCCGAGATTCATCAAGACCTGCCCCTTGCCGATCAGAGCCTTCACGCCCGGCGCGGCGGGAGTGGCTCCGGCCACCAAACCCAGCGCGGTCGGGGAACCGGCCCCCAGCATGGCAACGGGCGAGGAATGTTCCAGCTCGCCGATCCGCTTCTCCAGTCGGTCGAGCGCGTTGAAGAGCTGGAGGCTGGCGGTCTCGGCCGCGATCTGGCGCGGCGGCTCTGCGGCCAAAGCCAATTGCTGCGCGTTGACCACGGCGGTGGCCAAGCGGTTCATGCCGCGCCATTGCGCCCAGGCCAACCCGAGCAGCGCGA